>DWZJ01000014.1 GCA_019118245.1 Candidatus Oscillibacter excrementigallinarum
CGGGCTGCTGCTGGCCCTGGCGGGCATCCGCATCACGGCCACCATCACCTCTCTGGTGCAGCAGATCCCCTCGTTTTATTACAGCCATATCCTTCCGGCGCTCACGGAGCTGTTCACCTGGCTGGAGGAGCTTCTGGCCAAGCTGGATCCTTCTCTCATGTCCGCGCTGCAGGAGTTGCAGACACAGCTGATCGATATGCTGTGGCAGCTGGTCTCCAGCTTTTCCGGTCTGCTGCTGGGAGGCGTGTCTCTGGCCACCTCCCTGGCCACTTCTCTGCCCGTTTTTTTGATCCGTATGCTGCTGATGGTGATCTCCACCTTTTTCATCACCATCGACTACGAGAAGATCGTGCGCTTCTGCCTGGGCTGCCTCCGCGGGAACACCCGGAGGGTGGTTCTCCAGATCAAGGCCTACGTTGTTGGGACGCTGTTCGTCTGCATCCGCTCCTATGCCCTCATCATGTGCATCACCTTTGTGGAGCTGTCTATTGGTCTGAGCATCATCGGGATCGAACGGGCCATGCTGGTGGCCCTGCTGATCGCCATTTTTGACATTCTGCCTGTCCTGGGGACTGGTGGCATCATGATCCCCTGGGTCATCCTCTCCGCATTGGGCGGGGACCTTCCTCAGGCTCTGGCGCTGCTGGTGCTGTATGTCATCATCACTGTCATCCGCAACATCATCGAGCCCCGGATCGTGGGGGCGCAGATCGGTCTGCACCCGGTGCTGACGCTGATGAGTATGTTTGTGGGCAACCACCTCTTTGGCATCGTGGGCCTGTTTGGCCTGCCGATCCTGCTGTCCCTGCTGCGGTATCTCAATGACAATGGGACCATCTCCCTGTTCCCTGTCTCCGCTCTAGGAAGGTCGGAGACGGCCGGGGACAAGCCCAACGGGAAATAATCCGGCAGGCGGGGCGCTGATCCCGCCTGTATGCACTGTACGGGCCGCGATTTGCCCGCATCACTTTTCCAAAGGAGCGCTCTCATGAGACTGGAAACCATCAAGATCGGCCGCATCGTCAACGCCCACGGCATCCGGGGAGAGGTGCGGGTGCAGCCGGACGGCCAGGACCCGGCCTTTCTGACCCGGTTCAAGACCTTCTATCTGGACGGCGCGCCGGTGACGCCCACGGCCAACCACGTCCACAAGTCCCTGGTGCTGATGAAGTTCCCTGGTGTGGATGACATGAACGCCGCCTTGGCGCTGAAGGGCAAGGACCTGTATATCCGCCGGGCGGACGCCAAGCTGCCGGAGGGCGCCTGCTTTGACGCGGAGCTGCTGGGCATGGAGGTCTTTGACGCCGCCACCGGCGCGGCCCTGGGGGAAATCACCCGGGTGGACCCCTATCCCGCCCACAAGGTCTACACCGTCAAGGGCGACCGGGAGTACCTGATCCCCGCCGTGCCGGAGGTGTTCATCAAGTCCGTGGACCTGGATGCCAACCGGATGGAGGTCCAGGTGTGGGAGGGAATGGCCAGCGATGAGAATTGACATCATGACGCTGTTCCCGGATTCCGTGGACGCCATGCTGAACGTCAGTATCCTGGGCCGGGCCCAGCAGCGGGGCTACATCGCCATCCAGAGCCACCAGATCCGCCAGTACACCACCAACAAGCAGATGCAGGTGGACGACTACCCCTACGGCGGCGGGCGAGGTGCCGTCATGCAGGCAGATCCCCTGTACCGCTGCTGGGAGCACATCGTGGAGACCTATGGTCCCGGCCGGACCATCTTCATGTCCCCCTGCGGCCGCACCTTTACCCAGGCGGTGGCCCGGGAGCTGAAGGAGCGCTACGACCATCTGATTCTGGTCTGCGGCCACTATGAGGGCGTGGACCAGCGGTTCCTGGATGCGTGCGTGGATGAGGAGATCAGCATGGGGGACTTTGTCCTCACCGGCGGGGAGATCCCCGCCATGGCGGTGGCGGACGCGGTGTGCCGCATGGTGCCCGGCGTCCTGCCGGACGCGGAGTGCTTTGAGGAGGAGTCCCACTGGAACGGCCTGCTGGAGTACCCCCAGTACTCCCGTCCCGCGGAGTGGCACGGCCTGCAGGTGCCAGAGGTGCTGCTGTCCGGCGACCATGGCAAGGTGGCCGCCTGGCGGAAAAAGGAGAGCTACAAGCGCACCATGGAGCGCCGGCCGGACCTGTTTGCCCGGTTCGACGAATCCCAGCTCACCACCAAGGCAGAGAAGAAGATCCTGGCGGAGGCCAAGGCGGAATTTGCCGCAGAGCATCCGGCAGGCGATTCGGAGGGCACGGAGCCCTGATTTTGGGAACATACCGGATAAGAAAAAAGACCGCATGGACAATGTCCATGCGGTCCTTTTTGTGATTCTTTTACTTCGCAGCCTTGGCGGCCTTGATGGCCTCGATCAGCATGGGGGTGACCTTGAACAGGTCACCGCAGATGCCGTAGTCGGCAATCTCGAAGATGGGAGCGGTGTCGTTCTTGTTCACCGCGATGATGCACTCGGAGTCCTGCATACCGGCCTTGTGCTGGATGGCGCCGGAGATGCCCAGAGCGATGTACACCTTGGGATGCACGGTCTTGCCGGTCTGGCCCACCTGGTGGTCGGCGGACAGCCAGCCGCTGTCAATGGTGGCACGGGAGCCGCCCACGACGCCGCCCAGGACGTCAGCCAGCTCCTCCGCCAGCTTGATGCCGCCCTCGACATCCTTGCTGATGCCGCGGCCCACGGACACGATGTAGTCGGCGCCGATCAGGTC
>DWZJ01000015.1 GCA_019118245.1 Candidatus Oscillibacter excrementigallinarum
TGCACCGATACGCCGACCCCCGTCGCGCGCGGAGGGCCACTGCACCGGAGCGCGCCTAGCGCCTTTTTCTCTTCCACCGGGCGCGGCGCATTCTCTTTTTGGGCAAGACCAAAAGGGGCCCCCGCCGCGCCGCGCGGTGGGGAGAGGAGGAGCAAGGGAGCGGGCGCAGTTTTCGCCGCAGGCGGAAACAGAGCTTAGCGGACTTTGCGACGACGCAATGGGGGGCGCACCCCCGTGGGAACGGCCCCCTGCGGGAGCAGATATCCCCCGGGCGGCAGGTTGCCGCCCCTACGGTTCCCGCCGGTCCGACCGGCCGGCCAGATAATCCAGCGATACGCCGAAGTGGTCCGCAATGGCCACGAGATTTTCAAATCCAGGCAGATTGACCCCGGTCTCGAACCGCTGGTACTGACGATCCGTCACGCCGATGGCGTCGGCCACCTGTTTCTGGGTCTCCTTCCGCTCTTTGCGGAGTTCCCGCATTCGCTCTTGCAATGTCATATCGTCACCCCTTGACACGACGTATCCATTGTATTATACTACAATCAGATACGACGTATCCATTGTTTTTTGAAAGGAGCATTCGCAATGTCCGACTTTATGAAATGGCTGTACGCCCACTACATCCGCCCCAGCTGGACGCTGCCCCCCCCAGGAGGAGTACGAGATCAACCTCTCCTTCCTGGACAGCGAGCTCCCTGTCGAACTGGCGGCGGACTGTGAGCGCGCCCGGGAGTTCACGGCCATCCACGCCTTCCTGCTGGGCCTGCGCACCGGCCGGGGCCTGCCCCGGTAGCTCACAGCGTCAGCTGGTCCATGTCCGGCGGGGGCGCCGTCAGGCCGCCCGGGACGGGCAGATGCAGGTGCTGGTACGCTTTCTGGGTCACGCACCGGCCCCGGGGCGTCCGGGTCAGGAAGCCCAGCTGCATCAGGTACGGCTCGTACACGTCCTCCAGGGTCACGGCCTCCTCGCCGATGGTGGCGGCCAGCGTCTCCAGGCCCACGGGGCCGCCGCCGTAGTTTTCGATGATGGCCCCCAGCATGCGCCGGTCGATGGGGTCCAGGCCCAGGTAATCGATTTCCAGGGCGCACAGGGCCTGGTCCGCCACCTCCTTGGTGATGACGCCGTCGGCCTTCACCTGGGCGAAGTCCCGCACCCGGCGCAGCATCCGGTTGGCGATCCGGGGGGTGCCCCGGCTCCGGCGGGCGATCTCATAGGCCCCCTCCGGCACGATGTCCACGTTCAGGATGCCCGCCGATCGGGTGACGATCAGACTCAGCTCCTCCGGCGTGTACAGCTCCAGCCGCAACGTCACGCCGAACCGGTCCCGCAGCGGCGCGGACAGCTGGCCCGCCCGGGTGGTGGCGCCGATCAGGGTGAACTTGGGCAGGTCCAGCCGGATGGAGTTGGCGCTGGGGCCCTTGCCCACGATGATGTCCAGGGCGTAGTCCTCCATGGCCGGGTACAGGATCTCCTCCACGGACCGGTTCAGCCGGTGGATCTCGTCCACGAACAGGATGTCCCCCTCGTTCAGGTTGGTGAGGAGGGCCGCCAGGTCCCCGGGCTTCTCGATGGCCGGGCCGGAGGTGATGCGGATGTTGACCCCCATCTCCGCCGCGATGATGCCGGCCAGGGTGGTCTTGCCCAGGCCGGGCGGGCCGTGGAGCAGCACGTGGTCCAGAGCCTCTCCCCGCTTCTGGGCCGCCTGGATGAAGATGTTCAGGTTGTCCTTGGCCTTCTCCTGGCCGATGTACTCCCGCAGGGTCTTGGGCCGGAGGGAGCCCTCCTGGGCGTCCTCCTGCAGGAAGGTTTTGGCCACGATGGGCTCCTCATAGATGTCGTTTCCAAAGTCGATGCTCAAAGTGTCACTTCCCTTTTTCGTGGGGTGCTGTCAGGTCCTGGGGCGGCTCACAGGTGCTCCAGCACGTCCCGGAGGGTGTCCAGGAATGCCTCCTCGCCCCAGGTGTTGACCTTGAAGAACATAGCCTGGCTGCCGCCGGAGGTGATGGCGGAGAGGAACAGGTCCTGTCCCCGGCCCGCCAGGGTCATGTTCATGCTGACCCGGTTGCCGCCGGTCCAGCTGTACCGCTCGTACACCCGGACGGCGCAGCGGAAGTCCCCGCTGCGGTAGTCGCTGCCGTCCTCGTAGCTGGCGGAGGCGCTGCCGTTCAGCACCGCCTGCTCCAGTTGGGACAGGGCGCTGTCAAAGTCGCCGGAAAAGGCCCGCTCGTATTTCGCCATGACACACACTCCTTCCAAAGTCCGCCGGGTCACTTCACCATCTTTTTCAGGCTCTGGCGGATGATCTCCTCCAGAGACAGGTTCTCCACGTCCACGCCCCTGAGCGCCTGGGCCACCTCGGCGCTGGTGTAGCCCAGCACCGCCAGGGCCTGGGCCGCCTCTCTCGCCTTGCTGGTGAAGGCCGGGGCGCTGACGGCCCCGCCGCCGGAGAAGTCCAGCCCGGTGGCGGCGCTCTCCTTGGCCATCTTGTCCTTCAGCTCCAGGATGATCCGCTGGGCGATCTTCTTGCCGATGCCCGGCGCCGCCGTCAGGGATTTTTCATCCCCGGTGACGATGGCCATGGCCAGACTCTCCGGCGTGGAGGTGGACAGGATGGCCAGGGCCGCCTTGGGCCCCACGCCGCTGACGCCGATCAGCAGCTTGAAGCTGTTCAGCTCGTTCGCCGTGGCGAAGCCGTACAGCCCGAAGGCGTTCTCCCCCACGTCCAGGTAGGTGTAGAGCTTCCCCCGCTGGCCCTTTTTCAGCCGCGAGAGGGTGTAGTTGGTGGTCTTGCAGGCGTACCCCACCCCGCCGCAGTCGATGACCGCCAGATAGGGCAGGATCTCCGCCACGGTGCCGTCCAGATAGTAAAACATTGATGATCACACTTCCTTGGGAGTTGGGAATTAGGAATTAGGAGTTAGGAATTTCGGTGTCCGGCGGAGCCGGACGGATTCAAATCGTTCCGCCAGAGGCGGAACACATCAATTCCTAATTTCTCATTCCTAATTCCTAATTGCTCAGATCGTCTCCTTGACCCCGCTGTTCTGCTGGGGCAGGCGGGACGTGGCGCTCCGGGCGTGGCACAGGGCCAGGGCCAGGGCGTCCGCCGCGTCGTCCGGCCGGGGGACGGCTTTCAGGTGCAGCAGGCGGCGGGTCATGTCCATCACCTGGCGCTTCTCCGCCTTGCCGTAGCCCACCACCGCCATCTTCACCTGGGAGGGCGTGTACTCGTGCAGCGGGATGCCGCACTTCTCCGCCGTGTACAGCAGCACGCCCCGGGCGTGGGCCACGGCGATGCCGGTGGTGATGTTCGTGTTGAAGAACAGCTCCTCGATGGAGATGACGTCCGGCTCCAGCTGGTCGATCAGTTCCTCCATATCGGTGCCGATCTGGTAGAGCCGCCTGGAAAGGGGCAGCCCCGCCGGGGTGGTGATGGCGCCGTAGGTCACCATATGCACTTGTGCCCGCTCCGCCGTGATGAGGCCGAAGCCGATGGTGGCGTAGCCGGGGTCGATGCCCAGGATCCGCATGGCGCTTTCCCTCCAGTTTACATTCTGTAATAGTATAGCAAATTTTTGGTGGGAGCGCAACAGGGAAAACGTATGGGGCGGCTGCTCCCGCAGGGGGCCGTTTCCACGGGGGATGCGCCCCCATTCTCTTTTTGGTCTTGCCCAAAAAGAGAATGCGCCGCGCCCGGTGGAAGAGAAAAGGCGCTAAGCGCGCTCCGGTGCAGTGGCCCTCCGCGCGCGACGGGGGTCGGCGTATCGGTGCAAGCGCCGATTTGGCCCGGCCTTCGGGCACGCTATGCTCTTCTGCGAGGTCGATGCTGCCGTCCCGTGGCGGATGGTGCCGACCTTGTCGGGGTGGTCGTCGCATTGAGCTGCTTCTCTTTTCGCTGCCGCTGGCCTGGTGGTTGATGGGAGCCTCTGCAAGGGCCGATGAGGGCATCGGCCCCTACGAGCGCCAGGGCAGCGCGTAGCGAAGCGGAACGCGCGGAAAGAGGAGCTGGTCAAATGCGTTCTTGCAGCCCGTTGCCCTCCGCACCCGCGCCGCGGGAATCAGCCATCAAGCCTGTACCGCACCACGCCGCGCCCGTCGGCAAGTCCTCGCAAACCCGCAGGCACCATCTCACGCCGACCCCCGTACAGCAACTTTGCACGCATGTGCAAAGTTGCGACCAAAGCGGCCTTTTCTTTTGGACCGTGCACGGCCCGTTTTCTTTTCGGCAAGACCGAAAAGAAAATGGGGGGTGCATCTGCCAGCCATCAGCATGGCTGACATTCCCGCGTCCAATGGGACGCACCCCAACACCCCCCTGCGGGAGCAGACGCCCCCCTGGCCGCCGTTCGGCGGCCAAAAAAGCACCCGCCTTGCGGCGGGCGCTCCTTCGTTCGATCTGCGGGTGAAGGTTCGAATCTTTCCTCTACTTGATGGGAATGGTGACCGGCACCTCCGCCTGGGTGGTGCGGGAGTAAACCGGGCACAGCCACACTTCCTCGTATGGGTAATCTTGCAGGGGCAGGACCTCAAAGAAGCGGCCTTCCCCCGCCGCCCGATAAGCGTCGAACGCCTCGTCGGAAATAAAGCCCTCGATATAGGGCTCCGTCATGGTGGACCGGCTGTCCATGCTGTACTCGTTGCCCTCCGCGTCGTAGTAGGTCATGGAGAACAGCTGGTGGAAGTGCATCTCCTCTTCCTCCGGGGCGCTGAATTGGACGAGCCAGCCATTCCCGCTCCGCTCCGCGCTGTACAGCGCCACATCCTCCGGCAGGCGGTCTGCCGTGCCGTTTATCAGGTCCACCCGGATGCGCTCCATGTCCTTGTCCAGCCACTTCGCGCCGGTGATGTGGAGGGTCAAATGCGCGCTGTCCGCAAAGTAGGGGCTCTCCAGCCGGAAGGACTTCATGGCCGGTATATCCGGGTCCTCGGTGGCGGAGACGCCGTTGGTGATGGAGTCGAACCGTTCCCCGTCCTCGTTTTCCAGGTAGAAGTCCAGGTCCTCCAGCCAGGCGGTGTTGTCCGGATCGCCTTCCACGTTCACCCGGACGTGGGTGGGATAGACCTCCGCCTCCGTCACCGTCAGGGTCTGGCCGTCCAGCTGGAAGGTGCTGTTCACCGGCACGATCTCCCCCTGGGCGGTGTAGGTGGGGTCAAAGGCCAGGTCGAAGGTGAACTCCGCCAGGATGTCCGGCTCCTCCCGCTCCGGTTCGTCCAGAATGGACCGGCTGGGCGCGGTGGGTCTGTCCTCCGCTTCCTCGCCCGTCTCCCCGGTGACGCCGAAGGTCATGGTGAAGCCCTCCGGCACGTCGTTGTCGCTGTAGTCCAGGGTGAAGCGCAGCAGCGTCCCCGGCGGCTGCCGGAAGTCGGACGACAGCACGGCGCACTGCTGCCTGGGGGTGAATTCCGGCATTTCGGCGGAGAGGCTCTCGTACCCCTCCCCCTCCAGGGTGAAGAAGATATTCACCTGCTTCTGGTCCACGATCACATACTCGATGGTGGCGGTGATGCCGTTCACCGTCTGGGACTGGCCGATGGGCTGGACGTAGTCGTTCTCCACAGCGGCGGAGAGGCTGGGCGACCAGGCCACCGCCTGGGCCAGCGTCCGCAGCACCGGCACGGTGCCGCAGGCCCGGGCAAAGGGCGGGAACAGGTTCACCAGCAGCACAAAGGCGACGAAGCAGGCCGCCAGGCTCCCCGCCGGGACGCCGAAGAGCCGCAGGCGGCGGTCCCGCCTCCGGCGGCGCAGGGCCCGCTCCGCCGTGCCGTCCAGGGCCGCCGGCGTGGGCTCCAGCTCCTGGAGCAGGGCCTGATATTCCTCGTTTCGGTTCATGGGTTTCCCTCCTCTCCCAGTTCCAGGCGCAGCAGGGCCAGTGCCCGCCGCTGGCGGGTGGCCGCGGTGCCCTGGGGGATGTTCAATGCCTGGGCGGTCTCCGCCTGGGTGTATCCGGCGAAGTACCGCAGGATCACCACCGCCCGCAATTCCTCCGGCAGGCGGCGGACGGCCTCCTTTAACGGCAGGGCGTCGTAAGCGTCGGGCCCGGCGGAGTCCGGCAGGGTCTCCTCCCCCGCCAATCGCTTGCGGCGGCGGAGCTCCCGGTGGCACTCGTTCAGCACGATGCGGGTGAGCCAGGTCTCGAAGAACGCCGGCTCCTGCAGCTGCCGCAGTGCCCGCAGGGCCTGGTAGACGCCCTCGTCCACGGCCTCCAGAGCGTCGGCCTCGCTGCCCAGATACAGGTATGCCGTCCGGTACAGCCGGGCCCGGAGGGCTTCCGCCCGGCGGGCGAATTCGTCGTGATCCATGGCGGGCCTCCTTTCTGTTCTCTATTCCTTAGAGAATTTGGAGAGGGGTTTTGTTTTCACAAAATGGGAAAATTTTTGGATGCGGGGGGGCGCAGGGGTGCGTCCCATTGGACGGGGAATCCAGCCGGGTTGCCGACTTGTCCCAATGCACCCCCCCATTTCTCTTTTGGTCTTGCCAAAAGAGAAACGGGCCGTGCACGGTCCAAAAGAAAAGAACGCTTTGGTCGCAACTTTGCACATGCGTGCAAAGTTGCTGTACGGGGGTCGGCGTGAGATGGTGCCTGCGGGTTCGCGATGGCTCCCCGACGGGCGCGGCGTGGTGAGGTACAGGCTTGATGGCTGATTTCCGCGGCGCGGGTACGGAGGTCAACGGGTTGCAAGAACGCATTTGACCAACTCCTATTTCCGCGCGTTCCGCTTCGCTACGCGCTACCGTGGCGGTCATGGGGGTCTGTACCAGCGGACGGATGTGGGCATCCGCCCCTACGCGCAGGTCCGCGGCATCCCCGTAGGGGCCGATGCCCACATCGGCCCGTTGCAGAAGCCCCATCAACCACCGGCCAGCGGCAGCGAAAAGAGAAGCAATTCAATGCGACGACCACCCCGATAAGGTCGGCACCATCCGGCACGGGGCGGCAGTACTGACCTCGCAGAAGACCTAAGCGTGCCCGAAGGCAAGGCAAAATCGGAGCAGGCACCGATACGCCGACCCCCGTCGCGCGGAGGGCCACTGCACCGGAGCGCGTTAAAGCGTTTTTTCTCTTTGGACCGTGCACGGCCCGTTTCTCTTTTGGCAAGACCAAAAGAGAAATGGGGGGTGCATTG
>DWZJ01000016.1 GCA_019118245.1 Candidatus Oscillibacter excrementigallinarum
AGGAAGAAGAGGAGGAGGACGACGCCATCAAGGTGGCGGTCATCGGCAAGCCCAACGCCGGCAAGTCCTCCCTGGTGAACCGGATCCTGGGGGAGGAGCGGGTCATCGTCTCCAACGTGGCCGGCACCACCCGGGACGCCATCGACTCCTACTTTGAAAATGACCAGGGCAAGTTCGTCTTTATCGACACCGCCGGCATCCGCCGCAAATCCAAGGTGGAGGAGGACGTGGAGAAATACTCCGTCCTCCGGGCCACCATGGCCATCGAGCGCAGCGACGTGTGCCTCATCCTGATCGACGCCACCGAGGGCGTCACCGAGCAGGACACCAAGGTGGCGGGCCTGGCCCACGAGGCCGGCAAGGCCAGCATCATCGTGGTGAACAAGTGGGACCTGATCGAAAAGGACGGCAAGACCATGGACAAGATGCGGGAGGAGGTCCGCAACGGTCTGGCCTTCATGACCTATGCCCCCATCCTGTTCATCTCCGCCAAGACCGGCCAGCGGGTGGACCGGCTGTTTGAGCTGATCGACTATGTCTCCAACCAGGCCAGCACCCGCATCACCACCGGCATGCTGAACTCTGTCCTGGCGGACGCCCAGACCCGGGTCCAGCCCCCCTCCGACAAGGGCCGCCGCCTGAAGATCTACTACATGACCCAGGTGGGCATCCGGCCGCCCCACTTCGTGGTGTTCTGCAACGACACCCGGCTGTTCCACTTCTCCTACCAGCGGTATCTGGAGAACTGCCTGCGGAACACCTTCGGCCTGGAGGGCACTCCCATCACCCTCTCCATCCGCCAGCGCGGCGAGAAGGAGGGGTGAGGGATGTTTGACAACGGAGTTCCGCTTCCGCTTCTGATCGCCGCCACGGCGGTGATCGCCTACTTCTGCGGCTGCTTCAACGGCGCGGTCATCGTCTCCAAGTACATCCTCCGGGACGATGTCCGCAACCACGGCAGCGGCAACGCGGGCCTGACCAACTTCTTCCGCACCTTCGGCGGACCGCTGACCTTCGTGGTGATCCTGTGCGACGTGCTGAAGGCTGTGGTGGCCATCCTGGTGGCAAAGCACCTGTTTTTCACCGGCTACACCATCTATCTCTCCGCCGCTGACACGACGGCGTTCTGGAGCATCTTTGCCGAGTACTGGGCGGCCCTGTTCTGCCTGCTGGGCCATATGTTCCCCTGTATGTTCCACTTCAAGGGGGGCAAGGGCATCCTCTCCGGCGGCACCATCGTCTGGATGATCGACTGGCGGATCGGCCTGGTGGTCTGGCTGGGCTTCCTCGTCCTGTTCCTGCTGACGAAGTACGTATCCCTGGGCTCCGTGTGGGCCGGGGCCAGCTTCCCGTTCATCTCCTGGTATTGCTATCCGGACCCGATGATTGTGGCGCTGGCCTTCGTCATCGGCGCCCTGGTGGTGTGGAAGCACCGGGGCAACATCGTCCGCCTCGTTCATGGAAATGAGAACAAGTTCAGCATACACCGCAAGAAAAATTAGGAATGAGGAATTAGGAATGGGGAATTTTCGTGTCCGGCGCAGCCGGACGGAATCAATAGGTTCCGCCATGGGCGGAACACCTCAATTCTTAACTCCTAATTTCTAATTCCTAATTCAAGGGGAGGAACAGCATATGAAAGCAGTCGTTTTGGGTTCCGGCGGCTGGGGGACGGCCCTCAGCCAGGTCCTGTGGGACAACGGACACGAGACGTACCTCTGGTCCCACAACGCCGCCAAGGCGGAGGAGATGGCCCGGACCCGGGAGAATCCCCTGCTGAAGGGGGTCCGCCTGCCGGAGACCCTGCACATCACCGCAGACCTGGACTGCCTGCGGGGAGCGGACCTGGTGGTCAGCGCGCCGCCCTCCTTCGCCGTGCGGGAGACGGCGAAAAAGATGGCCCCGTACCTGACGGACAAGACCGTGGTGGTCTCCGTCTCCAAGGGCATCGAGCGGGACACCAACCTGCGCCTCAGCCAGGTGATCCGGGAGGAGAGCGGGGATATCTGTCAAGTAGTCGTCCTTTCCGGCCCCTCCCATGCGGAGGAGGTGGGCATCCGCCTGCCCACCGGCTGCGTGTCCGCCTGCCCGGACGTGACTGCGGCCCGGTTTGTCCAGGACGCCTTTATGAACGACTACTTCCGGGTCTACACCAGCGGGGATATCGTGGGCGTGGAGCTGGCGGCGGCGCTGAAGAACGTCATCGCCCTCAGCTGCGGCGTGTGCGACGGCCTGGGCTACCAGGACAACACCAAGGCGCTGCTGATGACCCGGGCCATGGCGGAGATCACCCGCCTGGGGCTGAAGATGGGCGGCGCCTGGCAGACCTTCGGCGGCCTGGCGGGCATGGGGGACCTGATCGTCACCTGCACCTCCATGCACTCCCGGAACCGCCGGGCGGGCATCCTCATCGGCCAGGGCAAGACGCCCCAGCAGGCCATGGAGGAGGTGGGCGCCGTGGTGGAGGGCTATTTCGCCGCGCTGAGCATCCACCAGCTGAGCGCACGGGAGGGCGTGGAAATGCCCATCAGCCAGTGCGCCTATGAGGTCCTCTATGAGGGCAAGCAGGTGCGGGAGGTGGTCCGGGAGCTGATGACCCGGGCCAAGAAGGACGAGCTGCTGGAGACGGCGTGGCTCTGACGCACGGAAAAAAGAGTTGAGAGTGAAGAGTGGAGAGTGAAGATTTCGTATTCGCCGCAGGCGAATGATCTCGACTCTCCACTCTCAACTCTTCACTCTGCAAACAAAAGCCCGGTGAAAGGCACAGCCTTTCACCGGGCTTTTGTTTGTATCATGGCGTCAGACGATGTCCAGCAGCTGCCGCAGGTCCCGGATCTCGTGGTCGATCCGCAGGTCCGCCGGGCGGGCCTTCCCGCCGGGGTTGTACCAGCAGCAGGGGAGACCGGCGTTGTTGGCGCCCCGGATGTCCGTGGAGAGGGAGTCACCGATCACGAGGCAGTTCTCCGCCGTCAGGCCGGGGACGCGGGAGCGGACGTAGTCGTAGTAGGCCGGGTCCGGCTTGGAGGCGCCGGCGTCCTCGGAGATGAAGGCCTCTGTGATCAGGTCCGCGAACACGCTGCCCCGCAGGCGGCTCCGCTGGACGGAGGCCACGGCGTTGGTGACGATGTACAGCCGGTGCCCCCGGCGGACCAGCTCCCGGCAGACCTCCTCCGCGTGGGGCAGGGGATAGACGCCCTCCCCCAGGGCGGTCAGGTAGTCCCGGTTGGCCTTGGCCGGGTCCCGGGGCAGCCCCAGGGCCTGGAAGAACCGCACGAACCGCTCCAGGGTCACGAAGTCCTTGGAGACCTCTCCCCGGTCGAAGGCGGCCCACAGCTCCAGATTGATCTCATGGTAGAGCTGCTGTGTGTCCGGGGCATCGGGGATGTCGTTCATCCGGCACATGATGGAGAAGGCCCGGGCGGAGGCCCTGGGGAAATCGAATAAGGTGTCGTCCGCGTCAAAGAGCAGGTAGGGGTATTTCATGGGGAGGACTCCTTTCGGGGGTGTTTGACGATTCCTATCATACCAGGACCCGGCGGAAAAGGCAATCACCGCCGGTCCGCCGGTGCATACCATGGCATGAGGGGGGATACCGGATGAACAAGACCTTTGCTGTGATCGGCGGCGACCGGCGGCAGGCGGCCCTGGCGGCGCTGCTGGCGGAGGAGGGCCGCACCGTCTGGACCTGCGGCCTGCCGGGGTGTCCGGAGGCACCGGACCACGCGGTGGCGGCGGACGTGATCCTGCTTCCGCTGCCGCTGTGCCGGGAGGAGGGGATGCTGAACTGCGAGACCGCGTCCCTGCCTACGGAGGCGCTGTTCCGCCGCTTCCGGCCGGACCAGCTGCTGCTGGCCGGGCAGGTACAGCCCGCCCAGCAGCTGGAGGCGGAGAGCTGCGGCCTGACGCTGGTAGACTACTTCCGGAGGGAGGAGCTGACCGTCGCCAACGCCGCCGCCACGGCGGAGGCCGCCATCCAGACGGCCATGGAGCGTCTGGACCGGACCCTCCTGGGCATGGACTGCCTGGTGCTGGGCTTCGGCCGCATCGGGCGGCTGCTGGCCCACCGGCTCCACGGCCTGGGCGCCCGGGTGACCGTGGCCGCCAGAAAGCCGCCGGACCTGGCCTGGATCCGCGCCTATGGCTGGCAGGCGCTGGCCACGGACCGTCTCCGGGGGCATCTGGAGGGCTTCGGCGCGGTGTTCAACACGGTCCCCGCCCTCATCCTGGACCGGGCGCTGCTGGCGGAGCTGCCGAGGCGCTGCCTGTGCGTGGACTTGGCTTCGACCCAGGGCATGGACCTGGCCGCCGCGGAGGAGCTGGGGCTGCCGCAGATCTGGGCCCGGGCACTGCCCGGCCGGATGGTACCCGTGGCCGCGGCAGAGGCCATCCGGGATACCATTGCATACATTTTGAAAGAACGAGGTGACCCAATGTGAGAAAGGAACGGGTCGGTTTTGCGGTGTGCGGTTCCTTCTGCACCCATGAGCAGGTGCTGCGGGAACTGGAGAAGCTGGTGCAGCTCTATGAGACGGTGATCCCCATTGCCTCGGAGATCTCCGCTTTTACGGATACCCGCTTTGGGACCTCCGACGACCTGATGGAACGGCTGGAGGATCTGACCGGCCATGAGGTGCTGTGCGACATCCCCTCCGTGGAGCCCATCGGACCCAAGGGGCTGCTGGATGTCCTGGTGATCGCGCCCGCCACGGGCAATACCATCGCCAAGCTGGCGGCGGGCATCACGGATACGGCCGTCACCATGGCTGCCAAGGCCCACCTGCGGAACGGGCGGCCGGTGGTGATCGCCATGGCCAGCAACGACGGCCTGTCCGCCGGCGCGAAGAACATCGGCGAGCTGCTGGTGCGGAAGAACTACTACTTCGTCCCCTTTGGGCAGGACAACGCCCGGGCAAAGCCCTGTTCACTGGTGGCGGACTTTTCCAAGATCCCGGAGACGGTGGAGGCCGCCCTGCGGGGGGAGCAGATCCAGCCGATTTTACTGCGCTGAAGACGGAGAAGTGCGGGAGCATTCCCGCACTTTTCCTCTATATATCCAGGATAGGAAGTCCATCCGGCAGAGCCGGAAAGGTTGGATATCGGTAAAATCTACAAACGGGCTGCGTAAAACGTCAGTATACCATAAGAGCAACTTATAATAAATATAAATACTATCAGAATAGTTGCTGATAAGAGCAGAAAACCGTGGAAAAGAAGGGAATCCAAAAGAAAAAATCACCAAAACAGGAAAAAAGGGGTTGACTTTTCGGGCGGTCGATGATATCCTAACTAAGCTGTCCGGCACGAGAGATACGAAGCCACGGCACAGAGCTTCAAGAAAAACTTGAAAAAATGTGTTGACAAAGCAAAGGATTTGTGGTAAAGTATCACTCACCGTCAGGAACGGCGTGCACCTTGTAAATTAAACAACGTAACGAAAAGAAAGCACCAGAAGGCGAGCTCATTTAGGTGAGTTTGCCAAAGGACGAAAGCTGTTCCGCCGGGTTGAGTCAATTACCGGCGGAACGGAGAAATGAAGCTATGGAAAATAGCTCTATGAAGGTTTGAACGACTACGGTCGTTTAGATACCATTTTATAGAGAGTTTGATCCTGGCTCAGGAC
>DWZJ01000017.1 GCA_019118245.1 Candidatus Oscillibacter excrementigallinarum
GATAATTTTTATCTACCAAGAGTTATTCACATTTTCCACAGGGTTTTCAACATTCCTCCATTCACTTGTATTTCAATGGTTTTCCTGATAATTGTATATTTTTCCCAGAACCGCTTTCTGAAATGTCCACCGCCCGAAAAAAGCCATTTTAATTGACATAATCATACTCGCTGCAAAAGTTCTCCATCTTCCCTCTTGTTTTTCTCCCGGAGGCGGGACTTTGACGAGAGCAGGGGCTCCCCCTTCAAAAAAAGAAAGGCCGCACCCTTTACAGGATGCAGCCTGCATAGTGTCCTTATGCATAAAAACGGCGGCCGCCGAAGCAGCCGCCGTCGTTCAGTCCGCGATGTCCCGGGTGGCGTAGGCGTTCAGGTCCATGCCCGCCGTGTGGCCCGCCAGGTACTCATAGTACCCCTGGGCGCCGATCATCGCGCCGTTATCACCGCACAGCTTCAGGGGCGGCAGGTACAGCCGGATGCCCGCCGCATCGCAGGCCCGCCGGAGATCTCCCCGGATGACGGAGTTGGCCGCCACGCCGCCGGCGGCGCAGAGGATCTTCCGTCCGGTCCGCTCCGCCGCCGCCATGGCCCGGGGCACCAGCGTATCGCTGACGGCCTGGGCGAAGTCCCGGGCCAATGCCGCCCGGTCCAGCTCCTCCCCCACCTGCTGGGCGTGGTGGGCCAGGTTCACCACCGCCGTCTTGAGGCCGGAGAAGCTCATGTCCAGCTCCGCGCCGTCCACATGGGCGTGGGGCAGCGTATAGACCCCGCCGGGGGACTGCTGGGCCAGGGCGTCCAGGGGGGCGCCGCCGGGGTAGGGCAGGCCCAGCACCCGGGCCGCCTTGTCGAAGCACTCCCCCGCCGCGTCGTCCCGGGTGGCGCCCAGGATCTCCATGTCCGTGTAGTCCCGGACGTCCACGATCAGGGTGTTGCCCCCGGAGATGGCCAGGGCCAGGAAGGGGGGCTCCAGGTCCGGGAAGGCCAGGTAGTTGGCGGCGATATGGCCCCGGATGTGGTGCACCGGAATCAGGGGCACCCCCAGGGCATAGGCCACGGACTTGGCGAAGCTGAGGCCCACCAGCACCGCGCCGATGAGGCCCGGGGCGTAGGTCACCGCCACCGCGTCGATGTCAGCCCGGGTGCAGCGGGCCTCCGCCAGCGCCTGCTCCGTCAGGGCGGCGATGGCCTCCACGTGCTTGCGGGAGGCGATCTCCGGCACCACGCCGCCGTACAAGGCGTGGAGGTCCGCCTGGGAGGCGATGGCGTCGGACAGGACGGTGCGGCCGTCCTCCACCACGGCCACCGCCGTCTCGTCGCAGGAGGACTCAAAGGCCAGGATCTTCATGTGCTCACGCTTCTTTCTCTCACTGCTGCCACTCCACCTTTTTCCCGGGGCCGGCCTGGGGGTCAAAGGGGATGCGGACGTATTTGGCGAACTTGTCCGGGGCAAAGGTATTGGCGTAGACGAAGCGGTGCTCCTCCATCAGGGCGGCCGCGTCCACGTCCCCCGCCGCCCAGTACAGGGTCTTGTAGGGCACGCCGAACATCTCCGTGTCGTACCCGGCGGTGTGGGCGCCGCTGCGGGCGTAGAAGCCCAGCCGCCGCTCCGCCATGGCGGGGTCCGGGGCGTAATCAGGGATCTCGCTCTCCCCGAAGATCACAGTGTCCCCCTCCGCCTCCCGGAGCTTCTCTAAGATCACAGAGCCCAGGCCGCCGTTCCGGCGGTCGGAGGCCACGCACAGGTAGTCCAGCAGGGCCCAGCCGGGGTGCCCCAGCCACAAAAACGCCTCGCCGGCGATGTCGTCTCCGTCAAACAGGCACCAGGGGCGGTACTGTCCGCCGGCCCACATCTCCTCGATGTTCCGCAGGGGCTTCAGCTCCGCGGCGGGGAACGACACCCGCAGGTCCCGGTCATACACCGTCCGCAGCTGCTCCAGTGTCGGTATCCGCAGTTCCATTTGCAAACTCCTTCGTCATGATGATGGCATCCTCCTTCGGATGCTCGTAGTAGTTTTTCCGCCGGCCCACGCCCCGGAAGCCCCGGCTGCCGTACAGGGCGATGGCCCCGTAGTTGGAGGCCCGGACCTCCAGGGTCAGAAACGCCAGATGGTGGGCCTGGGCAAAGTCCAGGAACACCTGCAGCAGCTTGCCGGCGATGCCGTTGCGGCGGCACTCCGGCCGCACGGCCACGTTGGTGATATATCCCTCGTCCAGCACCACCAGCAGCCCGGCGTAGCCCACCACCCGGTCCTGGTCGTCCAGGGCCACCAGAAAGGCGGCGCAGTCGTTTTCCAGCTCCTCCACCAGCATATTGCGGGACCAGGGGGTGGTGAAGCAGATCCGCTCCAGCTCCGCCACCTCGTCCAGATGGTCCCCGTTCATGGGGACGATGCGCACGTGCATCTGTTGTCTCATGGTTCTCTCTCCTTTTCCGTGTCCGCCAAAATGCGCTCTGCCGCCGCCCGGGGCGTCAGGTCCGTCACGTCCAGGCGGCGGACGTCCAGGGCGTCGTACAGCGGCAGATAGGCCAGGCTCCGGTCCACCGCATCCGGCTGCCGGACGCCCGCCCGGATGTCCCCCTCCAGCCGGGCCCGCAGGGCCTCCGGCGTACAGACCAGTGAGACGGCCCGCAGGGCATACGGCTCCGTCAGGCGGCGGAGCAGGTCCGCCCAGATCTCCCGCCGGTGCAGGACCCAGCAGAAGATCACCTGGTCATAGGCAGAGCAGCGGAGGAAGCTGTTCAGGAGAAAGGCGATGTTCTCCAGCACCATCTCCCGGGTCTCCTCCGTCACCTGGAAGGGGTGGGCATCCCAGCACCAGTCCCCGTCCAGGAACACGCTGCGGTCCAGCAGCTGCTGCAGTTGGCGGCAGGCTGTGGTCTTGCCCACGCCCATGGGGCCGCCGATCACATACAGGCGCTTCCCGCCTTCCCTTTCAGCAGCGCATGCTCTACTCTTCACGCTCAACTCTTCACGCTCAACTCTTCACGCTGAATTCCTAATTCCTCATTCCTAATTCCTAATTGGCATCAGCCTTTTGCCTCCAGCCAGTTCTTCCCCCAGTGGGCGTCCGCCGTCAGGGGGACGGAGAGGGTCACCACCCGCTCCATCTCCTCCTTCAACAGCGCCGCGGCCTGCTCCGCCTGGGGCTCCGGGCACTCCACGATCAGCTCGTCGTGGACCTGGAGCACCAGCCGGGCCTCCGGCAGCTCCCGGCGCAGCCGCTCCCGCACCGCCACCATGGCCAGCTTCATGATGTCCGCCGCCGTGCCCTGGATGGGCATGTTCAGCGCCACCCGCTCGCCGAAGGAGCGGAGGTTGAAGTTGGAGGACTTCAGCTCCGGCAGGTCCCGCCGCCGGTGGAACAGCGTCTCCACATACCCCTGCTCCTTGGCCTTGGCCACGATAGCGTCCATATAGGTCCGGACGCCGGGGAAGGTGGCGAAGTACGCCTCCATATACGCCTTGGCCTCCGCCACGGTGACGCCGATGTCCTGGCTCAGGGAGAAGGCGGAGATGCCGTAGACGATGCCGAAGTTCACCGCCTTGGCCTGGCGGCGCATCTCGTGGGTCACCTGGTCCGGCGCCACGTGGAACACCTTGGCCGCCGTCTCCGCGTGGAAGTCCCCGCCGGAGCGGAAGGCGGCGATCATGGCCTCGTCCCCGGCCATGTGGGCCAGCAGCCGCAGCTCGATCTGGGAGTAGTCCGCGTCCACCAGGACGCAGCCATCGGCGGGAATGAACATCCGCCGGATCTCGCTGCCCAGGTCCGTGCGGGTGGGGATGTTCTGGAGATTGGGCTCCGTGGAGCTCAGGCGGCCCGTGGCCGTCACCGTCATCTGGAAGCTGGTCCGCACCCGGCCGTCCGGGTCCATGGCCTTCAGCAGCCCGTCGGCATAGGTGGATTTCAGCTTGGCGTACTGGCGGTACTCCAGCACTGCCCCCACGATGGGAGCCTCGTACCGGAGCTTTTCCAGCACGTCGGCGTTGGTGGACCAGCCGGTTTTCGTCTTTTTGCCGTGAGGCAGCCCCAGCTTGCCGAACAAAATCTCGCCCAGCTGCTTGGGGGAGTTGATGTTGAACTCCTCCCCCGCTAAATCATAGATCTGCTGTTCCAGCTCCGCGCTCCGGACGGCCAGGGCCTCTCCAAAATCTGCCAGGGCCTTGGCATCCACCCGGCAGCCGGCGATCTCCATCTCCGCCAGAACCCGGCACAGAGGCATCTCCGCCCGTTCAAAGAGGTCCGTGAGGTTCTTCTCCCGCAGTCTGGGGGCCAGGGTCTCGTACAGCGCATCCACAGCAGAGGTATGGCAGTGGAAGGCCGTCTCCGCCGGGAGCGGGTCCCCCAGGGGGGAGAATGCCTCCGGCTCCAGATGCAGGGGCTTCATCAGCTCTACATTATAGTAGGAGACAAACAGCCGCTGCAAATCATAGCTGCCCGCCGTGGCGTCCAGCAGATAGGCAGCCAGGGCCGTGTCGAAGATGAACCCCTCCGCCGGAAGGTTGTTTTCCAGCAGCGCGCGCATCAGGTCCTTGACATTGTGAGAGACCTTTTTGATGTCAGCGGAGAACAACGCCCGCAGCAGGGCGTTCCAGTCCCCCTGATACCGGCTGAAAAACAGCTCCGCGGAGACGGCGGTATCTGTCCCGGTCTCACAGTCCACCATGACCCCGGTGAGGTCCGGCAGAGCCAGCAGGGCCACATAGTCCGCCCCGCGCCAGAGGTCCAGCAGTTTTTCCGCCTGCTCCGGTGTTGTCACCTGTTCCACCGTCACGGTATATTCCACCGGCTTTTCCACCGTCGGAGCCGCCGGCGTCAGGCCGAATTTCTCGATGAGCTTGGTGAACTCCAGCTTCAAAAACAGCGGGTAGGCCTCCGGCCCGGGCTGCCGGCGCACATTGTCCTCCGGCCGGAAGTCCAGGGGCGCGTCGGTGACGATGGTGGCCAGCCAGTAGGACTCCCGGGCGCTCTCCTCCCCCTCCGTCAGTTTTTTGATGGCGGCGGGCTTGGCGTCGATGTCCGGCAGCTTGGCGTACAGCGTATCGATGCTGCCGTACTGCTGGACCAGGGCCATGGCGGTCTTTTCCCCGATGCCGGGGACGCCGGGGATGTTGTCGGAGCTGTCCCCCATCAGGGCCTTCAAATCGATCATGTGGATGGGGGCGAAGCCGTACTGCTCCCGGAAGGCTTCCTCCGTCATGTCACGGGTTACGGTCTGCCCCATGCGGGTGGACACCAGCTTCACCATGGTGTGGTCGGTGATGAGCTGGAGGGAGTCCTTGTCGCCGGTGACCACCACGCAGTCCCAGCCCGCCGCCTCGCATTTGCGGGAGATGGTGCCGATCAGGTCGTCGGCCTCCCAGCCCTCCAGCTCGTAGCGGGGGATGTTCAGGGCGTCCAGCACCTCTTTCAGCACCGGCACCTGCATCCGCAGCTCCTCCGGCATGGGCTTGCGGGTGGCCTTGTAGGTCTCCGCCGCCTGGTGGCGGAAGGTGGGGGCGTGGACGTCAAAGGTGACGCACAAAGCGTCCGGCGCCTCCTCCCCCTCCAGCCGGAGGAGGGTGGTGAGGAAGCCGAAGATGGCGTGGGTGTAGAGCCCGTCCCGTGTGGTGAGGGGGCGGATGCCGTAGTAGGCCCGGTTGAGGATGCTGTTGCCGTCGATGACCATGAGCTTCATGGGGAGTCCCTCCTGCCCGCAGGGTGATTTTTCCATAGAGATATAGTATATCCCAAATCCAACGTTTTCGCAAGGTGGGTTTGCGCCTTGCAATGGGCCGCCGTCTGTGATAGATTGATGGAGAGAAGCCCCCATTTTCGGATCGTGGAAGGGAGTCCTCCATCATGCTAAAGCGCCGTTTGTTCTCCGCCCTGCTCCTGCTCCTTGTGCTCCTGGCGGCGGGCTGTTCCGGCCAGCCGGCGGCCGTGACCGCCGACGACCTGGCCGACCAGGTCTACTTCTATGAAAAAGAGGGGTTCGGCGGGAATTTCGCCATCACCCTCAACAGCGACGGAAGTATGCGCTGTTCCGAAGGAGGCCTGAGCAGCTATTTTGGACCCGGCACCTGGGAACTGGGCGGAGATACTGTGACCCTCACCACGGATGATGGAAAATTCGTCAACCACTTCACCGTCGAGGACGGTGCGCTGGTGTACCAAGCAAAGGATTCCACAAATTTTATGTATCTGACTGTGTCCGACGGCGAAAAATTCCTGCCCTCCGGGGCCTCCATCGGCAGCCTCGTCACGGATGAGGGGTAACATGCACACGCCATTCCCGCCGGGCGGCAGATTGCCGCCCCTACGGCGCAGAAAGGGCCGCTCCTTCATCGATCAATAGGCCGACACACCGGTCGGCCCCTGCGGCTTTTCATTCCTAATTCCTAACTCCTCATTCCTCATTGATTTTCTCTGCCGTTTGCGGCACAAGGAGGCACTATGAATCACCGTCCCTCTCACACCATGCTGCTGAAGGCCGCCCGGGCCCTGGAGCTCCTCATCGCCGCCGTGATCCTGGTGGTGATCGTCTGCGCTGCCGGACTGCTCCTGTGGGACACCGCCCGGACCCTGGTCCTCTCGCCGGGGGACTTCGCTCTGGGGGACTTCCTCTCCGGCACGCTGCTGCTGGTGATGGGCATCGAGTTCGTGAAGATGCTGGCCCTCCACACCGCCGACGCGGTGGTGGACGTGCTGCTGTTCACCATCGTCCGGCAGATGATCGTCAATCATACCAATGCGGTGGAGACGCTGCTGGGCGTGGCCGCCGTGGCGGGGATCTTTGCCATCAAAAAATTCCTCCAGACCAAGGAGGAGACCCCGGAATAAGCCACGCTATGAAGAGTTGAGAGTGGAGAGTGAAGAGTTAAGATGCGGAATTCGCCGGAGGCGAATGATTTCAAATCGTTCCGCCACAGGCGGAACACGTCATCTCCGCTCTTCACTCTCAACTCTTCACTCTACTCTTTGCTCTTCACTCTCTTCCGCAGTTTTTTCGCGATCCAGGCACCCGCCGTGCCGACAACGGCCCCTACCACAATGCCGCCCAGGATGTCGGTGGGCCAGTGGACGTACAGGTACAGCCGGGAGAAGGCAATGACCGACGCCAGCACCGCTGCCGGCTTCCACAGGGGGCTGCCGGAGGCCCGCAGGGCGAACACCGCCGCGAAGGACGCCGCCGTGTGGCCCGAGGGGAACGAGGCGTCCGTGGGGGCCGCGGTCAGCAGCTCCACCGCCGTGTTCACCGCGAAGGGCCGGGCCCGGCCCACCAGGGGCTTCAGGATCATATTGCAGCAGACCAGGTCCAGGATCAGGGCAAGGGACACCGACACCCCCGTCCACCGGTGTTTTTTCCAAAGCAGCAGCACCGCCGCCAGCAGGATCCAGATCTCCCCGTGGTCACACGTCCAGCTGACGACCGGCAGCACCGCGTCCAGAAAGCCGCACCGCAGGTGGGCCTGGATCCAGTCCAGCACCGCCAGCTCCGCCGTCTGCATCATACACACGCTCCTCTCCCCCGGCGGTCCCGCCGCCGGGCGTCATGGCTGTCATCATACCATATTTTCCCCAGGGAACGCAATGGCCTCCGCCGGTCTCCCCCGCCAAACTGCACAAATTCACAGAAAATTTCCAATTTTTTGGAGCCAGCCGTTGACAACCGCCTGGGAACGTGGTAGGATACCTTCAAAATTGGATCGCTCAGATAGAGGCGCGGCGTCCATCAGTACCGCTCCGGCAAGGCCAGGCAGCCGCCGGGTGGGAAAGGGTCCGCCGCCGAAGTGCCGGGACGATGCCTGTCCTTCCGGTGCTGGGCCGTCAGGGAATACCTGCCGGACTGTCACAAACCTTTGTGAAGCGCTATCGATGGCTGTTCGGAAGTCCCCTCATGCGGGGCGCCTTTCCGTCGTTTCCATGGACCGCTTGACAAAGCGGTCCATTTTTTGTCCTCACCCTGCCGGCGGCGGGCGCGGCGAGGGCATCGGAACCGCCGCGGAGTATTTTTGGAAAGGTGAATGAACATGAAGAGACTTCTGACCCTGCTGATGGCCCTGGCCATGACCGCCTCCCTGGCCGCCTGCGGCGGCAGCACCGGCGACTCCGGTGACACCGCCGGCACCGAGGGCGGCGCGGCCTCCGGCGAGACCACGGCCGTGTCCTCCGGCGTGGAGGACGGCGTGCTGACCATCGCCATGGAGTGCGCCTACGCCCCCTACAACTGGACCCAGAGCGACGACTCCAACGGCGCCGTGCCCATCAAGGACTCCACCGAGTACGCCAACGGCTACGACGTGATGATGGCCAAGAAGATCTGCGAGGCCAACGGCTGGGAGCTGGAGATCGTCCGGACCGACTGGGACTCCCTGGTGCCCGGCGTCCAGTCCGGCGTGTATGACGCCGTCATCGCCGGCCAGTCCATGACCGCCGACCGCATGGAGCAGGTGGACTTCGCGGGCCCCTACTACTACGCCTCCATCGTCTGCGTCACCAAGGCCGACAGCCCCTACGCCTCCGCCGCCGGCATCAGCGACCTGTCCGGCGGCACCTGCACCGCCCAGATCGCCACCATCTGGTATGACTCCATGCTGCCCCAGATCGAGGGCGCCCAGATCCAGCCCGCCGCCGAGACCGCGCCCGCCATGCTGATGGCCCTGGAGACCGGCACCGTGGACTTCATCTGCACCGACATGCCCACCGCCATGGGCGCCGTGGCCGCCTATCCCGACATGACCATCCTGGACTTCTCCGACAGCGACGACAACTTCGTGGCCGACGAGGGCGACATCAACATCGGCGTGTCCGTCATGAAGGGCAACACCGAGCTGAAGGACGCCATCGACAGCGTGCTCTCCACCATGACCGCCGACGACTTCAACGCCATGATGGACGAGGCCATCGCCATCCAGCCCCTGAGCGAGGGCTGAGCGCGGCCCCTCTCAAGCGTCTTTTCCCCGGAGCGGGAGGTATCTGCGTACCTCCCGCTCTGGGACGCGTCGGAAGGCGGGCGCGGCGCGCGCCCCTCTTCCGATGTGCCCCAGAACCGCGGATTACCACCAACCATCAAAAGAGAAGGGAGTCTCCCCCATGGAACGATTTGCACAGCTGGGCGCCGACATCGTAAAGCTCTGGGAGCGAAGCGGCGGCGACTATCTCAACGGCATCCAGAACACCCTGATCCTGGCCATCGTGGCCACCATCATCGGCTGCATCATCGGCTTCGTATGCGGCGTCCTCAACACCATCCCCTGCTCCAAGTCCGATCCCCCCGTCAAGCGGTTCTTCGTCAAGCTGATCCGGGTGATCGTGCGGGTCTATGTGGAGGTCTTCCGGGGCACGCCCATGATGCTCCAGGCCGTGTTCATCTACTACGGCCTGCCCTATTTCACCAATAACACGGTCCAGTGGCCCAACGTCTGGATGGCGGCCATCCTGGTGGTCTCCATCAACACCGGCGCCTATATGGCGGAGTCCGTCCGGGGCGGCATCATCTCCATCGACCCCGGCCAGACCGAGGGCGCCAAGGCCATCGGCATGACCCATGTGCAGACCATGACCAGCGTCATCCTGCCCCAGGCCCTGCGCAACATCATGCCCCAGATCGGCAACAACCTGATCATCAACATCAAGGACTCCTCGGTCATGTTCATCATCTCCTTCACGGAGTTCTTCGCCGCTCACCGGGGCGCGGTGGGTGCCACCTACCTCTACTTCCCCTCCGCCACCATCGAGATGGCGGGCTACCTGACCATGACGCTGATCGCCTCCTTCCTCCTGCGCTGGGTGGAGAAGCGGATGGACGGCAGCAGCGATTACGAGCTGGTGCAGGAGGACCCCCTGGTGATGACCGCCGGCACCTACAGCCACCCCGACCGGGGCACGCCCTTTGACGAGCGGAGCCCGGAGGAACGGGAGCGGATCCGCCAGGAACTGAAGCACGGCCGCACGAGAGGAGATCGCTGACATGGACGATATGATTTTGGAGATCCGGCATCTTGGCAAGTCCTTCGGCACCCACGAGGTGCTGCGGGACATCGACTTCACGGTGCAGAAGGGCGACGTCACCAGCATCATCGGCTCCTCCGGCTCCGGCAAGAGCACCCTGCTGCGGTGCATCAACCTGCTGGAGACCCCCACCAGCGGCGAGATCCTGTACCACGGCCAGAGCGTCACCGGCCCCAAGGTCAACGCGCCGGAGTACCGCTCCCACGTGGGCATGGTGTTCCAGTCCTTCAACCTGTTCAACAACATGACCGTGCTGGAGAACTGCGTGGTGGGCCAGGTGAAGGTGCTGAAAAAGGACAGGGAGACCGCCCGGAAAAACGCCATGCGGTATCTGGAGCAGGTGGGCATGGCCCCCTACATCAACGCCAAGCCCCGGCAGATCTCCGGCGGCCAGAAGCAGCGGGTGGCCATCGCCCGGGCCCTGGCCATGGAGCCGGAGGTGCTTCTGTTCGACGAGCCCACCTCCGCCCTGGACCCGGAGATGGTGGGGGAGGTCCTCTCCGTCATGCGGGGCCTGGCGGACAGCGGCATGACCATGCTGGTGGTGACCCACGAGATGGCCTTTGCCCGGGACGTCAGCAGCCGGGTGGTGTACATGAACCAGGGCGTCATCTGCGAGGAGGGCACGCCGGAGCAGGTCTTCGGCGATCCCCAGCGGCAGGAGACGCGGGACTTCCTCTCCCGGTTCCGGCAGAGTTGAACACGCGCATTTCCCCGGAGGCAGACCGCCTCCGGGGAAATTTTTTTGCGGCTGTTGCAGCTACCACTTGTTCTTGTGGGAAATCCGGTCTACAATAACAATATCTTGTGTCGGACAGGAGGCGGACCAGATGCACATCCACGGGCTCCAGAAGCTGGCCATGGTGGACTATCCCGGAAAACTGGCGGCCACGGTGTTCACCGGCGGCTGCGACCTGCGGTGTCCCTTCTGCCACAACGCCCTGCTGGTGACCCGGCTAGCGGAGACGCCGGAGATCCCCGCGGAGGAGGTCCTGGCCTTCCTGGCCACCCGGCGGGGCCTTTTGGACGGGGTGGTCCTCACCGGCGGGGAGCCGCTGCTCCAGCCGGACGCGGCGGACTTCCTGCGGCAGGTGCGGGACCTGGGCTTTGCCGTGAAGCTGGACACCAACGGCTGCCACCCGGCGGCCCTGGCGGATATTCTGGACCAGGGACTGGCGGACTATGTGGCCATGGACGTGAAGAACAGCCCCGCCCGGTACGCGGAGACCGTGGGGGTGCCGAACTTTGACCTGGCCCCGGTGAAGGAGAGCGTCCGGCTGCTGCGGCAGAGCCACATAGACTACGAGTTCCGCACCACCCTGGTGCGGGAGCTCCACACCGGGGCGGACCTGGACGATATCGCCGCCTGGCTGGAGGGGGCGCCCCGGTATTTTCTCCAGAACTTCGTGGACTCCGGCAACCTCATTGGCCGGGGATACCACGGCTTTTCCGCGGCGGAGCTCCACGCCTTCGCGGCGCGGATGGCCCCCCACTTCGGCGCCGTGGCGGTGCGGGGCGTGGAGTAGCCCCGAAAAAATTTTTCAGCGTTTTCACAGAAATCAAACCCAAGATATAGTGGTTCTTCTAATTGACACCACCACAGGAAGTGGTAAAATGATAAATACGGGGCGCATCCGCCCCGGTTTATTTGTGTGTGTTCGCACGGGCTGTCAAGATCAAACAAGAGAAAGCAGGGGTTTCATGTATCAGGTCGTCAAGCGGGATGGGAAGATCGCATCTTTTGACATCTCCAAAATCAGCACCGCCATCACCAAGGCCTTCGAGGCCACCCAAAAGGAGTACAATCCGGACATCATCGACCTTCTGGCCCTGAAGGTCACGGCGGACTACCAGGACAAGATCCACGACGGCAGGGTCACGGTGGAGGACATCCAGGACAGCGTGGAGAGCGTGCTGGGCAAGGCCGGCTATGAGGACGTGGCCAAGGCCTACATCCTCTACCGCAAGCAGCGGGAGAAGATCCGCAACCTCCACTCCACCATGCTGGACTACAAGGAGCTGGTGGACAACTACCTGCACATCAACGACTGGCGGGTGAAGGAGAACTCCACCGTCACCTACTCCGTGGGCGGCCTGATCCTGTCCAACTCCGGCGCCATCACCGCCAACTACTGGCTCAGCGAGGTCTATGACCAGGAGATCGCCAATGCCCACCGGGACGGCGACATCCACCTCCACGACCTGTCCATGCTCACCGGCTACTGCGCCGGCTGGAGTTTGAAGCAGCTGATCCAGCAGGGCCTGGGCATCCCCGGCAAGATCAACTCCACCCCGGCCAGCCACCTGTCCACCCTCTGCAACCAGATGGTGAACTTCTTAGGCATCATGCAGAACGAGTGGGCCGGCGCCCAGGCGTTCAGCTCCTTCGACACGTACCTGGCCCCCTTCGTGAAGGTGGACAACCTGACCCAGAAGGAGGTCAAGCAGTGCATCCAGTCCTTCGTGTTCGGCGTGAACACCCCCAGCCGCTGGGGGACCCAGGCGCCCTTCTCCAACATCACTTTGGACTGGACCGTCCCCAAGGACCTGGAGAACCTACCGGCCATCGTGGGCGGCAAGGAGCAGGACTTCACCTACGGCGACTGCAAGAAGGAAATGGACATGGTGAACAAGGCGTTCATCGAGATCATGACCGAGGGCGACGCCGACGGCCGGGGCTTCCAGTACCCCATCCCCACCTACTCCATCACCAAGGACTTCGACTGGTCCGACACGGAGAACAACCGCCTGCTGTTCGAGATGACCGCCAAGTACGGCACCCCCTACTTCTCCAACTACATCAACTCCGACATGGAGCCCTCTGACGTGCGCAGCATGTGCTGCCGCCTGCGGCTGGACCTGCGGGAGCTGCGGAAGAAGTCCGGCGGCTACTTCGGCTCCGGCGAGTCCACCGGCAGCGTGGGCGTGGTGACCATCAACCTGCCCCGGATCGCCTACCTGAGCCAGACGCCGGAGGAGTTCTACCAGCGGCTGGACCACATCATGGACATCGCCGCCCGGAGCCTGAAGGTGAAGCGCACCGTCATCACCAAGCTGATGGACGCGGGCCTGTACCCCTATACGAAATACTACCTGGGCACCTTTGACAACCACTTCTCCACCATCGGCCTCATCGGCATGAACGAGGTGGGCCTGAACGCCAGGTGGCTGCGGAAGGACCTGACCCATCCGGAGACCCAGCAGTTCGCGAAAGACGTGCTGAACCACATGCGGGAGCGGCTGAAGGACTACCAGGAGCAGTACGGCGACCTGTACAACCTGGAGGCCACCCCGGCGGAGTCCACCACCTACCGGCTGGCCAAGCACGACGTGGCCAAGTACCCCGACATCATCACCGCCGCCAAGAAGCCCGGGGACACGCCCTACTACACCAACTCCTCCCACCTGCCGGTGGGCTACACCGACGACATCTTCGAGGCCCTGGCCATCCAGGACGACCTGCAGACCCTGTACACCTCCGGCACGGTGTTCCATGCCTTCCTGGGCGAGAAGCTGCCGGACTGGAAGGCCGCCGCCAACCTGGTGCGGAAGATCGCGGAGAACTTCAAGCTTCCCTACTACACCATGTCCCCCACCTACTCCATCTGCCCGGACCACGGCTACCTCTCCGGCGAGCACTTCACCTGCCCGGAGTGCGGGCAGAAATGCGAGGTCTGGAGCCGCATCACCGGCTACTACCGCCCGGTGCAGAACTGGAACGACGGCAAGGTCCAGGAGTTCAAGGACCGAAAGGAGTACGAGGTGGAGAACTCCCGCCTGGAGGGCCGCCGCCTCTGCGACCGGGAGTCCGCGGCGGAGCCCGCCCCGGGCACCGCCCCCACCGCCCCGGCGGAGCGGGGCGAGGACGGACTGTTCCTCTTCACCACCAAGACCTGCCCCAACTGCAAGATCGCCAAGAGCGAGCTGGAGAAGGCGGGCCTCCATTACCAGGTGATGGACGTCAGCGAGCACATGGACCTGGTGAGCCAGTACGGCATCCAGCAGGCCCCCACCCTGATCGTCCGCCACGGGGACCAGGTGGAGAAGCTGGCGAACGCCTCCACCATCAAGAAGTTCGCCAGCCAGAGCAAGTGAGCGCTGGAATCGACAACCAAAAAGGAGGGACTTCCGTCCCTCCTTTTTCATCCCATACAAGTGAGGTCATCACCATGGAACCCTATTTCGACATCGTCATCGTGGGCGGCGGCCCGGCCGGGCTCACCGCCGCCATCTACGCCCGCCGGGCGGGCAGGTCTGTGCTGCTGCTGGAGAAGGAGGGCTTCGGCGGGCAGATCGCCTCCGCCCCCAAGGTGGAGAACTTCCCCGGCTTCTCCGCCATCTCCGGCGCGGAGCTCGCCGACCGGCTGTTCAGCCAGGCGGAGGCCCTGGGGGCCCGGCTGGAGCTGGAGGAGGTGCTGGAGATCCGGGACGGGGCCCCCAAGCGGGTGGTCACCGACTACGGCGCCTATCTGGCCGGGGCGGTGATCCTGGCCGCCGGGATGCGCCGCCGGACCCTGGGCCTGCCCGGGGAGGATCATCTGGCGGGGATCTCCTTCTGCGCCGTGTGCGACGGGGCCTTTTACGCGGGGCAGGACGTGGCCGTGGCCGGCGGCGGCAGCGCCGCCCTGCAGGACGCCCTGTATTTGGCGGACCTCTGCCGCCATGTGACCGTCCTCCACCGGCGGGCGGACTTCCGGGCGGACCCCATCCTGGTGGAGGAGGCCCTGGGCCGGGCCAACCTGACCCTGCTGCCCTCCACGGTGGTGGAAGGGCTGGAGGGCACGGACCACCTCACCAGCCTGACGGTGCGGAGCACCGCCGACGGCACAGTCTCCCACCTGCCGGCGGCCGCCCTGTTCCAGGCGGTGGGCCACCTGCCGGAGAGCGGCCTGGCCCGGTCCCTGGGGGTCCCGGTGGACGGGGCGGGCTTCATCGCCGCCGGGGAGGACTGCGCCACCCCGGTGCCCGGCGTGTTCGCGGCCGGGGACGTGCGGGCCAAGGCCGTCCGCCAGCTGACCACCGCCTGCGCCGACGGCGCCGTGGCCGCCCTGGCGGCCTGCGCGGCGCACGAGCACGCTTATCCTGCAAAAGCGTGAAGAGTGGAGAGTTGAGAGTGGAGAGTGAAGAGATCTCCGATGCAGGGCCACACTGGCAAAGAAAGACGCTGGCGGCTGTAAACAGCTGCCAGCGTCTTTGCCGCAAACCCGTATGAGGAGCGGGAGCCGGGGCGCGCACCCATATCTCCACTCTCAACTCTTCACTCTCAACTCTTCACTCTCAACTCTTCACGCGCAAGGGAGTCGCGCTTTACTGGATGATAAAGCTCTCCGCCACTGCGGCGGGCGTCTCCCCCAGGGTGCCGCTCTGGCTGATCCGGTAGGTGCCGGGCGCCAGGACGCCCACCTCCTCCAGATCGCCCCAGTGGAAGGTCAGCTCCTGGCTGGCGCCGGGCTCCAGGGTGTAGAGCACCTGGATCACCACCATGTCGTGGTTCAGCTGGTACCAGCCGCCGTTGATCTGCCGGTACAGGCCGTAGTCCGCGCCGTAGGAGAAGGTCTCCTCCGTCCCGTTCTTCAGCAGGACCGTGGCCCCGGTGGTGGAGCACTGCCGCAGCTCCAGGGCCAGGCCCTCCGTCCCGGTATCCAGGGGGGCCTCCGCCGCCGGCAGGCCGCCCCGGAACAGCGCCTCCGTCATGGCGGCCAGCTCCTCCTGGGTGACGGTCCCCGCCGGCCGCAGCTGCGCGGCGCTGCCGGAGAACCACAGCCCCCGGTCCACGGCCCAGGTCACCGCCTCCCGGCTCCAGGCGGGCACGGCGGCCGCGTCCTGATACGATGCCAGCTCCCGGCCGGAGATCTCCTCCGTCTCCAGCTCCGTGACCTGGGCGTAGCGGTACAGCATCACCGCCGCCTGCTGCCGGGTCACCGGCGCGTCGGGGCGGAAGGTGCCGCCAGAGTAGCCGTTGGCGATGCCGCTGGCCTTGGCCCAGCACAGCGCCTCGAAATACGGGGACCAGCTCCCCACGTCCCGGAAGGGCGCGGCGCTGCCCTCGCTGACCACCGGCGTGCCGCCGTGGGCCACATGGGCGTCGTACAGCGCGTCCACGAACGCGCCCCGGCTCACCGCCCCGCCGCTGGTGTCCGCCGCGCCGGCCGTGCCCGCCAGCAGCAGGCAGGCGCACAAACACAGGCATACGATCCAACCGCTTCGATGTCTCATCAGGCGTCACGCTCCTTCAGATCTTCTGGAATGTCCCTATATGAAATATAGACGTTTTTTCCGCCGGTTTTGTTTCATCCCGGCGGGATTTTTTTGCGGTGCGCCGGGGCCTCACAGGCCGTTGACCACGCAGTCCGGCCGCTCCCCCGCCGCCAGGCGCTCCGCGTTGCGCCACATATGGGCGTGGGCCCGGCGGAAGGCGGCCTCGGTGATGCCCCCCAGGTGGGGCGCCAGGGCCACCCGGTCCTGGACCTCCGGCGGCAGGACGGTCAGGGGATGGCCGGCGGGCACCGGCTCCGGGGCCAGGGTGTCCAGCCCGGCGCCGGCGATGCGGCCCTCCGTCAGGGCCCGCGCCAGGGCATCGTTGTCCACCAGGTCCCCCCGGGCGGTGTTGATGAGGTACGCCGTGGGCTTCATCCGCGCCAGAAAATCCTCGTCCACCATGTTCCGGGTCTCGTCGGTGACGGCGCAGTGGAGGCTGACGATGTCGCATGTCTCCGCCAGCTCCTCCAGGGGCAGATAGGTGACGCCGTACCTCCTCTCCTCCTCCGGCGTCCGGCGGTGCCTGGTGTAGTAGTACAGCTCACAGCCGAAGGGGGCCAGCCGCTCCGCCGCGGCCCGGCCGATGTCGCCGAAGCCCACCAAGCCTACTTTGCAGGCGGAGAGCTCCGTGATCCCCTCCACCATGCACCGCTCCTTCATCTCCATCTGCCGCCCCTGCCGGACCGCCCGGTCCCCGGGGAGGGCCCGGCGCAGCACCATCAGCATCAGGAGGACGGCCTGCTCCGCCACGGCGCCGGCGTTGCAGCCCTTGTTGTTGCAGACGTAGATGTTCCGCTGCCGGGCGGCAGCCAGGTCGATGCGGTCATAGGCCACCCCCTCTGAGTGGATCAGCCGCAGCCGCGGCAGCCGGTCCATCAGGGACCCGGTCACCGGGGTGATGGCGTCCACGAACAGCGCCTCCGCCTCCGGGGCCGCGGCGGCGATCTCCGTCTCGGTGCTGTCCTTGTCCAGAAAGACCGGCGTCTGCCGGTCGACGAAGGGCATGGCGGGCCGGTAGGCCCGGTAGCGGGCCTCCTGGCCCAGGATCACGATGTTCAAGGGGACGCCTCCTTTTTCCCGCATATTTCAGATGCTCCCATTATAGCACCCCGGAGGCGGTTGTCCACGGTGAAAACCACGAAAAAACCGCCGCCGGGGGCTCCCCCCTCCGGCAGCAGACTGGATAGGCCCGGCGGGCGGCGGCGGGGGAATTCTGTCAAATCTGCCAGTTGCGGCCGCCCGGAAAATCCGCTACAATGGGTATGATCTCTCTATGGTACTACCTATTTTGAAACGAGGTGTGAGAATGAGCGGTCAGCCAATGCAGACGAAAACCATCCGCTCCCAGCTGCTCGCCGACATGAAGGACGGCATCTACGCCCACTGCTCCCGCCTGCCCCGGGAGAGCGTGCTGGCGGAGAAGCTGGGCATCAGCCGCACCCAGCTGCGGGACATCCTGGCCTCTCTGGAGCGGGAGGGCTTCATCACCCGCCGCCACGGGGTGGGCACCATTATCAACCGCCATGTGCTGAACGTCCAGTCCCGCATGGACATCGAGGTGGAGTTCCTGGACATGATCCGCCAGAACGGCTATGAGCCGGCGGTGGCCTTCGTCCGGGTGGCGGACGGGGAGGCGGACGCCCAGGTGGCCGTCCAGCTCCAGATCCCGGAGGGGACCCCCGTCATCCGCATCGCCCGGCTGTGCACCGCCGACGGCAAGCCCGCCATCTACTGCGAGGACGTGGTGGAGAAGGCCCTGGCCAAGGGGACCTACACCATCCAGGACTTCAAGCTGCCCATCTTCCACTTCCTCCAGCGGTTCTGCGGCATCTACCCCTACCTGGACCTGACGGACGTGCGGCCCGCGGTGGCGGACGCCGCCCTGGCGGAGATCTTCCAGGTGCCCATGGGCACGCCGCTGCTGAACATGGACGAGGTAGACTACGACATCGACGGCCGTCCCGTGTTCTGCTCCAACGAGTACTTTGTGGACGGCATCTTCCGCCACACGGTCATGCGGAAAAAGCTGTGAGCACGGAAAGGAGCGCCTGCGCATGAAAAAAGTCGCCGTCATCATGGGGTCGGACTCGGACTGGCCCGTGGTCCAGGGGGCCTGCACCCAGCTGGACGCCCTGAACATCCCCTATGAGGCCCACATCCTCAGCGCCCACCGGACCCCGGTCCAGGCGGCGGAGTTCGCCGCGTCCGCCCGGGCCAACGGCTTCGGGGTGCTGATCTGCGCCGCCGGCATGGCGGCCCATCTGGCGGGGGCCTTCGCCGCCAACACCACCCTGCCCGTCATCGGCATCCCCATGAAGGGGGGCGCCCTGGACGGGCTGGACGCATTGCTGTCCACGGTCCAGATGCCCAGCGGCATCCCGGTGGCCACGGTGGCCCTGAACGGGGCCAAGAACGCCGCCATCCTGGCCGCCCAGATCCTGGCGGTGGAGGACGCTGCCTTGGCCTCCCGCCTGGACGCGGAGCGCCGCAAAATGGCGGAGCAGATCGCCGCCAAGGACGCCAAGCTCCAGGGCGAGGCCTTCAAATAAAGTTCTCCGGAACGCGGAGCCGCGCCAGCGGCCCCCGCTTCCGGATTTTCCGTCCCAAACCGTTCAGTTTTTCTAATCAAGCTAATAGCTGCGTTCAGATTGTCTAATGGAAACAGAACCGGGCCGACACGCAGGTCGGCCCCTACGGAGCGGCAAGAGCTGAATGAGGAATTAGGAATGAGGAATTAGGAATTGTGGTGTTCCGCCGCAGGCGGAACGATTTCAATGAGTCCGGCTCCGCCGGACACATCAGCTCCTATCTCCACTCTCAACTCTCCACTCTTCAAAAAATTCCTAACTCCTAATTCCTAATTTCTAATTACAACAAGGAGGTTTTTCCAATGCAGAAGCTGGAACAAGTCTACGAGGGCAAGGCCAAAAAGGTCTTTCGGACCGACGACCCGGAGCTGTACATCGTGGACTACAAGGACGACGCCACCGCCTTCAACGGCCTGAAAAAGGGCACCATCGCCGGGAAGGGCGTCATCAACAACCAGATGACCAACGCCCTGATGCGGCGGATCGAGAAGGCCGGCATCCCCACCCACTTCGTCGAAGAACTGAGTGAGCGGGAGACGCTGGTGAAGAAGGTCTCCATCGTGCCCCTGGAGGTCATCATCCGCAACCTCTCCGCCGGGTCCTTCGCCAAGCGGTACGGCGTGGAGGAGGGCATCGTGTTCGACGCGCCCACCATCGAGTTCTCCTACAAGAACGATGAATTGGGAGACCCCCTGCTGAACAGCTGCCACGCCCTGGCGCTGAAGCTGGCCACGGCGGAGGAGATCGAGACCATCAAGCGGTACGCCTTCGCCGTCAATGACATTTTGAAGGCCTTCTGGGCCGAGTGCGGCGTCATCCTGGTGGACTTCAAGCTGGAGTTCGGCCGCCTGTCGGACGGCACCATCGTCCTGGCGGACGAGATCAGCCCCGACACCTGCCGCCTCTGGGACGAGCAGACCCACGAGAAGCTGGACAAGGACCGGTTCCGCCGGGACCTGGGGGGCGTGGAGGACGCCTACGCCGAGATCATGGGGAGACTGCTGGCCCATGACGCGGAGTGAGATCAGCGCCGTGCTCCCGGCCCGCCATATCCACGAGGAGTGCGGCGTGTTCGGCGTCTACACGCCGGAGACCAGCGATGTGGCCTCTCTGGCCTACTACGCCCTGTATGCCCTCCAGCACCGGGGGCAGGAGAGCGCCGGCATCGCGGTGAACGACGACGGGGTCTTCACCGCCTACCGGGACGTAGGGCTCGTCAGTGAGGTGTTCCCGGCGGAGCGGCTCCGCTCCCTGGGCACGGGCACCATCGCCGTGGGCCATGTGCGCTACGGCACCACCGGGTCCGACAACAAGCGCAACGTCCAGCCCATTCTGGTAAACCACTACAAGGGCCGCATGGCCCTGGCCCACAACGGCAACCTGACCAACTCCCACCAGCTGCGCCAGGAGCTGGAGAGCCGGGGCTCCATCTTCCAGACCACCACGGACTCGGAGGTCATCGCCTACATCATCGTCCAGGAGCGTTTGCGCGCCCCCTCCATCGAGGAGGCGGTGGCCGCCGCCATGGACCGGATCGAGGGGGCCTACTCCCTGGTGATCTCCTCCCCCACCAAGCTCATCGCCGTCCGGGACCCCCACGGCTTCCGGCCCCTGTGCATGGGCCGCCTGCGGGACGGGGGCGTGGTGTTCGCCTCCGAGTCCTGCGCCCTGGACGCCATCGGCGCCCAGTTCGAGCGGGACATCCTGCCCGGGGAGATCGTGGTGGTGGACCGGCACGGCGTCAAGTCCGACACCCGCCACTGCGGAAAGACGGAGAAGCGGCTGTGCGTGTTCGAGTTCATCTACTTCGCCAGGCCGGACTCCGTCATCGACGGGTCCAGCGTCCATGTGGCCCGGCAGCGGGCCGGGGCCTTCCTGGCTCTGGAGCACCCGGTCCAGGCGGACATCGTCATCGGCGTGCCGGACTCCGGCCTGGACGCCGCCCTGGGCTACGCCCGGCAGAGCGGCATCCCCTACGGCATGGGGTTCATCAAGAACAAGTACATCGGCCGCACCTTCATCTCCCCCACCCAGGCCATGCGGGAGAATGAGGTCAACATCAAGCTGAACCCCATCCGCTCCGTGGTGGAGGGCAAGCGGGTGGTGCTGATCGACGACTCCATCGTCCGGGGCACCACCTGCCGCCGGACCATCGACCTGCTGCGGCGGGCCGGGGCCAAGGAGATCCATATGCGGGTCAGCGCGCCGCCCTTCGTGGCCGCCTGCCACTACGGCACGGACATCGACGACCCCACCAAGCTCATCGCCAACAACCACTCGGTGGAGGAGATCGCCAGGATCATCGGCGTGGACTCCCTGGGGTATTTGAGTTTGCAGGACGTGGTGAAGATCGCGGACAACACCTGCGGCTTCTGCACCGCCTGCTTCGGCGGCGGCTATCCCACCGCCGTGCCCCGGGACGGCGGCAAGGACCGATTCGAGTGCAAGATCAGCGAGAGGGGGAAACTCTAATATGGAGAGCTATTCGGAGAGCTATCGGAAGGCGGGGGTGGACATCACCGCCGGATACAAGGGCGTCCAGCTCATGGGGCCCCATGTGGCCCGGACGATGATCCCCGGCGTGGTGTCCGGCATCGGGGGGTTCGGGGGGCTGTTCGCCCCGGACCTGACCGGCATGACGGAGCCGGTGCTGGTGTCCGGCACCGACGGGGTGGGCACCAAGATCCGCATCGCCCAGCTGCTGGACCGGCACGACACCGTGGGCGTGGACTGCGTGGCCATGTGCGTCAACGACATCATCTGCTGCGGGGCAAAGCCCCTGTTCTTCCTGGACTACATCGCCATCGGCAAAAATGTGCCGGAGAAGGCGGCCGCCCTGGTGGCGGGCGTGGCGGAGGGCTGCGTCCAGGCGGGCTGCGCCCTCATCGGCGGGGAGACCGCCGAGCACCCCGGCGTCATGGCCGCCGAGGACTACGACCTGGCCGGCTTTTCCGTGGGCATCGTGGACAAGCCCCAGATCATCGCCCCGGACTATGTCCGCCCCGGGGACGTGGTGCTGGCCCTGCCCTCCTCCGGCCTTCACTCCAACGGCTTCTCCCTGGTGCGGAAGGTCTTTCACGTGGAGCACGCGGACCTGACGCTCCACTGCGAGGACCTGGGGGAGAGTTTGGGGGACGCCCTGCTGACCCCCACCCGCATCTATGTGAAGCCGGTGCTGGCGGCCATCCGCGCGGCGGACGTCCACGGCATCAGCCACATCACCGGCGGCGGGTTCTTTGAGAACATCCCCCGGTGCCTGCCGGCGGGGATGACGGCGAAAATCGAAAAAGCCGCCATTCAGACGCCGCCCATCTTCAAGCTGCTCCAGGAGACGGGCCGCATCCCGGAGCGGGACATGTTCAACACCTTCAACATGGGGGTGGGCATGGCGGTGATCGTCTCCAAAGACACGGCGGACCAGGCCCTGGCCGCCCTGGCGGACCACGGCTGCCCCGGCTATGTGATGGGCGAGATCGTCCCCGGAGAGGAGCGGGTGGTGCTATGCTGAACAAGGCCCGCATCGCCGTGCTGGTCTCCGGCGGCGGCACCAATCTGGAGGCCCTGTTCAATGCCCAGGCGGCGGGGGCCCTGCCCCACGGGGAGATCGTGGCGGTGCTCTCCAGCAACCCGGACGCCTTTGCCCTGGAGCGGGCCCGGCGGCGGGGGGTGCCCGCCGTCCCCCTGTCCCGGAAGCAGCTGGGGCAGGCGAAATTCGAGGCGGCCCTGACGAAAAAGCTGACGGAATACCGGGCGGACCTGCTCGTCCTGGCCGGGTTCCTGTCCATTTTGTCGGAGGACTTCGTCCGGCGGTGGCCGGACCGGATCGTCAACGTCCACCCCTCCCTGATCCCCGCCTTCTGCGGGAAGGGATACTACGGGCTGAAAGTCCACCAGGCGGCGCTGGAGCGGGGCGTGAAGGTCACCGGCGCCACCGTCCATCTGGTGAACGAGATCCCCGACGGCGGCCGCATCCTGCTGCAGAAGGCGGTGGAGGTGCAGCCGGGGGACACGCCGGAGACGCTGCAGCGCAGAGTCATGGAACAGGCGGAGTGGGTGCTGCTGCCCCGTGCCGTGGAGCAGCTGTCCGCCCACATCGCCATGGAAAAGGAGGATCATCTGTGAAACAGGATCTGTGCGCCCTGCTGCGGGGCAACCCCTATCCCGGCCGGGGGATCGTGCTGGGAAGGACGGCGGACGGGAAAGCGTCCGTGGCCGTCTACTTCATCATGGGCCGCAGCGCCAACAGCCGCAACCGCATCTTCGCCGAGGAGCCGGACGGCATCCGCACCCAGGCGGCGGACCCCGCCAGGATGGAGGACCCCAGCCTCATCATCTACCATCCCGTGCGGCAGATGGGCCGGGGGCTCATCGTCACCAACGGGGACCAGACGGACACCATCCTGGAGTTTCTGAAGCAGGGCCTGCCCATGGAGCAGGCGCTCCGCACCCGGGAATTCGAGCCCGACGGCCCCAACTGGACGCCCCGGATCTCCGGCCTGCTGGGGCCTGACGGCAGCTACAAGCTGTCTATCCTGAAAGCCGCCGACGAGACCGGTAACCGCTGCCTGCGGCAGACCTTCGAGTACCCGGGCCAGCCGGGGCTGGGCCACTTCCTCCACACCTACGCCGGGGACGGCGACCCCCTCCCCTCCTTCGCCGGGGAGCCGGAGCCGGTGGCCATCGAGGGGGACCTGGACGCCCTCACCGCCGCCGTATGGGAAAGCCTGAACGACGATAACAAGATCTCCCTCTTCGTCCGCTTCACAGACCTGGAGACCCACGCCTTCCAGCAGCGCATCGTCAACAAGTACAACCGTTCGGAGTGAGGAGATAGAAGCTGAATGAGGAATGAGGAGTTAGGAATTAGGAATTGTGGTGTCCGGCAAAGCCGGACGAATTTCAATCGTTCCGCCTGCGGCGGAACCCCTCAACTCCTATCTCCTATCTCTTATCTCCTATCTCCACTCTCAACTCTCCACTCTTCACTCTCCAAAAAATTCCTAATTCCTAACTCCGAATCCCTAATTGTATCGGGAGGTTTGCAATGAACGAACTGGAACTGAAATACGGCTGCAACCCCAACCAGAAGCCCGCCCGCATCTTCCTGCGGGACGGGTCGGATCTGCCCCTCACCGTGCGGAACGGCAGGCCGGGGTATATCAACTTCCTGGACGCCCTGAACTCCTGGCAGCTGGTGCGGGAGCTGAAAGAGGCCACGGGCCTGCCCGCCGCCGCGTCCTTCAAGCACGTCTCCCCCGCCGGGGCCGCCGTGGGGCTGCCCCTCTCCGATGTGGAGCGGCAGATGTACTTCGTGGAGCAGGCAGGAGACCTGTCCCCCATCGCCTGCGCCTACATCCGGGCTCGGGGGGCGGACCGGCTGTGCTCCTACGGGGACTGGGCGGCCCTCTCCGACGTGTGCGACGCTGACACCGCCCGGTATTTGAAGCTGGAGGTGTCCGACGGCATCATCGCCCCCGGCTACACGGAGGAGGCCCTGGAAATTCTGAAAACCAAGAAAAAGGGCAATTACAACATCGTGCAGATCGACCCGGACTACGTCCCCGCCCCCCAGGAGTACAAGGACGTGTTCGGCATCACCTTCCAGCAGGGGCGGAACGACTTTGCCATCAGCGAGGACCTGCTGACCAACATCGTGACCGAGAACCGCGATCTGCCGGAGGCGGCCAGGCGGGACATGATCGTGGCCCTCATCACCCTGAAGTACACCCAGTCCAACTCCGTCTGCTACGTGAAGGACGGCCAGGCCATCGGCGTGGGGGCGGGCCAGCAGAGCCGCATCCACTGCACCCGGCTGGCTGGCACCAAGGCGGACACCTGGTGGCTGCGGCACCACCCCAGGGTGCTGGGCCTGCAATTTGTGGAGGGCATCCGCCGCCCGGACCGGGACAACGCCATCGACGTGTACCTCTCCGACGAGTACGAGGACGTCCTGGCGGAGGGCGTCTGGCAGCAGACCTTCGCCGTGAAGCCGGACCCCCTGACGGCGGAGGAGAAACGCGCCTGGATCGCCACTCTCTCCGGCGTCACCTGCGGCTCCGACGCCTTCTTCCCCTTCGGCGACAACGTGGAGCGGGCCAGAAAGTCCGGCGTGCAGTACATCGCCGAGCCCGGCGGCTCCATCCGGGACGACAATGTCATCGCGACCGCCAATAGGTACGGCATCGTGATGGCGTTTACCGGAATGCGACTTTTCCATCACTAAAAATTAGGAATTAGGAATGAGGAGTTAGGAATTGAAGGAGAACGAGGTCAGGCGCAAAAGCCTGTTGTTTGCCAGACGCATCGTCATGCTTTATCAATACCTATGTGAGGAGAAAAGGGAATATGTGCTTTCCAAGCAGCTTCTCCGCAGCGGTACCAGCATCGGCGCCAACATCTCCGAGGCGCAGTACGCAAGCAGCCGAAAGGATTTTCTCAACAAGCTCTATATTGCCTTGAAGGAATCCGCCGAGACCTTGTACTGGCTGGAACTGCTATACTCATGCGATTACTTGTCTTCCCCGGAGTACAAATCTCTCTATCAGGACTGTGAGGAACTTCGCAAACTCCTCTCCTCCATCACCAAATCCATTCGAGACGGGAAAATTCCTAATTCCTAACTCCTAATTCCTCATTGACAGAAAGGCTGTGACAACATGACGCTCCTCATAGTGGGCGGCGGCGGCCGGGAGCACGCCATCATCAAAAAACTGAAAGAGAACCCGAATGTGGAGACCATCTACGCCCTGCCGGGCAACGGCGGCATCGCGGCGGACGCCGTCTGCGTGCCGGAGATCGGCGCCACGGACATCGATGCCATCGTGGCCTTCGCCCGGAGCCACGCGGTGGACTTCGCCGTGGTGGCGCCGGACGACCCCCTGGCCCTGGGGTGCGTGGACGCCCTCCACGCCGCGGGCATCCCCTGCTTTGGGCCCGACGCCAAGGCCGCCCGGATCGAGTCCAGCAAGGTCTTTGCCAAGGACCTGATGCAAAAATACCACATCCCCACCGCCCAATACCAGGTGTTCGATGCGCCGGTGGAGGCCCTGGCCTTCCTGAAAACCGCCTCCTTCCCCATCGTCATCAAGGCCGACGGCCTGGCGCTGGGCAAGGGGGTCCTGATCCCCCGGTCCTATGCGGAGGCGGAGGCGGCCGTCAGGACCATCATGGAGGACCGGGCCTTCGGGGACTCCGGCAGCCGGGTGGTCATCGAGGAGTTCTTGACCGGGCCGGAGGTCAGCGTCCTGGCCTTTACCGACGGCACCGCCATCGCCCCCATGGTGTCCTCCATGGACCACAAGCGGGCGGGAGACGGGGACACCGGCCCCAACACCGGCGGCATGGGCACCGTGGCCCCCAACCCCTGCTACACGGAGGAGGTGGCCCAGGTGTGCATGGACACCATCTTCCTGCCGACGCTGGCCGCCATGCGGGCGGAGGGCTGCCCCTTCAAGGGCTGCCTGTACTTCGGGCTGATGCTGACCCCGGACGGGCCAAAGGTCATCGAGTACAACTGCCGCTTCGGGGACCCGGAGACCCAGGTGGTCCTGCCCCTGCTGAGAACGGACCTGCTGACCGTCATGCAGGCGGTGGAGAACGAGACCCTGGGAGAACTCACCGTGGAGTGGCGGCACGCCTCCGCCGCCTGCGTCATCCTGGCCTCCGGCGGGTATCCCGGGCACTATGAGAAGGGCAAGGCCATCTCCCTGCCCAAGTCGCTGCCGGGGAACGTGACCATCTACCACGCCGGGGACAAGCTGGCGGACGGGCAGCTGGTCACCAGCGGCGGCCGGGTGCTGGGCGTCACCGCCACCGGCCCCACATTGCGGCAGGCGTTACAGGATGCCTACGCTGCCGCGGAGACGGTGGACTTTGACGGCAAGTACCTGCGCCACGACATCGGTCGGCGGGCGCTGGCGGCCCTGGCGGACTGAATCTCATGTTATCAAGCGCCTGACCGGCGCCGGGAGGTCATACGATGGTAAGACGGATCTATGTGGAAAAGAAGCCGGGGCTCCGGCAGGAGGCCCAGAGTCTGCTGCACGAGCTGCGGACCGTGGTGGGCGTCTCCGCCCTGGAGGACCTGCGCCTGCTGAACCGCTACGACGTGGAGGGCCTGGACGAGGCCGCCTTCCGCCGGGCGGTGGGGACGGTGTTCTCCGAGCCCCAGGTGGACGACGCTACCGCCGCCCTGCCCGCCGGGGACTGCATCGCCTTCGGCGTGGAGCCCCTGCCGGGGCAGTTCGACCAGCGGGCGGACTCCGCCGCCCAGTGCATCCAGCTGATGACCCAGGGGGAGCGGCCCACGGTCCGCACCGCCAAGGTCTACCTGCTGTTCGGCCCCCTGACGGCGGCGGACGCGGCGGCTGTGAAGCGGTATGTCATCAACCCGGTGGAGTGCCGGGAGGCCTCGTTGGACCTGCCGGAGAGCCTGGCGGCGGAGGCCGCCGTCCCGGCGGACGTGGAGACCGTCTCCGGCTTCACCGCCCTGGACCGGGCGGGCCGGGAGGCCCTCCTGGCGCGGCTGGGCCTGGCCATGGACCTGGAGGACCTGACCTTCCTCCAGACGTACTTCCGGGACACGGAGCGCCGGGACCCCACCCTGACGGAGGTGCGGGTGGTGGACACCTACTGGTCCGACCACTGCCGCCACACCACCTTCTCCACCCATCTGGACCGGGTGGAGATCCATGACCCGGCGGTCCGGGCCGCCTATGACCGCTACCTGGCCGCCCGGGAGGAGGTCTACGGCAAAGAGAAAGCCGCCCAGCGGCCCCAGACTTTGATGGACATCGCCACCATCGGCGCCAAGGCCCTGAAAAAGCGGGGGCTGCTGCCGGAGCTGGACGAGAGCGAGGAGATCAACGCCTGCTCCATCCACGTCTCCGCCCAGGTGGACGGCAGCCGGCAGGACTGGCTGCTGATGTTCAAGAACGAGACCCACAACCACCCCACGGAGATCGAGCCCTTCGGCGGCGCGGCCACCTGCATCGGCGGGTGCATCCGGGACCCCCTGTCCGGCCGGGCCTACGTCCACCAGGCCATGCGGTTCACCGGCTGCGGCGACCCCCGGACGCCGGTGGCGGACACCCTGCCGGGCAAGCTGCCCCAGCGGAAGATCGCCCAGACCGCCGCCGCGGGCTACTCCTCCTACGGCAACCAGATCGGCCTGGCCACGGGGCTGGTCAGCGAGGTGTACCATGAGGGCTATCTCGCCAAGCATCTGGAGTGCGGCGTGGTGGCGGCCGCCGCCCCGGCGGAGAACGTGGTGCGGCAGCGGCCCGCGCCCGGGGACGTGGTGATCCTGCTGGGAGGCCGCACGGGCCGGGACGGCATCGGCGGCGCCACCGGCTCCTCCAAGAGCCACAACCGGCAGTCCCTCACCACCATGGCCAGCGAGGTCCAGAAGGGCAACGCCCCGGAGGAGCGGAAGATCCAGCGGCTGTTCCGGGACGGGGACGTGACCCGGCTCATCAAGCGGTGCAACGACTTTGGCGCCGGCGGCGTCAGCGTGGCCGTGGGCGAGCTGGCGGACGGCCTGGACATCGACCTGGACGCGGTGCGGAAGAAGTACGACGGCCTGGACGGCACGGAGCTGGCCATCTCCGAGTCCCAGGAGCGGATGGCGGTGGTGGTGGCGCCTGAAAACGCGGACCGATTCATCGCCGCCGCCCAGGCGGAGAACCTGGAGGCGTATCCCGTGGCGGTGGTGACGGAAGCCCCCCGGATGGTGATGCGCTGGCGGGGAAAGACCATCGTGGACCTGAGCCGGGACTTTCTCAACACCAACGGCGCGGTGAAGCACGCCTGTGCGGCGGTGCCCGCCTCCGCAGGCCCGGCCCCCGATGGGGCCGGGGAGACCACCCTCCGCGCCATGGCTGCCAGTCTGCAATGCGCCTCCCGCCGGGGCCTGGCGGAGCGGTTCGATTCCACCATCGGGGCTGGCAGCGTGCTGATGCCCTTCGGCGGCAAGTTCCAGCGGACGCCGGCCCAGGTGATGGCCGCCCTGCTGCCGGTGCTGCCGGGACAGGAGACGGACCAGGCCAGCGTCATGGCCTGGGGCTTCGACCCGGAGGCCATGGCGGCGGACCCCTACCGGGGGGCCTACGACGCCGTGCGGGTGTCCCTTGCCAAGCTGGTGGCCGCCGGGGCAGACTACCGGAGGGCCTACCTCACCCTCCAGGAGTTCTTTGAGAAGCTCCGGGATGACCCCCGCCGCTGGGGCAGGCCCTTCGCCGCCCTGCTGGGGGCCCTGGACGCCCAGCTGGACTTTGGCGCGGCGGCCATCGGCGGCAAGGACTCCATGTCCGGCACCTTCAACGATTTGGACGTGCCCCCCACCCTCATCTCCTTCGCCATCGCCCCCATCCGGGCCGGGGAGGTGCTGTCCCCGGAGTTCAAGAAGGCGGGGCACGGCGTCTACCTCTTCGGCTCCGGTGACACGGAGGCCTGCAAGGCCTCCTGGGCGCAGTTCCACACGCTGTGCCGGGCTGGGAAGGTCCAGGCCGCCTGGGCCGTGGAGCACGGCCTGGCCGAGGCCGTTTCCAAGATGTCCTTCGGCAACGGCGTGGGCTTTCTGGCGGAGGAGCCCGCCTCCGCGCCGCTGTGGTACACGCCCATGCCCGGCGTCATCGTGGCCGAGGTGGCGGGGGAGCCGGACAGCGCCTGGTGCACCAAACTGGGCGTCACCACCGGCGACGGCCGCGTCACCCTCGGCGTGGACTCCGCCCCCATCGGCGAGCTGCTCTCCCTCAACGAGTCCGTGCTGGAGGATGTGTACCCCAGCCGCACCCCCGCCGATGCCGCGCCGGTGCCGGTGCTGGAGGCCCCGGCCTTCTCCCGTGCCGCCCCGAAGATCGGCACGGCCAGGCCCAAAGTGCTGATCCCCGTGTTCCCCGGCACCAACTGCGAGTACGACAGCGCCCGGGCCGTCCTGCGGGCGGGTCTGGAGCCGCAGATCCTGGTGCTGAACAACCAGACGCCGGACCAGGTGGCGTCCTCCGCCGCTCGGTTCGCCCAGGCGGCACGCAGCAGCCAGATCCTGTTCCTGCCCGGCGGCTTCTCCGGCGGCGACGAGCCGGACGGCTCCGGCAAGTTCATCACCGCCTTCCTCCGGTCCCCCCAGGCCGCCGACGCGGTGATGGACCTGCTGAACAACCGGGACGGCCTGGCCTTGGGCATCTGCAACGGCTTCCAGGCCCTCATCAAGCTGGGGCTGGTGCCCTTCGGGGAGATCCGGGACACGGACGCGACCTGCCCCACCCTGACCTATAACGTCATCGGCCGCCACCAGTCCCGGATCGTCCGGACCCGGGTGGCCTCCAACCGGTCTCCCTGGCTGGCAAGGGCCCAGGTGGGGGACATCGTCAGCGTCCCCATCTCCCATGGGGAGGGGCGGTTCCTCTGCCCGCCGGACCTGCTGGCCCAGCTGGCGGAGAACGGCCAGATCGCCACCCAGTACGTGGGCCCGGACGGCGCGCCCACCCTGGACATCGACGGCAACCCCAACGGCTCCGTCTGGGCGGTGGAGGGCATCACCTCCCCCGACGGCCGGGTCCTGGGCAAGATGGGCCACAGCGAGCGGGTGGGCCCCTGCCTGTACCGGAACGTCCCCGGCCATTACGACCTGGGGCTGTTCCAGGCGGCCAGGGACTACTTCGCCCTGTGAAGCCGCCCGGTCCCCCCTTGCATTTTTTCGCACCTGTGATATCCTAGTCCAAACCCCCAAAATCCAAAGAATCGAGGTGGCCTTATGGCATACTTTTTCCCGGAACCCTCCCGGACGTTCAGCGAGTACCTGCTGGTGCCCGGCTACTCCTCCGCGGCGTGCATCCCCGCCAACGTCTCCCTCAGGACCCCGGTGGTGAAATACCGCCGGGGCGAGGAGCCCGCCCTCACCATGAACGTGCCCATGGTCTCCGCCGTCATGCAGGCGGTGTCCGGTGAGCAGATGGGCATCGCCCTGGCGAAAGAGGGCGGCATCGCCTTCATCTACGTCTCCCAGCCCATCGACCAGCAGGCGGAGATGGTGCGGAGGGTGAAGAACTACAAGGCGGGCTTCGTCACCAGCGACTCCAACCTCCGCACCGACGACACCCTGGCGGACGTGCTGGCCCTGAAAGCGCGGACCGGCCACTCCACCATGGCGGTCACCGACGACGGCACCGGCACCGGGAAACTGCTGGGCCTGGTCACCAGCCGGGACTACCGGGTCAGCCGCATGGACCCGGCCACGCCGGTCCGGGACTTCATGACCCCGGCGGACCAGCTGATCACCGCGCCGGAGGGCACCAGCCTGAAAGCCGCCAACGACATCATCTGGGACCACAAGCTCAACGCCCTGCCCATTGTCTCCGCGGACGGCCATCTGGTGAGCTTCGTGTTCCGCAAGGACTACGACGCCCACAAGGGCAACCCCCTGGAGCTGCTGGACAGCCAGAAGCGCTACGTGGTGGGCGCCGGCATCAACTCCCGGGACTATGAGGACCGGGTGCCCGCCCTGGTGGAGGCCGGCGCCGACGTGCTGGTGATCGACTCCTCCGAGGGCTACTCCGAGTGGCAAAAACGGACGCTGGCTTGGATCCGCAGCCGCTATGGCGACACCGTGAAGGTGGGCGCCGGCAACGTGGTGGACGGCGAGGGCTTCCGCTTCCTGGCGGACTGCGGCGCCGACTTCGTGAAGGTGGGCATCGGCGGCGGATCCATTTGCATCACGCGGGAGACCAAGGGCATCGGCCGGGGCCAGGCCACGGCGGTCATCGACGTGGCCCGGGAGCGGGACAAGTATTTTGAAGAAACCGGCGTCTATGTGCCCATCTGCGCCGACGGCGGCATCGTCCAGGACTACCACATCACCCTGGCCCTGGCCATGGGGGCGGACTTCTGCATGCTGGGCCGGTACTTCTCCCGGTTCGATGAGTCCCCCACCAGCAAGGTCCTCATCGGCGGCAGCTATATGAAGGAGTACTGGGGCGAGGGCAGCGCCCGGGCCCGGAACTGGCAGCGGTACGACCTGGGCGGGGCGGCCAAGCTCTCCTTCGAGGAGGGGGTGGACTCCTACGTGCCCTACGCCGGCAAGCTGTCCGACGGCATGGCCACCACCCTGGCCAAGGTGCGGTCCACCATGTGCAACTGCGGGGCCCTGACCATCCCGGAGCTGCGGGAGAAGGCCAAGCTGACGCTGGTGTCGTCGGTCTCCATCGTGGAGGGCGGGGCACATGACGTGCTGCTGAAGGACACCACCAACTCCGGGAATCAGCGGAGCTGAGGGGTCCTTTCCTGTCAGGAAATACGAGGCGGCTGGGCGGGGGCCCGGCCGTCTTTTTCTTGGGGGGGCTCCGGCGGGGCCTGTAGGGGCGGTTAGCAACCGCCCGGGGGATCTCTGCTCCCGCAGGGGGCCGTTTCCACGGGGGATGCGCCCCCCATTGCGTCGTCGCAAAGTCCGCTAAGCTCTGTTTCCGCCTGCGGCGAAAACTGCGCCCGCTCCCTTGCTCCTCCTTTCCCCACCGCGCGGGGCGCGGCGGGGGCCCCTTTTGGTCTTGCCCAAAAAGAGAATGCGCCGCGCCCGGTGGAAGAGAAAAAGGCGCTAGGCGCGCTCCGGTGCAGTGGCCCTCCGCGCGCGACGGGGGTCGGCGTATCGGTGCA
>DWZJ01000018.1 GCA_019118245.1 Candidatus Oscillibacter excrementigallinarum
GTGGCCGCAGGCGTGCATCTTCCCAGGGTGGGCGGAGGCGTAGGGCAGGCCCGTGGCCTCGGTGACCGGCAGGGCGTCCAGCTCCGCCCGGAAGGCCACGGCGTCGCTCTTCCCCGCGTCGAACCACGCGCAGACGCTGCCGGTGATGGGCGAGAACACCCGGCAGGGCAGCGGGGCCAAGATGCGCTGGACCAGCTGGACCGTCTCCGGCAGCTGGTTATCCAGCTCCGGGATGCGGTGCAGGGCGCGGCGGTGATCGACGACGGACATGGACAAGACCTCCCCTTTTTCATCAGATGGCATTCGTAAGCATATCATAGCACAGTCTGGGCGGGGAGAACAGGGGGCGGCGGATTTTTCGTCCCTTTCGACAAGGCGGCGGCCGGCGGACAGGCGGTTTTTTTCATTTTTCCTCTTGCCAACCTGGAAAAGAGATGGTATGATACCAAAAAATGAGATAGAGGCGCGGATGCGACGAGTCCACGGGAGCCGACGGGCAGAGATCGTGGAGGAGGCAAGTCCGCCGAACTCCCTGTTCAGGTATGGGCAGGGGGTGGGCCCGCGGGGAATACCCACGGGACTGTCCGCGGAGAGTGCTCCGCGGGGGCGCTATCCGCTTACAGGGAACTCCGCTTTTTGTTGTATGGCAAGGGCGCGAAAGAGCTGTCGGTAGGGGGCGTGTCTCTACCGACTTTTTTGTTGCTTCAACCAACGGACAAAAAGAAAGACGGAGGACACTCACATGAAATTCGAACATCTGCAGGGATCCATTGTTGCCATGGTCACCCCGTTCCGCGAGGACGGCAGCGTCAGCTTCGACGTGCTGACGGAGCTGCTGGAGCGGCAGATCGCCGCCGGCACCGACGGCATCCTGACCCTGGGCACCACCGGCGAATACTCCACCATGAGCCACGAGGAGGACGCTGCCGTGGTGGAGCACACCATCCGGGTGGTGGACGGCCGGGTGCCGGTGATGGTGGGCAGCGGCTCCAACTGCACCGCCACCCAGATCGAGAAGAGCAGGCTGTACCAGTCCATGGGGGCGGATGCCCTGCTGCTGATCGCCCCCTACTACAACAAGGCCAACGCGGAGGGCATGTACCGCCACTTCGCCGAGACGGCGGACGCCGTGGACATCCCCTGTATCCTCTACAACGTCCCCGGCCGCACCGGGTGCTCCATCCCCGTGCCCGTGGTGGAGCGGCTGGCGAAGCATCCCAACATCGCCGGCATCAAGGAGGCCAGCGGCGACATGTCCTACGCCATGAAGATCGCCCGCTGCGCGGGGCCGGACTTCGCCCTGTACTCCGGCAACGACGACATCACCGTGCCCATCCTCAGCATCGGCGGCAGCGGCGTCATCTCCGTCTACGCCAACGTGATGCCCGCCATGTGCCACCAGATCGTGGCGGACTGGCTGGGCGGTGACCATGCCCAGGCCCTGGAGAACCACCTGAAGTACCTGCAGCTGATGAACGACCTGTTCCTGGAGGTGAACCCCATCCCGGTGAAGGCCGCCATGAACATGCTGGGCCTGAACGTGGGTCCCATGCGGCTGCCCCTGTGTGAGATGGGCGAGGCCAACGCCGCGACCCTCCGCCGGACGATGGAGGAGGCGGGGCTGCTGTGAGGATCGTGCTGATCGGCCGGGGCAAAATGGGCACCCTGATCCGGGAGACTGCCGCTGCCGCCGGGGACGAGATCGAGGCGGCCTTCGGCCATGACGACCTGGACCAGCTGGGCCGCCTGGGGAAGGCGGCGGACGTGGTGATGGACTTCTCCCGCCCCGCCGCCCTGCCGGAGATCGCCTCCTACGTCCGCCGGACGGGGACGCCCCTGCTCTCCGGCACCACCGGGTACACCGAGGCGGAGAAGGCGTCCCTGGCCGCCCTGGGCGCCGCGGCGCCGGTGCTGTGGAGCGCCAACTACTCCCTGGGGGTGGCGGTGCTGGCCCGGGCATTGCAGGTGATCGCCCCGGTGCTCCGGCCAGACTTTGACATCGAGATCACCGAGACCCACCACAACCAGAAGGCGGACGCCCCCAGCGGCACCGCCAAGCTCCTGCTGGAGGCCATAGACCCCCAGCACCGCCTGCGGCCGGTGTACGGCCGGGAGGGCAATGTGGGGAAGCGGGAGAAGAACGAGGTGGGCATCCACGCCCTGCGGGGCGGCACCGTGGCCGGGACCCACACCGTCCACTTCTTCGGCCCGGACGAGGAGCTGGAGCTGACCCACCGGGCCGCCAGCCGCCAGATCTTTGTGAATGGTGCCCTGCACATGGCCCGGCTGCTGCCGGGACGGCCCAACGGGGTCTACGACCTGCAGAAAATCTTGTTTGGAGAGTGACTATGAACGCCCAGGAGATCATCGACTATATCGCGTCTTCCCCCAAAAAGACGCCTGTCAAACTCTATGTAAACGTATCCGCCCCCGTGGATTTCGGCTCTGCCAAAGTGTTCGGTGAGGGGTCCAGCCGCGTCGTCTTCGGCGACTGGGGGTCGCTGGCCCCCATTCTGGAGGCCAACCGGGAGAGGATCACGGACCTGGTGGTGGAGAACGACCGCCGCAACTCCGGCGTGCCCCTGCTGGACCTGAAGGACATCCCGGCCCGGATCGAGCCCGGTGCCATCATCCGGGAGCAGGTGACCATCGGGGAGAACGCCGTCATCATGATGGGCGCCATCCTGAACATCGGCGCCGTGGTGGGCAGGCGCACCATGATCGACATGGGCGCGGTCCTGGGCGGCCGGGCCACGGTGGGCGACGACTGCCACATCGGCGCCGGGGCCGTGCTGGCCGGGGTGGTGGAGCCCGCCTCCGCCACGCCGGTCATCGTGGAGGACGGCGTCCTGGTGGGCGCCAACGCCGTGGTGATCGAGGGGGTGCGGATCGGCGCCGGGGCCGTGGTGGCCGCCGGGGCCGTGGTGACGGAGGATGTGCCCTCCAATGCGGTGGTGGCCGGCACCCCCGCCCGGATCATCAAGATGAAGGACGCCCAGACCACCGGCAAGACCGCTCTGGTGGACGCCCTGCGCAGCCTTTGAGGGAAAAGAGGTCCCGCAGAACGTCTCTGCGGGACCTCTTTTTATCAGGACGTCAAAATTTAGGACAAAAATTTGGCGGCCGCCGTCCCTGGTTTTGATTGCCTGGAACAGCACCTTGTGATATGGTATTAGCAACCATCGAACAGGGGGGCTGGATATGCTGGTACTGGACTTTATCAACGTGGGCAACGGCGATTCCATCCTGGTCCGGGAGATGGAGGGAGAACAGCTGCGCTTTTCCATGCTGGTGGATTGCGGCCATGACAGCCTGGAGCGGGACGACCACCCGCCGGTGGAGGACCCCCGCTCCCGCCGGATCTACGCCGGGGACTTTTTGAAGGCGCGCGGCGTGGCCCACCTGGACGTGCTGCTGATCACCCACTTCCACCGGGACCACATCGGCGGCCTGGGCCGGGTGCTGGAGGCCGTCACCGTGGGCGAGCTGCTGACCCCCTACGCGCCCCCCGCCGATGCCGGCCCTCTGGACCCGGACGGGGACAACGGCCTGCCCAAGGCCGCCCGGAACGTGCTGCGGTGCATGGACCTGTACGCCGGCCCCCTGCGGACGTACCGGCACCGCATCCAGCGGGTGACAGAGCTGCCGGGGGACCGGATGGAGCGCCTCCGGCTGACAGACGACCTGACCATGGACATCCTGTTCGGCGAGCCCGCCCTGTACCCCCGGCAGCGGGCGGTGTACGGCGCCGCCTTCCGGGGAGAGCGGAACGGCTATGACCTGATCCACTGGGGCAAGTCCATGAACGTGTCCAGCCTGCGCCAGCGGCTGTACTACCACGGGCGGGAGATCGTGCTGGGCGGCGACGCCTACGCCCACATGTGGGAGACGGAGACCGCAACCCCCTGTGACATTTTGAAGGTGCCCCACCACGCCTCCCTGTCCTCCACCACCCGGAAGCTGCTGCGGCTGCTCCGGCCCAGGACCGCCGTGGTCTGCGTGGCCGCCGGCCGTCCGGACGAGCGGCCCCACCCCTACATCGTCTCCCTGCTGAAAGAGTTCACGGCGGACCTGCACTTCACCGACGCGGTGAACATCCCCGGCCTGGTGGAGCCGGCGTTCCATGAATCCGTCCACCTGGAGCTGCCGTAAGGCGCCGGTCTGACAAAAGAGCCCCGCCGCTGGCCATTGGCCAGCGGCGGGGCTTTCTGCATGGGCGTTACTGGATGCCCTCCCGGTTCAGCAGCTCCAGGATCCTGGCGTCGTCCTCCACTGTGGCGCTGGGCATGGGGAAGGTGCCCACGCTGGTGGCGGCGATGCCACGGAGGCGGCAGGCCTCCTTGATGACGGGCAGGAAGGGGCTGCGGACGGTGTACAGGTCCATCAGCCGGTCGATGATCTGCTGGCCCTTGGCGATGCCGGCCAGGTCGTTCTCCCGGAAGGCCCGGACCCAGGCGGTGCAGACCTCCGGCACCACGTTGCTGAGGGCGCCGATGCAGCCGTCGCCGCCGGAGAGCACGTTGTGGGCGAAGTTGTCGTCAAAGCCGGAGTAGATCTCGAACTGGGGAATGTGGGACTTGACCACCTTGATGAGCTCCCGGGTGTGGTCCATGCCGGAGACGGTGTCCTTCATGCCCACGATGTTGGGGTGGATCTTGGCCAGGGCCAGCACGGTCTCCGGGGGGATGGTGTAGCCGGTGTTGTCCGGGAAGTTGTAGATGTAGATGTCGCCGTGGATCTGCTGGGCCAGCCGGTCATAGTATTGCAGCAGGGCGGCGGCGCCGAAGTGGAAGTAGTAGGGGGGCAGGATCATGACGGCGTCGGCCCCCGCGTCCAGGCAGAAGTTGGAGAAGCTGACGATCTCGTCCGCCACCATGTGGCTGGTGCCGATGATCAGCTTCACCCGGTGATCGATCGTCTCGATGGCGAACTTGGCCATCTCCCGGCGCTGGTCCATGGGCATGGCGAAGAACTCGCTGCTGCTGCCCTCCACCAGGATGCCGTCCACGCCCTGGTCGATCAGGTTGTTGAAAAGCCGCTCCTGGCTCACCAGGTCCAGGGAGCCGTCCTCGTTGAAGAGGGTGATGGCCGGCGTCAGATATGCTGCGTTCATAGAAAATCCTCCTTGCGGTGCCGGGAAACCGGGGCCTTACCTCCGCCTGCGCTTCCCTCAAGATGCGTGCGCTGCCGCAAATGGCGGCAAAACACGAACAGTATAACAGAATGGCGGCGGATGTCAAGGGTGGATCTGCCGGGTCCCTTTTTAAGATAAGTAGTGATAAACCAAACTCCGTCGGTTTCACCAACGAACAGTCTATAACCATCAAGGGCTGGGCGGATAGTTTATTATGCTTTGCGTAAAACATTTTTGTATTTTATAATGATTAAAAGAAACATCACAGAAAATTTTGCGTCTATATGGGTAAGAACTTATTGCAAAGGAGGGTATATACTGTGAAAAAGGCTGTAGCAGCAATATTGACACTGATTTCTGTGTGTGGATTTGTCGGTTGCACTGCGACGGGTACAGAAACGGACTATCCAGCGGCAATGATGGTAAATGGCGAAATCTACGTATTAACCTCAGATCCAATGCCGGGAGAAGTAGATGAGAGTGCAATTATCGGATACACTTCCTCTTATACTGACACGTTTCCGCAGCAGGACGGGGAAACGAATTTCAACCGGGAGTTAGAAATGCCCTATGCAGAGGTAGACGGTGGAATAGCGGTGTTATATGACAACGAATGGCGGTTATGTATACCAGAGGAGTTGACCCGAACAGGAACATGAGACAACAGATTACAAGGGTAGTCGAGCAAATCGACTGCCCTTTTTTCATGTCTGCGGTCAGAGAGGAATTTTAATAAGCCGTCTGGATTTTCGTCGAATTGACGGAATTTTTCAATTTTCCGTGAAATCACTACTTATCTTAAAAAGGGAGTCTGCCGGGTCCCGCCTCTTTTTCCGGGCAGAAAAGAAGAGGACCGCTCCCCCGAAGGGGAGCGGCCCACAGGCGCAGGTCAGACGGAGGCGTTTGCTTACTTGGCAAAGGCGTCCACGTCGGCCTTGGCGGCCTGCATGAAAATGTAGGTGTCGCAGGCGTAGCCGATGAACTTCACGCCCAGGTCGCGCCACTTTTTGCCGCCCTCCACGGTGTCGGCGAAGCAGCCCAGCTTCACGCCCTTGGCGTTGGCCTTGGCGATGATGCCCTTGATGCACTCCACCACCTCGGGGTGGTCGATCTCGCCCACGTGGCCCAGGGAGCTGGACAGGTCATAGGGCCCCACGAACACCACGTCGATGCCGGGCACGTCCAGGATCTCGTCCAGGTTCTCCACGGCCTTCTTGCCCTCGGCCTGCAGGATCACCACGGTGTCCTGGGCCTTGGAGAAGTACTCGCTGCCGGGGACGGCGCCGAAGCCCGCGGACCGGACGAACCGGCAGGTGCCCCGGGTGCCCGCGGGGGAGAACTTGGCGGCGGACACGGCGGCCCGGGCCTGCTCGGCGGTGTCGATCTGGGGGATCATCACGGCACCGGCGCCCACGTCCAGGGCCTGGTCGATCCAGATGTCGCTGCCCCGGGGGACCCGGACCACCGGGCACACGCCCGCCACGTTGGCGGCGCGGATCAGGTTGGGCAGGGTCTGGAAGGTGGTGGTGCCGTGCTCCATGTCCAGCAGCACGAAGTCATAGCCGGCGTAGCCGGCGGCCTCCACAAAAGCGGGGTCGGTGCCGATCATGAAGGGGCCCAGGGCGCCCTTGTCAGAGTCCATGGCGGCCTTGAACCGGGCCACGGAGTCCATGGTGGGCATATTGACAGAATACATGGTGATCATCCTTTCTTGGGAGCCCGCGGCATCCTGCCGCGCGGCTCTGATGTTCCAATTTTATCCCCTGGCGGCGGGCTTGTCAACCGGCAGCCGGGGACGGCTCAGGCCTTGTACTGGGTGTCGTAGTCCCAGGGGGCTCCGCCGCAGAGGCAGCCGCCGTCGATGTGGTAGGCCTGGCCGGTCATGTAGCTGGAGGCGTCGGAGGCCAGCAGGATGGCCATGCCCACCAGCTCCTCCGGATCGCCGGGGCGCTTCATGGCGATGCGCTCCCGCAGCCAGGGGGCCCGGGTGGGATGGTCCCAGGTGACCTGGGTCAGGTCCGTCAGGATGTGGCCGGGGCTGATGGCGTTGGCCCGGATGCCGTACTGGGCGAACTCCACGGCCATGGCCCGGGTCAGGGCCACCACGCCGCTCTTGGCGGCGCCGTAGACGGAGCAGCCCCCCAGCATCCCCTCGTCGTTGTGGGAGCCGATGTTGATGATGCTGCCGGCGCGGCGCTTGTACATCTCCCGGGCCACCGCCTGGCTCATGAAGAACAGGCCCTTCAGGTTGGTGTCCATGATGCGGTCGTAGTCCGCCTCCTCCACGTCCAGAAGGCCCTCCCGCTTGTTGATGCCGGCCACGTTGAACAGCACGTCGATCTTGCCGTATTTCGCCACGACCTCCTCCACGCACTGGCGGATGCTGTCCAGGCTGGTGACGTCCAGCTGGTGGACGGAGGCGGTGCCGCCCTCGGCGTTGATCTTGTCCGCCAGAGGCTGGCACTTGGCCGGGGTGCGGTTGCACATGGCCACCTCCGCGCCGGCCCGCAGCAGCCCTTCGCTGAGGGCCAGGCCGATGCCGCCGCCGGCGCCGGTGACCACGATGGTCTTGCCCGCCAGGCCGAAGAGGGAGTTGAGATAGGTCTCAGGGTTCCATGCCATAGTCAGGTTCTCCTTTCCGCCGGGTGCCCCGCGCCTCCAAACCACGTCCGCCCCGGCTGTCACAGCCGGGGCGGGAGCAGGACGGTGGAAGCGCGGACACCGGCAGCTTGTCAAGTTATCCCGCAGAGCGGTCTCTGCCGCCGGGGCGGAAGCGCCGCCCCGGAAGCCGTGTCCTTCCGTATCGTATGCGCTTACTCCAGGCCGGCGCCCTTCATGGCGGAGAGGGCGTGGTCGGTGTACAGCTTGTAGAAGCCCTTCCGGGGCTCCCGGGGGATGATGCCGGCCTTGGACCGCTCCTCCAGGACCTTGGTGGCCTCCTCCACAGAGCAGGGGACGCCGTGGATGCCGGTGAGGTTGATGGTGCGGTTTTCCACGCTGTAGGAGATCAGGTCGCCCTCCTCGATGAAGGCGATGGGGCCGCCGGCGGCAGCCTCGGGGCTGACGTGGCCGATGGCGGCGCCGCGGGTGGCGCCGGAGAAGCGGCCGTCGGTGATCAGGGCCACGGAGCCGTTGATCCGCTCGTCGCAGACGATGGCCTCGGTGGTCATCAGCATCTCGGGCATACCGCAGCCGCGGGGGCCCTCATAGCGGATGATGACGACTTCGCCGGGGTTGATCTGGTTGTCCACCACGGCATCGTGGGCGTCCTCCTCGCTGTTGAACACCCGGGCCACGGCGTTGACCACCTCCCGCTGGTTCATGGCGCAGGCGGAGTACTTCAGCACGGAGCCCTCGGGGGCGATGTTGCCCTTCAGGATGGCCACGGAGCCCTTCTCGGGGGCCTTCTCCACGGGGAAGATCACCTGGTCCCGGGTCAGGCCGTAGTTGGCCAGATACCCCAGGTTCCGGTCGAACCAGTTGTCCTTCTGCAGCTCCTCCAGGTTCTCGCCCAGAGTCTTGCCGGTGACGGTCATCACGTCCAGGTCCAGCATGTCCCGCAGCATCCACTGCACCATGGGCACGCCGCCGGCGAACCAGAAGGACTCGGTCAGCTGGGTGCCGGAGGGGTTGATGTTGCCCAGGTGGGGCACCTGGTGGTTGATCTCGTCGAACAGCTCGATGGGCAGGTCATAGCCCAGCTCCCGGGCGATGGAGGGCAGGTGGATGGTGGCGTTGGTGGAGCCGCCGATGGCGCTGTGGACGATGATGGCGTTGCGGAAGGCGGCGGGGGTCATGATCTGGGAGGGGGTGATGTTCTTCTCCACCAGCTCCATGATCTTCCGGCCGGCATAGCGGGAGTACTGCAGGATGTCCCGCATGGTGGCGGGCACCAGGGCGGCGCCGGGCAGGGTCAGGCCCAGGGCCTCGGCCATGCACTGCATGGTGGAGGCGGTGCCCAGGAAGGTGCAGGCGCCCACGGAGGGGCAGCCGGTGAGCTTGTAGTCCCGGACCTCCTGCTCGGTGATGGCGTCCTTGCGCTTCTGGCGCAGGGAGATGTCGCCGGCCACCAGGGAGGTGGTCATGTTGGGGCCGGGCCGCATGGAGCCGCCGGGCATGAAGATGGTGGGCACGTCCATCCGGGCCGCCGCCTTCAGGTGGGCGGGGATGGACTTGTCGCAGCTGGAGGAGAGGATGATGCCGTCCCAGGGCACCGCGGAGGCGTGGACCTCCACCATGTTGGCGATGGCCTCCCGGGAGGCCAGGACCACGTTCATGCCGTCATGGCCCTGGGCGCAGCCGTCGCAGATGTCGGTGGCATAGTACTTGGCCGGCTTGCCGCCCTTTTCGTACACACCGTACACCGCCTGCTCCACCATCTGATTCAGGTGGTAGCTGCCGGGGTGGGAGTCGCCGTAGACGCTCTCCACCAGGATCTGGGGCTTGAGGATGTCGGTGTCGTCCCAGCCGGTGCCCATTTCCAGGGAGTCGAACTGGGCCCACAGCATCCGGTCGTCATGGCTCTTCTGTTTCATATGATTTCTCCTTTATTCAATATGAGAGGGGTCCAAAATGGCAGAGGCGGCCCGGTCCTTTGGAACGGGCCGCCTCGCTCAAGCCGCAGGGTGCTGCCTTTTCCGGAGACAGAGGTCAACGGCCAGGGAAAGTGAGATCAGTGGATCAGACCCACCGTGTTCAGGATGAACACCAGGATGAAGCCGATCACACCGGCCACAGCGTCCGGAATGGTGATGTACTTCAGGCCCTGCTTCAGGTCCAGGTTGAAGAACTTGCTGACCACCCAGAAGCCGGAGTTGGTCACGTGGTTGAAGATCAGGGTGCCGGCGCCGATGGCCAGGGCGGTGGAGACGGGCTCCAGGCCCAGCATATCCATCATGGGAGCTACAACACCAACGGCGGTGACGCCGGCGGTGGTCATGGAGCCCACGGCGGTCATCATGATGGCGCCCACCAGGAACGGGATCAGCAGGCCGGGCACGCCGGAATCCTGGATCAGCAGAGCCAGGTCGTTGATGCCGGGGAAGGACTTGATGACCTGGGAGAAGCCGCCGCCCATGGCGGTGACCAGCAGGGCGATCAGAGCGACCTCCATGCCGCGGGCGATCCAGCTGTTCAGAACGACCTCACGGAAGCACTCGGGATCCTTGCCGGTGGCATCCAGGTTGCTCTTGCGGACGGAGGCCTTGTGGCCCAGGGCCAGGAACATGGTGTAGATCACACCCATGGACAGGGCCACCACCTTGTCGCTGGCGATGGTGACCAGGGTGCGGACCAGAGCGTCATCGGGAGTGGACTCGGGGATCAGCATGCCGACGAAGGAGCCGCCGGCGATCAGGATGACGGGGATCAGGATGGTCAGGAAGGAGGCAAAGGTGCCGGGCAGATCCTTGTCCTTGATCAGCAGGTCGTCCACGCTGTCGGAGGTGGTCTCCTCGATCTCAGCGGTGACCTCGGGCACGGCGGGGATCCACTCCTTGGCGGCCCAGCGCTTCAGGATGAGCCAGGTGGCAAAGAAGGTGATGATGGTCACCACGATGCCCCAGGAGATCACCATGCCCAGGTCGGCGGACAGGGCCACGGACACGGCCAGGATGCCGGGCGTGGGGGGAACCATGGCGTGGGTCAGGTTCAGGCCGGTCTGGGTGAAGGAGGCCATGGTGGACATGGAGATGTGCTTGCGCTTGCCCAGAACGTTTGCGATGTTGGAGCACAGGATGGTGGTGATATCACCGAACACGGGGATGGACACCACGTAGGCGGTCAGGGACGGAGCCAGCTCCAGGTTCTTGCCCTTGAAGAGCTTGATGAAGAAGTTGGCGATGGACTTGGCGGCGCCGGTGTCCTGCACGCCCATGGCCAGCACGGCGCCCAGGATGATGGGCATACCCAGGCTGCCCAGGGTGCTGCCGAAGCCGGTGGTGATCATGTTCAGGGTGTCCATAAAGGAATACCCCTCGGTCCCGAAGACGCCGAGAACGACGCCAAAGGCCAGGGCCACCACGAACAGGGACATCACGGGATTCAGCTTGACCTTTGTCATCAGCAGCATCAGAACGACGATGGCGATGACAAGGAGAATCAGGAATCCAATTGCAGACATTGTGTTTGTTACTCTCCTTTCTATTCTGTACACGGGCCGGCCGGGAGCCGGGCCCGGCCCGGGACACGCACCAGGAGCCGGCGTGACCGGGCGACACACAAACGACCGTGCCTGCTCCGGAAACGCAGGCAAAGTCAACGTTTCTATGTATATAATACTTTCCTGAAAAAGTCAACCAAAATATTTCTTTTGGGCTGGAAATATCAAGTTATCTTGAAAAACATTTTTGAAGAAGGAAATTTCCTTTTGTCAACATGCTGTTAAAACGCCTGCTGGAGGGGCCAAAATTTGACGGATTTTGAAATGCTCTCCGCTGACAAAATATTTTTGTTGCGCATTCCTTTTCCCGTGGTATATAGTGATAGTGCCATACATGACGGTGCGATCGAAATGGGCGCTCTCCAAGGCGGAGGCGCCGGGGCGGCCGGGAGTTCCTGACGCCGTATTTCCGTGCCGTCCCATTTTTTGTGAGGCACCGGCCGCTCCGGCCCGCCGGTGTCACGAGGAGGAAATTATGGAGCGTAGTGAAAAAATCCTGCGGGGGCTCGGCAACCAGTATTACCGCGCCACCCTGAAGTCCATGGGCTTCACCACAGAGGACCTGAAGCGTCCGGTCATCGGCATCGCCAACGCGTGGAGCGAGTGCGTCCCCGGACACTATAATCTCCGCCAGGTGGCCCAGCGGGTGAAGGACGGCATCTACCGGGCCGGCGGCACCCCCATCGAGTTCGGCGTCATCGGCGGCTGCGACGGCATGGGCCAGGGCCACGACGGGATGCACTACATCCTGCCCTCCCGGGAGCTGATCGCCAACTCCATCGAGTCCATGGCCCAGATCAACCTGTTTGACGGCCTGGTGCTGCTGGGCTCCTGCGACAAGATCGTCCCCGGCATGCTGATGGCCGCCGCCCGGCTGGACATCCCCTGCATCTTCCTGCCCGGCGGCCCCATGGAGGGCGGCGTGGAGTTCGACGGCCGGCAGTCCGACCAGACCTCCAGCACCGAGGCCTACGGCATGCTCTCCGCCGGCAAGATCACCGAGGCGGAGTACGTGGCCCTGGAGGACACCGCCTGCCCCGGCTGCGGCTCCTGCTCCTACCTGGGCACCGCCAACACCATGTGCGCCCTGGCCGAGGCCCTGGGCATGACCCTGCCCGACGGCGGCCTGGCCCCCGCCACCTCCGCCGTCCGCATGATGATGGCCGAGGAGACCGGCGTGAAGATCATGGAGCTGGTGGAGAAGAACATCACCGCCCGGAAGATCCTCACCAATGGGACCATCCGCAACGCCATCAAGGCGTGCCTTGCCATGAGCGGCTCCACCAACGCCGTCATGCACCTGACCGCCATCGCCCATGAGGCGGAGCTGGACATCAAGGTGCTGGACGAGTTCGACAGCCTGTCCCGCACCACCCCCCAGATCGCCAAGATGAACCCCGCCTGCAAGTACAACGTCATCGACTTCTACTACGACGGCGGCGTGCCCCGCCTGATGGAGCGGATGCAGTCCATCCTGGAGACCGGCGAGATGACCGTCACCGGCCACACCGTGGCGGAGAACATCGCCTCCCACAAGTACCGCTATCCCGCCACCGGCCTGGTGGTGCGGACCATGGAGGACCCCTTCGGCTTCTCCGGCGGCGTGGCGGTGCTGCGGGGCAACCTGGCCCCCGACACCGGCATCACCAAGCCCGGCGCCTTTGACAAGAGCCTGCACCACTTCGAGGGCGAGGCCATCTGCTTCGACTCCGAGGAGGCGGCCGAGGAGGCCATCCTGGCCGGCAAGGTCCACGACGGCCACGTGGTGGTCATCCGGTACGAGGGCCCCAAGGGCGGCCCCGGCATGCGGGAGATGTACAAGGCCATGAAGTACCTGTACGGCCGCGGCCTCAGCAAGACCACGGCGCTGATCACCGACGGCCGGTTCTCCGGCACCAACAACGGCTGCTTCGTGGGCCACATCTCCCCCGAGGCGGCGGAGGGCGGCCCCATCGCCATCATCCATGACGGCGACCGCATCGTCATCGACATCGAGAGCCGTCAGCTGAATTTGATGGTGCCCCAGGAGGAGATCGAGGCCCGCCTGAAGGCCTGGAAGCGGCCGGAGCCCAAGTTCAAGAAGGGCTGGCTGGGCCTGTACTGCAAGATCGCCGCCTCCGGCTCCGAGGGCGCGGTGCTGAAGTTCGAGAATCTGTAAATTTTCGACATTTCCGAACAATTCCTCTTCCCATTTGCGCAAATTCGCTATATAATAAACCGGGTATGTCCCAATGGGACCGGAGGAATTCCGCAGCGGACACCGCCGTTTCCGCGGCGGTGCCGCCCGCGCGGTTTTGGCCCGCGTTGACCGGGCAGCCTGCCGCTGGGGAAAGCGGCATATTTCTGTACAACAGGAGATGAGTATCCCGATGAAGAAAAAGTTTGTCGTGATGGATGGCAATACGGCTGCCGCCCATGTGGCGTACGCCTTTACCGAGGTCGCGGCCATCTATCCCATCACTCCGTCCTCTCCCATGGCGGAGAAGGTGGACGAGTGGTCCGCCAAGGGCCGGAAGAACCTGTTCGGCTCCACCGTGGACGTGATCCAGATGCAGTCCGAGGCCGGCGCCGCGGGCACCTGCCACGGCTCCCTGCAGGCCGGCGCCCTGACCACCACCTTTACATCCTCTCAGGGCCTGATGCTGATGATCCCCGCCATGTACGCCATGGGCGGCCAGTTCCTGCCCAGCGTCATGCACATCGCCTCCCGCGTGGTGACTTCCAACCACCACTCCATCTTCGGTGATCACACCGACTTCATGACCTGCCGCACCACCGGCTACGCCATGCTGATGTCCTCCTGCCCCCAGGAGGCCATGGACCTGGGCGCGGTGGCCCACCTGTCCGCCATCAGCGGCAAGTACGCCTTCATGCACTGCTTCGACGGCTTCCGCACCTCCCACGAGATGCAGCGGATCGAGGCCCTGGACTATGAGGACCTGCGGCCCCTGGTGGACCAGAAGGCCCTGCAGGAGTTCCGCAACCACTCCCTGAACCCGGAGCATCCCACCAACCGGGGCAACAACGTCAACCCCGACGTGTACTTCCAGTGCAAGGAGGGCGCCAACGTCAAGTCCGCCTCCATCCCCGACACGGTCCAGCACTACATGGACGAGATCAGCAAGCTCACCGGCCGGGACTACAAGCTGTTCAACTACTACGGCGCCCCCGACGCGGAGGAGGTCATCGTGGTCATGTGCTCCGCCAGCGAGGCGGTGAAGGAGACCGTGGACTTCCTGAACAAGCAGGGCCGCAAGGTGGGCATGGTGCAGATCCACCTGTACCGCCCCTTCTCCGTGAAGCACTTCGCGGCGGCCATCCCCGCCACGGTCAAGAAGATCGCCGTGCTGGACCGCTCCAAGGAGACCGGCTCCGTGGGCGAGCCCGTGTACCTGGACGTGGTCACCGCCCTGAACCAGGCGGGCCGGGGCGACATCCGTGTGGTGGGCGGCCGGTACGGCCTGTCCTCCAAGGACACCACCCCGGGCCAGTTCATCGCCGTGTATGACAACCTGGCCAAGGACGAGCCCAAGAACAGCTTCACCATCGGCATCAACGACGACGTGACCCACACCTCCCTGGACTACAAGGAGGTGGAGCTGCCCCATCCCGGCCAGGTGTCCTGCAAGATCTGGGGCCTGGGCGGCGACGGCACCGTGGGCGCCAACAAGAACGCCATCTCCACCATCGGCCTGGTGGCCGACAAGTACGCCCAGGCGTATTTCTCCTATGACTCCATGAAGTCCGGCGGCCTGACCCAGAGCCACCTGCGCTTCGGCGACGAGCCCATCCGCTCCACCTACCTGGTGTCCTCCGCGGACTTCGTGGCGGTCCACGCCCCCACCTATGTCAACAAGTACGACACCACCGAGGATCTGAAGGAGGGCGGCACCTTCCTGCTGAACTGCCCCTGGAGCGTGGAGGAGCTGGAGACCCGCCTGCCCGGCAAGATGAAGCGGGATCTGGCCCGGAAGCACGCCAACTTCTACATCATCGACGCCGCCAAGCTGGCGGTGCAGGTGGGCCTGGGCGAGAAGCGGACCAACAACATCCTCCAGGCGGCCTTCTTTGCCCTCGCCAAGGTCATCCCCCTGGACGTGGCCGTGGAGGATATGAAGAAGAACAACTACAACTCCTACTTCAAGAAGGCCGGCCAGGAGATCGTGGACAAGAACGACAAGGCCGTGGACGTGGGCATCAACGCCGCCGTGAAGGTGGAGATCCCCGCCTCCTGGGCGGATGCCCAGGACACCCCCGTGGCCGTGCCCGCGGGCGCCTCTGACTTCGTCAAGGACATCGTGCTGCCCATGGACCGCCAGCAGGGCGACAAGCTGCCCGTGTCCGTGTTCCAGAAGCACGGCGTGCTGGACGGCACCTGGGAAAACGGCACCTCCGCCTTCTCCAAGCGGGGCGTGGCCACCAAGGTGCCCAAGTGGAACGCCGAGAGCTGCATCCAGTGCAACCGCTGCGCCATGTGCTGCCCCCATGCGGCCATTCGGCCCGTGCTGCTGACCGAGGAGGAGAAGGCCCAGGTGCCCGCGTCCTTCGAGACCGTGCCCGCCAAGGGCCTGGGCAAGGACGCCCCCAGCTACTTCTTCCGGATGCAGGTCTCTCCCTATGACTGCCTGGGCTGCGGCGTGTGCCTGACCGCCTGCCCCGCCAACAAGAATGACAAGACGGCGGACGCCCTGGTGATGACCCCCTTCGAGGAGATGAAGCCCGAGCAGGCCAACTTCGACCAGGTGGCCATGGATGACAAGTACCTGAAGAAGGACGTCATCAACAGCAAGACCGTCAAGAACATGCAGTTCGCCAAGCCCTACTTCCAGTTCTCCGCCGCCTGCGCCGGCTGCGCGGAGACCACCTACATCAAGCTGCTGAGCCAGATGGTGGGCGACCGGATGTACGCCGGCAACGCCGCGGGCTGCTCCTCCGCCATCTCCGGCGGCGCGCCCATCCTGCCCTACTGCAAGGACGACCAGGGCCGCGGCCCCGCCTGGGAGCACTCCCTGTTCGAGGACAACGCCGAGTTCGCCTACGGCTTCTTCCACGCCCAGGACGCCATCCGCAAGGAGCTCCTGATCCGGCTGGAGCGCATGAAGGACGCTGGCATCGCCCCCGCCGCCATCGCGGACTACATCGAAAACTGGAACGACGGGGAGAAGTCCCGCGCCGTGACCGACGCCCTGATCGCCGCTCTGGAGCAGAGCGAGCCCACCGAGGACGTGGCCTACATCCTGCAGAACAAGGAGTACCTGGCCAAGAAGTCCATCTGGGCCATCGGCGGCGACGGCTGGGCCTATGACATCGGCTTCGGCGGCATCGACCACGTCATGGCCCAGAACCGGGACGTGAACCTGCTGGTGCTGGACACCGAGGTGTACTCCAACACCGGCGGACAGTCCTCCAAGTCCACCCCCACCTCCGCCGTGGCCAAGTTCGCCGCCGGCGGCAAGCAGGTGGCCAAGAAGGACCTGGGCGCCATCCTGATGACCTACGGCTATGTGTACGTGGCCCAGGTGGCCATGGGCTATGACCAGGCCCAGACCCTGAAGGCCTTCCGGGAGGCGGAGTCCTATCCCGGTCCCGCCCTCGTCATCTGCTACTGCCCCTGCCTGGAACAGCACATCAAGGCCGGCATGGGCTGCTCCCAGGACGAGATGAAGAAGGCTGTGGAGTGCGGCTACTGGCACCTGTACCGGTATGATCCCCGGCGCATCGCCGAGGGCAAGAACCCCTTCCAGCTGGACTCTCCCGCGCCCGACACCAGCAAGCTGATGGACTTCCTGATGGGCGAGAACCGGTTCGCCTCTCTGAAGAACAACTTCCCCGAGCGGGCCGACGCCCTCTACGAGAAAGAGGTCGAGAACCTGAAGGCCCGGTACGAGAAGTACCGCAAGATGGCCGAGGACTGAGCGGCTGTCGTTTGACATCTCCCGTATTCCTCCAAGACCCCCGCGCCGTAAGGCGCGGGGGTCTTGCTGTCTTTTCCGGCAAAAATGACCCCCAAAATTTTGTCAGGCCCGGTTGCACGGCACCGTGCACGATGGCGGGGAAATGCCGGTATGGGTGACGGCCCCTCCGCGACATGACGGGAGGCGCCGCCGGAGCGGCGACGGCTGTTCCGGAGACCCGGCGGAGCCCGCCGGGACGGAGAGGGGGGATGGGAGATCGAGACGGAAGTGCTCTGCGCGCTGATCGCCGGGGCGGCCACGGTGCTGGCGGCGCTGGCGGAATACCGGTCCCGGAAGAGCGCCCGGCGGGCGGAGGCCCGGGCGGCCCGCCGGGCCACGGAGAGCCGCCTGGCCATGGACCTGATGTACGCCAGCTGTTCCCTGTCCCTGACCACGGCGAAAAAGCTGGCGGGGCAGCACACCAACGGCGACGTGGAGGAGGCCATGGCCGCCGCAGAGGCCGCCCGGACAGCCTACATCGGCTTCGTCCGCAGCGAGGCGGCCCACAATGTCAGCAAAATTTGAGCCGGGCACAGCCCGGGGAAAGGATGGGATATGGAATGAACGATCTGGAAACCGTACTGCATGACTACACCACAGGCGAAAAGACCCTGGAGGAGGCCAACCGGGCCCTGAAGGAGCTGGGCTGCGGCCTTGTCCTGGACCCCGCCCGCAACCTCTTCTCCGCCCAGGAGCTGATGGAGACCCGGGCGGGGGAGACGCCGGACGAGGCCAACGGCTGGGGCATCCTGGACCACGGCGTGGGCTGCCTGGAAAAGGTCCATGTGGTGGACGGCCGCACCGTGGATGTGGACATGGGCCAGGAGATCGCCTTTGTCTACCTGGCGGGCAAACGCTACCGCCTGCGGGGCGACGTGCTGACCGAGGAGGACTGAGGATGGAGCTGCTGACACAGCGCCTGGCCAACCTGCTGACGGTGAAGAGCCTGGTGACCATGATCCTGACGGTGGTGTTCGCCGCCATGGCGGGGATGGGCCGGGTGACCACGGAGCAGTTTTTGACGGTGTTCACCGTGGTCATCGCCTTCTACTTCGGCACCCAGGCGGAAAAGCGGGCCCAATCATGAGCGTCAAGACCTACAGCGTCTCCCGGGAGGGGGAGACGCTGCTGTCTCCCCACTTCCGGGTGCGGGAGTTCGCCTGCCATGACGGGTCGGACACGGTGAAGATCGACGAGGCCCTGGTGGAGCTGCTGGAGCAGATCCGCGCCGCCGCCGGCGGGGCGGTGACCATCAACAGCGGCTACCGGACCACGGCCTACAACGCCCAGGTGGGCGGGGCCCGGTACAGCCAGCACCTCCGGGGCACGGCGGCGGACATCGTGGTGGAGGGCGCCGGCCCCCTGCTGGTGGGGCAGATGGCGGAATACTACCTGGGCAGCCGGGGCGGCATCGGGGTCTATCAGACCTTCACCCACGTGGACACCCGCAGTGGAAAAGCCCGGTGGGACCAGCGGAGCGGCCGGGAGGAGGCCGTCTCCGGCTGGCCCGGCTGGCAGTCAAAGGAGGAATTTGCTTTGGACAATACACCCAGCGCGTACGCGGAGGAGGCGGTGGCCTGGGCCGTGGAAAACGGCCTGCTGTACGGCAACGCCCAGGGGGACCTGATGCTCTCCCAGCCGGTGACCCGCCAGCAGCTGCTGGTGATCCTGCACCGCTTCGCCCAGCTGGAGGGACGGCGCTGACCGCCCCTCCGGCAGAAAACGAAAGATTTTCCAAAGGCCGCGCCCCCGGATCTCCGGGGGCGCGGCTGCATATTCCGGCATTTTTTGCAGATGCTGATGCGGGGGTGATCAAATGCGGCAAAGTGAGAAGCGGTGCAAAACGCCCGCCGACCGGACCCCATCCCTGCGGATCGAGCCGGAGAAGCGGCTCTGCCCCGCCTTTGACCCGGTGACGATCGCCGAGTTCCCCGTGGCGGAGCCCGGGGAGATGGGCTACCGGGTGCTGGACAACTTCTGCGAGGAGCATATCCAGTGAGGAAAAGAGCCAGGTCCGGCCATGTACGGATCTGGCTCTTTTCACAGGAACTTCTGTTTGTCTTATCGTGCGGGATGTGGTACAATGATGGACAGAATATATATAAAATAGGTATCGACCAAGCGGCCGCTGCCGCAGCACCGGCACGGCCGATCCACAAGACAGGGAAGGAAACCTCATGAGACGATGCTTTATTTTTTCCGCCGGCACCTATTACGGCCTGCGGGAACGGCCCCGGACCGGGGATCTGGTGCTGGCGGCGGACGCCGGCTATCTGGCCTGCCGGCAGGCGGGGGTCGTCCCGGACCTGCTGCTGGGGGACTTTGACTCCATGGACCAGCCGGAGGACTTCGACCGCATCCGCCGGATGCCGGTGGAAAAGGACGACACGGACACCATGCTGGCGGTCAAGACCGGCCTGGAGGAGGGCTGCGGGGAGTTCTACCTCTACGGCGGCACCGGCGGCAAGCGGCTGGATCACACCCTGGCGAATTTGCAGACGCTGCTGTACCTCCGCCGCCACGGCGCCCGGGGCTATCTCTACGACAACGACTTCGTGTGGACTGCCATCGAGAACGAGACGCTCACCGTGGAGCGGACGGTGGAGTGGGGCCTGCTGTCCGTGTTCTGCCTGGGGGCCCCCGCCTCCGGCATCGACGAGCGGGGCGTCCAGTATCCCCTCACCAAGGCGTCCCTGACAGCGGAATTCCCCCTGGGCGTCAGCAACCACATCCTGGAGGAAAAGGCCAGGATCACCGTCCGGAAGGGCGCCCTGCTGGTAGGCTGGGAGCTGCCGCCCCTGGGCGTTGTTTCCGAGATAAAATAGCGGAACCGCTAAAGTCCGGTTGCGGCGGCGGAAAAGATATTGTATAATAAAACGAGAAGGAAAGGTCGACCTTTCCACAGAAACACCGGACGACCGTGGGACCAGGGTTGGGCACGGCAGTCAAGGAGGAATATGCCATGGCGAACTTTACTGTAAACGGACAGGCCGTCACCGTGGAGCAAAACCAAAAGCTGCTGCGCTATCTGCGGGACACCCTGCATCTCACCAGCGTCAAGGACGGGTGCAGCGAGGGCGCCTGCGGCACCTGCACGGTGCTGATCGACGGCAAGCCCACCAAGGCCTGCATCCCCCAGACCGACAAGCTGGAGGGGAAGCACATCATCACGGTGGAGGGCCTGACCGATTTTGAAAAGCAGGTCTACACCTACGCCTTCGGCATGGCGGGGGCGGTCCAGTGCGGCTTCTGCATCCCCGGCATGGTGATGAGCGCCAAGGGATTGCTGGACACGAATCCCAATCCCACCCGGGAGGAGGCGGCCTACGCCATCCGCAACAACATCTGCCGGTGCACCGGGTATGTGAAGATCATTGACGGCATTTTGCTGGCGGCGGAGCTGTTCCGCAAGGGCGAGGTGCCGCCGGCGCCCACCGACTGGTCCCTGGGCGCGCGGGTGCCCCGGGTGGACGTGGAGGAGAAGGTCACCGGCACCGGCATCTATCCCGACGACATCTATCTGGACGGCATGATCTACGGCAGCGCCGTCCGGTCCCAGTATCCCCGGGCCCGGGTGCTGGCCATCCACACGGAGGAGGCCAAGGCCCTGCCCGGCGTGGTCTGTGTGCTGACCGCCGACGACATCCCCGGCCAGAACAAGGTGGGCCACCTGGTGAAGGACTGGGACACCATGATCGCCGTGGGGGACATCACCCACTATCTGGGGGACGCCATCTGCCTGGTGGCGGCGGAGACGCCGGAGATCCTGGCCCAGGCCAAGGCGCTGGTGAAGGTGGACTATGAGGAGCTGCCCATGGTCCGAAGCCCCCGGGAAGCCATGCTGCCCGATGCGCCCCTGGTCCACCGGACCGGGAACCTGCTGACCCACAAGCACATCCAGCGGGGCAACCCGGCGGAGGCCATCGCCAAGTCGAAGCACGTGCTGACCCAGCACTTCTCCACCCCCTGGACGGAGCACGCCTTCCTGGAGCCGGAGTGCGCCGTGGCCTATCCCGATGGGGACGGGGTCATGGTCCTCTCCACGGACCAGGGCGCCTATGACACCCAGCACGAGATCATGGGGATGCTGGGACTGCCGGCGGAGCAGGTGAAGGTCCGCAACTGCCTGGTGGGCGGCGGCTTCGGCGGCAAGGAGGACGTGACGGTCCAGCACCACGCCGCCCTGATCGCCTATCTCGCCAAACGCCCGGTGAAGGTGAAGCTCACCCGGGCGGAGAGCATTCTGATCCACCCCAAGCGCCACCCCATGGAGATGGAGTTCTCCATCGGCTGTGACGAGAACGGCATCATCCAGGGCGTGGCCGCCGAGGTCATCGCCGACACCGGGGCCTACGCCTCCCTGGGCGGGCCGGTGCTGGAGCGGGCCTGCACCCACGCCGCCGGTCCCTACAACTACCAGAACTTCGAGATCGACGGGTGGGCCTACTACACCAACAATCCCCCCGCCGGGGCCTTCCGGGGCTTCGGCGTCACCCAGACCTGCTTCTGCATCGAGAGCCTGCTGAACCAGATGGCGGACATCGTGGGCATCACCCCCTGGGAGATCCGCTACCGCAACGCCATCCGCCCGGGGCAGGAGCTGCCCAACGGCCAGATCGTGGACAACTCCACCGGCCTGGTGGAGACGCTGGAGGCCGTGAAGCCCTATGTGGAGGCAAATCAGTATGTGGGCCTGGCCTGCGCCATGAAGAACGCCGGCGTGGGCGTGGGCATCCCGGACACCGGCCGGTGCCGCCTGGTGGTGGAGGACGGCAAGCTCCACATCTTTGCCGGCGCCTCCTGCATCGGCCAGGGCCTGGGCACGGTGCTGACCCAGATGGTCTACGAGCAGACCAAGATCCCCCGGGACAGAATTGTCTACGAGCGGTCCAACACCTACTGCGCGCCGGACTCCGGCACCACCTCCGGCTCCCGCCAGACGCTGTTCACCGGCGAGGCGGTCCGCCGGGCCTGCCAGGATCTGAAGGCGGCCATGGCGGAGAGCGGCGGCCTGGACGGCCTGAACGGCCAGGAGTTCTACGGGGAGTACCTGGGCAAGACGGACCCCCTGGGGGCGCCGGTGCCCAACCCGGTCAGCCACGTGGCCTACGGCTACGCCACCCAGGTGTGCATCCTGGACGACGAGGGCAGGATCCGCCAGATGGTGGCGGCCCACGACGTGGGCAGGGCCGTGAACCCCCTGTCCGTGGAGGGCCAGATCGAGGGCGGCGTGGTCATGAGCCTGGGCTTCGCCCTGACGGAGCGGTATCCCCTGACGGACTGCAAGCCCACCGCCAAGTACGGCACGCTGGGCCTGTTCCGGGCCAACCAGATCCCGGAGATCACCCCCATCATTGTGGAAAAAGAGGGCCTGAATGTGGCCTGCGGCGCCATCGGCATCGGCGAGATCACCTCCATCCCCACGGCCCCCGCCATTGCGGACGCCTATTACCGCTATGACGGCAAGTTCCGCACCAGCCTGCCCCTGGAGGGCACGCCATACAGCCGGAAATAAAGAAATGCCGCGGCGCATCAGCGCCGCGGCCTGTCCGGAAATTGCGTTATCCGCGTTCCCGCACCGTCACATGGACGGTGTCGCCGGGCTGTTTTCCGATCTGGGCCCGGATGTCCTTCCGCATCCCCAGAATGTGGCCGGGGGTGCCCATCCGCACCAGGCTCCCCGCGTAGGGGACGCCGTCAAAGGTCGCGGCCACCTGGACCCGGCCCTTGCCGAACAGCGCCCGGACATCGTAGGGGAACTCTACATAGGCGCCGTCGATGTCCGGCACCTTCCGGATCACCGCGTCGAATTCGTAGACCGTGGGCTCCATGTTCAAACCTCTCCTTTCAGCGCCTCCAGGGCCTGGACGGTGTCCACGTCGTGGAGCTCCTCCGCCGGCACCTCCAGGAGGAACAGGTCCTCCTCGTGCCGCCGGATGACGGTGTTGCCGCCGTGGTCCTCCCGCAGCTCCAGCAGCTCCGGGAAAAACCGGGCGGGGAAGAGGCAGGGGTTGCCCCGGACGCCGCCGTGGCCCAGGGCGGCGATCTTCTCCGGCTGGGCCCGCCAGCGGTCCACCAGCTCCGCCACGCTCTCCCGCCGCAGCAGGGGCTGGTCGCTCACCTGGAACAGCACCCCGCCGCAGTCCCGCAGCTCTGTTAGACCCAGGGCGATGGTGTGGCTGATGCCCCAGTCCGGGTGGGGATTGTGGACGGCGGCGAAGCGGAACTCTCCGGCCAGGCGCATGACCTCCGGGTATTGGGTCACCACCACGACTTGGTCGAATTTCTCCGCCGGGACGGCTTCCAGCGCCCGGAGGATCAGGCTCCTGCCCCGCAGCTGGGCGGCCAGCTTGTTTTCCCCGAACCGCCGGGCGTTGCCGGCGGCCATCACCACACATCCCAGCTTCGGTGTGTTTTCCATGTCATCACCTCATTTGAGTTTAGTATATCCGTTTTCCCACCGTCCAGTCAATGGGCGGCGGAACGCCCAGAGAAAAAAGGAGGCTTGCCTGATGAGCAAAAGCGTCGGCAAAAGCGTCCCCCGCGTGGACGCCTATGACAAAGCCACGGGCCGCGCCAAGTACACGGCGGACCTGTGCGATCAAAGCGCCCTGGTGGCCAGGATCCTGCACTCCACCATTGCCCACGGCTATGTGAAGTCCATCGACACCACGGCGGCGGAGGCCATCCCCGGCGTGGTGAAGGTCCTGACCTGCTTCGACGTGCCCGATTATCCCTTCCCCACGGCGGGACACCCCTGGTCCACGGACCCCGCCCACCAGGACGTGGCGGACCGGCTGCTGCTGAACCGCCATGTGCGGTACTACGGCGACGACATCGCCGCCGTCATCGCCGAGGATGAGGTGGCCGCGGCCCAGGCCCTCCGGGCCCTGAAGGCGGAGTACGAGGAGCTGCCCTTCGTCCTGGACGCCCAGAAGGCCATGGAGCCGGATGCCCCCCAGATCCACGAGGACTGTCCCGGCAACGTGCTGAAGCACACGGACATCCGGCGGGGCGACTATCAGGGCGCCATCCAGGAGCCGGGGCTGATCCGGGTCGAGGGCTGGTACGACACCCCCACGGTCCAGCACTGCCACATCGAGAACCACGGCTGCTTCGCCTATGAGGAGGCGGGCCGGGTGGTGGTGGTCACCTCCACCCAGATCCCCCACATCATCCGCCGGGTGGTGGGGCAGGCCCTGGGCCTGCCCTGGGGCAAGGTGCGGATCGTGAAGCCCTACATCGGCGGCGGCTTCGGCAACAAGCAGGACGCCCTGTACGAGCCCCTGTGCGCCTGGCTCTCCACCCAGGTGGGCGGCCGGCTGGTGCACCTGGAGTGCACCCGGGAGGAGACCTTCGTCTCCAACCGGGTCCGCCACGCCATCCGCACCCACATCATCTCCTGGGTCCGGCCCGACGGCACCCTGGCTGCCCGGAAGTTTGAGGCCTGGTCCAACCAGGGCGGCTACGCCTCCCACGGCCACAGCATCGTGGCCAAGGGCATGGGCGCCTTCCCCCAGCTGTACCCCTGCGGAAATCTGGAGTGCGACTGCTGGACGGTGTACACCAACCGCCCGGTGGCGGGCGCCATGCGGGGCTACGGCATCCCCCAGGCCATGTGGGCCGGGGAGTGCCACATCGACGACATCTGCGCCCGCCTCGGCATGGAGCCCATGGAATTCCGGCGGAAGAACCTGATGCCGGTGGGCTATACCGACGGCTTCTCCAAGAACGAGCTGTACTCCGACACCTTCAACCAGTGCATGGACAAGGGGATGCAGCTGCTGGACTACGCCCGGAAATACCGGGCGTACCAGAACCAGACCGGCCCCATCCGGCGGGGCGTGGGCCTGGCGGTGTTCTGGTACAACACCGCCGTGTGGCCAATCTCCCTGGAGTCCTCCTCCTGCCGGATGGTGCTGAACCAGGACGGCTCCCTCCAGTTCCAGACCGGCGAGACGGAGATCGGCCAGGGCTGCGACACCGCCTACTCCCAGATGGTGGCGGACGCGGTGGGCATCCCGGTGGAGGACGTCCACGCGGTGTCCACCCAGGACACGGACGTGACCCCCTTCGGCACCGGCGCCTACGCCTCCCGGCAGACGTACATCGGCGGCTTCTCGATTATGCAGACAGCCCAGGCCCTGCGGGAGCGGATCTTGCAGATCGCCCACGAGCAGACCCGGATGCCGGTGTCCGTCCTGGATCTGGTGGACGGCAAGATCGTCCGCAAGTCCGACGGCCGGGTCCTCAAGACTCTGGGCGAGCTGGCCACCGAGAGCCTCTACTCCCTGGAGCACAGCCAGCACATCACCGCGGAGACCACGGCCCAGATCAAGTCCAACGCCTACTCCTTCGGCTGCTCCTTTGCCGAGGTGGAGGTGGACATCCCCATGTGCAAGGTGAAACTGCTGAACATCGTCAATGTCCACGACTGCGGAACCCTCATCAACCCCGCCCTGGCGGAGGCCCAGGTCCACGGCGGCATGTCCATGGGCATCGGCTTCGGCCTCTCCGAGGAGCTGAAATTCGACGAAAAGACCGGCAGACCCCTGAACAACAACCTGCTGGACTACAAGCTGTCCACCTTTATGGACCATCCCACGCTCCAGGCGGCGTTTGTGGAGAATCCGGAGCCCACGTCTCCCTATGGCACCAAGGCCCTGGGCGAGCCGCCGGCCTGCTCGCCGGCGCCGGCCATCCGCAACGCCATCCTCAACGCCACCGGCGTGGCCTTTGACGACTGTCCCATCACGCCCCACGTCCTCTACCGGGGATTCAAAGAGGCGGGACTGATCAACGACTAAAGGAGGGAACCACCTTATGTATGATATGAAAGCCCTGTATCAGGCAAAGAGCGTCCAGGACGCCGTGGCCCTCCGCGTGGCCCATCCGGAGGCCCAGATCATCGCCGGCGGGTCCGACGTGCTGGTGCAGATGCGGGAGGGCAAGCGGGCCGGCGTGGAGCTGATCTCCATCTACGGGCTGGATGAGCTCCGGGGCGTGTCCCTGGAGGACGACGGCACCCTGCGCATCGGCTCCCTCACCAGCTTCTCCCACATCACCCGGGATCCCCTGATCCAGAAGTACCTGAATGTCCTGGGCGAAGCCGTGGACCAGGTGGGCGGGCCCCAGATCCGCAACATCGGCACCATCGGCGGCAACACCTGCAACGGCGTCACCTCCGCCGACTCCGCCTCCACCCTTCACGCCTACGACGCCATCGTGGAGCTGACGGGGCCCGACGGCGTCCGCCGCCAGCCCATCCGGGAGTTCTACATCAAGGCGGGCCAGGTGGACGTCCGGCCCGGCGAGCTCCAGACGGCCATCCTGATCCCTAAAGACAGCTATATTGACACTTTTGGCCACTATATCAAATATGCCATGCGGAACGCCATGGACATCGCCACCCTGGGCACGTCCGTGAACGTCCGCCTCTCCGCCGATAAAAAGACCGTTGAGCGGGCCCGGGTGGCCTTCGGCGTGGCGGGCCCGGTGCCCCTGCGGGCGGAGACCGCCGAGGGTCTCGCCGCCGGAGCGCCGGTGAGCCTGGACCTGGCGGACCGCTTCGCCCAGGCGGTGAAGGAGGACATCCATCCCCGGGACTCCTGGCGGGCGGCCAAGGATTTCCGGATGCACATCGCCGTGGAGAGCGCCCGCCGGGCGTTCATCGAAGCGGTCAAGCTGGCGGGAGGTGACCTGTAATGGCGGAGAAACACGTGATGCAGTACCAGACGGTCCATTTCAATCTGAACGGCAAGGACGTGGAGCGCACGGTGGACGTGCGGGCCAGCCTGACGGATATGCTCCGCAACGACTTCCGGATGACCTCCGTGAAGAAGGGCTGCGAGGTGGGGGAGTGCGGCGCCTGCAACGTCCTCATCGACGGGGAGGCCTACAACTCCTGCATCTACCTGGCGGTCTGGGCGGAGGGCAAGCACATCCGCACCCTGGAGGGGCTGCTGGGCCCCAACGGCGAGCTCAGCGACATCCAGCAGGCCTTTGTGGACGAGGCGGCCATCCAGTGCGGCTTCTGCACCCCGGGCTTCATCCTGACGGCGGTGGAGATCCTGGAGAGTGGGAAGGAGTACACGGACGACGAGCTGCGGAAGCTCCTGTCCGGCCACCTGTGCCGCTGCACCGGGTATGAGAACATCCTCCGGGCGGTGAAGAAGACCATGTACAAGCGCCTGGGCAAGCCCATGCCGGAGGCGTGAGGAGAACGACAGAACGGCCCGGCCGCATCCAGCGGCCGGGCCGCTTTTTTGCGTGTGGCCGTTCCGTGGTTTTCTTTTCCCGGGAAGTGTGCTATACTGACACCAGATGACAAAGAGGGAGGGGATGCCATGGCCCGCAAAAGCTATACGGAGGAGGACCGGGCCCGGGTGCGGCAGGCGCTGCTGGACACGGGGCTGGAGATGGCGGTGAACAAGGGCCTGGGCGGGCTGCACCTGGCGGAGCTCACCCGCGCGGTGGGCATCTCCAAGCCCTATTTCTACACGTTTTTCAACTCGCTGGAGGACTTTTCCCTCCAGCTGATGGAGGAGCAGCGGGGCCGCCTGCTCCGGCTGCTGGAGCAGGAGCTGGCCCGGCCCGAGGGCACCTGGGAGGACCGTGTGGAGTCGTTTTTCCAGACCATCCTCCGCCACCGGGACCACGGGATCCTGGTGATGACCCAGCGGGAGGAGGCGGACCTCCACAGCCGCCTGGCGCCGGAGCAGTTCCGGGATTTCCGCCCCGGCCAGCGGGCGTTCTTCCTCCAACTGATGGCGCTGCTGGAGATCCGGGAGGCGGACTGCCCGCCGGAGGTGCTGGCGAACCTGGTCTTCTCCTGTCTCCTGATCTACAACTCCGCGCCGGAGTCCATGCCGTTCCTGTTTCCGGAGCATCTGGATGAGACGGCGGCGCTCCACGTGCGGTTCCTGGTGGGATACCTCTCCGAACTGCACCGCAGGGCAAAAGACCGCTGAAAGGCGGTCTTTTTCACGGAATGGATATTTACCCGCTTGAACTTTCTGGTTTCTTTTGTTATGATGTCTATATTGACCGATATAATAAAATCAGTCAATAATAAAATCTGAAGCCAGAGAGGTGCCGACATGGGAATTTTCGGAAAACTCTTCAAGGGGCCTGAGATCGACCAGGCCAAGAGCGCGGACAGCAAGCAGAAGATGCGGCGGCTGTTTGACAGCGTGGTGCCCGACGGGGCGCAGTATCAGCTGGTGGCCGCCTACACGGAGGACGTAAAGCGATTCAACTACGGCCTGGTCCACGGCAGCAAGACCACCTACGGCAGCCTCATCGTGGGCTGGAAGGAGGGGGCGGACCCCACGGTGGTGGTCGTGCCCACGGTGCCGGATCTGTCCGGCTGCGGGGACCCGGAGATCTGCCCCCGGTCTGCGGTCAAAAAGGCCTATCGGAACAAGTACCCCACGGACACCTTCATCATCTACCCGGACGGGAAGCACTATCTGGCCATCAACACCTTTGAGTGGCTGGAGGATGAGAAGCTGTTCATCTACGTGGACCAGGGACCGGAGCAGCAGGCCTTTGAGACGTTTTTCAAGACCTGCTACGCCACGAAATAAGGGGGGACCGCCATGCCGCTCTCGCTGGGACAGGCAGGGGCCCTTCTGCTGGCGCTGGTGGTGATCTTCGTGGTGGGACGCCTCTGGTTCGCCCTGGTGGAGACCGTGAAGGACGCCCTGGCCCGCCGGTTTTTCCCCAGAAAAGAAGAGCCCTGGCATCCGCTGCCGCCGGAGGAAAAAGAGCCCCGGGACTAGGTACCGTTTGACGGCGCCGCCTTCTTGCTGTATAATAGAGGCAACCAGGAGAGGAGGGTTCTCTATGAAAACCATCATCACCATCGGCCGGCAGTTCGGCAGCGGCGGCAAGGAGATCGGCATCCGCGTGGCCAAGGAGCTGGGCATCCCCTTCTACGACAAGGAGCTGCTGCAGGAGGCCGCCAAGAAGAGCGGCCTGTGCGAGCAGATCTTTGAGAATTTTGACGAGCGGCCCAAGAGCCTTCTGTACTCCATCGCCATGGACTCCTATATGTTCGCCCTGCCCGGCAGCGGCGTGGGGGACTCTCTGGAGCAGCAGGTGTATCTGGCCACCTTCAACACCATCCGCCACATCGCGGACCAGGGGCCCTGCGTCATCATCGGCCGCTGCGCGGACTACGCCCTGGCGGACTACCCCGACCACCTGAGCCTGTTCATCAGCGCCCCCATGGAGGTGCGGGTCCAGCGGGTGGCGGAGCGGCAGAACCTGACGCCGGAGAAGGCCCGCCAGCTGATCCTCAAGACCGACAAGCGGCGGGCGTCCTACTACGAATACTACTCCTCCAAGAAGTGGGGCAGCGTGGACAGCTATCACTTCTGCATCGACTCCAGCTACCTGGGGCTGGGCCGCACCGTGGAGCTGATCCAGACCCTGGTGGCCCACAAGGAGCATCCCATCCCCAGCCCCACGGAGGAGGATCCCACCCGGCCCAAGAAATAAGCGCAGAAAAACAGCGGACCGCGTCAGCGGTCCGCTGCTTTGTTTCCGGACTGGTCCAGCTCCGGGTAAAACCGGAAGGCATTCTGGAATCGCTCCTGGGCGTAGGTCCCCACGTCGGCACAGTAGGCCTCGTAGGCCGCCAGCAGCCGCTCCGCCTCCGGCGTCAGCACCGCGCCGCCGCCGTGGGCCCCGCCGATGGTGGAGGAGAGCAGCTTGCAGCCAAACACGCCCTCCGCCGTGCGGATGATGCGCCAGGCCTTGGAGTAGGCCATCTCCATGGACGCGGCCCCGGCCCGGAGGGAGCGGTGCTCCCGCACCCGCTGCAGCAGGGTGGCGATGCCGGGACCAAAGCAGCGCTGGTCGTCGTCGCTGTAAATCCGCAGCGTTACTTTCAGATGCAGCTCCTTGTGTGCCATGGGGGCGCCTCCTCTGTCCGCCGGAGCGGCGGGTGATCTCTTTTTCTATCATACCACATTGCTTTGGATTTGCAAACCTGGAAAATTGTGATACAATAACCCACAGGACAACGGCGCCCGGGCCCGGAACATCCGGCGGCGGGACGACCGCGGAGGACCGGAGAACACCGCCCGCGGCACGAGAAGGAGACTTGCGCATGGAGATCAAGAAGATCAGACTGGGAAGGACCGGCCTGCTGGTGACCAAGACGGCGTTCGGCGCGCTGCCCATCCAGCGGATCTCCAAGGCGGACGCAGTGAAGCTGGTCCGCCGGGCCTGCGAGTCCGGCATCAACTACTTCGACACCGCCAACGCCTATACCGACAGCGAAGAGAAGCTGGGCGAGGCCCTCCGCGACGTGCGGCGGCACGTGGTGATCTCCACCAAGAGCTCCGGCATGGACAAACAGACCGTCCAGGCCCACATCGAGGAGAGCCTGCGCCGGCTCCGGACCGACTACATCGACCTGTTCCAGTTCCACAACCCGGCGGTGCTGCCGGACATCAACGACCCGGACGGCCCCTTTGCCGCCGCGCTGGAGGCCAAGCAGAAGGGCTACATCCGCCACATCGGCATCACCAACCACCGGCTGAAGGTGGCCCATGCGGCCATCGAATCCGGAAACTTTGAGACGCTGCAGTTCCCCTTCTGCTACCTGGCCACGGAGAAGGACCTGGAGCTGGTGGAGCTGTGCCGGCAGCACGACATGGGCTTCATCGCCATGAAGGGCCTGTCCGGCGGACTGCTGAACAACGCCGAGGCCTGCTACGCCTTCATGCAGGAGCACCCGGACGTGGTGCCCATCTGGGGCATCCAGCACGAGTGGGAGCTGGACCAGTGGCTGGACCTGACGGCCCGGGACCCCCGCATGACGCCGGAGCTCCAGGCGGTGATCAACCACGACCGGCAGGAGCTCTCCGGGGACTTCTGCCGCTCCTGCGGGTACTGCCTGCCCTGCGCCGCCGGCATCGACATCCCCCAGGCGGCCCGGATGGCCCAGCTGCTGCGCCGGGCGCCCTACAAGCCCTATCTGAGCGACGAATGGTATGCCAAGATGCACCAGATCGAGAACTGCATCCACTGCAACGCCTGCATGTCCCGCTGCCCCTACGGCCTGGACACCCCGGCCCTGCTGCAGCGGCAGCTGGCGGACTACGACGCGTTCTACGCCGCCCACCACAACGACTGAAAAGGAGAGATCCCCCATGCTGTTCCGCAACGACGAGGCCAGCTTACAGCTGGACATCGTGAATTATGAGTTCCCCTATGCCGACCCCGGCAGTGAGGACAGCCAGTGGCTGGTGCTCCGGGCCACCTGGCGCAGGGAGGACGGAGACGTGGTGAAGGACTCCAACAGCTGCCTCCAGACCTTCGAGCTCCAGAGCATGACCGCCGGGCTGAAGGTGGTGAAGGCCGGCATCCGGGACCTGTATGTCAGCGACTTCCAGGAGGATTTCTACTTTTCCCTGGGCGTCCGGGCCCTGGAGGACGGGACCTTTGAGGCGGCGGTGTCCTTCTACCTCCCCAACACCATGGACGGGGACGACACGGCGGAGCTCACCTGCCCCATGACGGCGGAGGAGCTGGGGACCCTGATCGACGAGCTGGACCGGCTCTGCGAGAAATTCCCGGAGCGGACCTGAGAAGGGCCGGACCCCCGGATGGAAAGAAGGTGAACAGGCATGAATTACAAGACGAGCTATTGGCTCATGCGGATCCTGGGCATCGGCGGCATTCTGGTGATGCTGATCGGCGGCTTGACAAACCAGGTTGTGGTGGGCGGCATCGGTATCGCCTGCGTGCTGGCGGGAACCCTCCAGATGAACTTCTTCTACCACTGCCCGCACTGCAAGCGGGACCTGCCCAAGCGGACCCTGCCCAAAACCTGCCCCTACTGCAAGACGCCTCTGGACTGAGAGGGGGACGGCTATGGACTATTTCAAAAGCTATGTGCTGCTTTGGGTGGGGGCGATCACAGGGGGAGCCCTGGCAACGGTCGGCGTGGGCCTGGAGATTCATTTGCTGCTGGGCCTAGGTTGTGTGGTCTTACTGGCGGCCCTGCTCCAGACGTGGCTGTTCTTCCGCTGCCCCAACTGCGGCAGATACTGGAACACCTTCGGCATCCCCCACTACTGCCCCCACTGCGGGGAGTTCATCTGGTAAAATGTTTCCATAACAGCAAAACAAGGCCGCTCTGCATTTGCAGAGCGGCCTTGCGGCTGTGTCGCACAAGCGGCAGCCTGTTCGACAAGATCGGGGCGCCGCGGAAGCGGCACCCTGCGTGCGTTTCCGGCGGATGCTCAGACCTTGGGGCCGGCGGCCACCAGGGCCTTGCCCGCCTCGTTGGTGGTGTACTTGGCAAAGTTCTTGATGAAGCGGGAGGCCAGATCCCTGGCCTTGGCGTCCCATTCGCCGGGGTCGGCGTAGGTGTCACGGGGATCCAGGATGCCGGTGTCCACGCCCTCCAGCTGGGTGGGGACCTCCAGGCCGAAGTAGGGGATGGTCTTGGTGGGGGCCTTGCTGATGGCGCCGTTGAGGATGGCGTCGATGATGCCCCGGGTGTCCTTGATGGAGATGCGCTTGCCGGTGCCGTTCCAGCCGGTGTTCACCAGGTAGGCCCTGGCGCCGGACTTCTGCATCTTCTTCACCAGCTCCTCACCGTACTTGGTGGGGTGCAGCTCCAGGAAAGCCTGGCCGAAGCAGGCGGAGAAGGTGGGGGTGGGCTCGGTGATGCCCCGCTCGGTGCCGGCCAGCTTGGAGGTGAAGCCGGACAGGAAGTAATACTGGGTCTGCTCCGGGGTCAGGATGGACACGGGGGGCAGCACGCCGAAGGCGTCGGCAGACAGGAAGATCACGTTCTTGGCGTCGGGGCCGGCGGACACGGGGCGCACGATCTTCTCGATGTGGTCGATGGGGTAGGAGACGCGGGTGTTCTCGGTGACGGAGTCGTCCGCGAAGTCGCAGTGGCCGTTCTCGTCCACGGTGACGTTCTCCAGCAGGGCGTTGCGCTTGATGGCGTTGTAGATGTCAGGCTCGGCCTCCTTGTCCAGGTTGATGACCTTGGCGTAGCAGCCGCCCTCAAAGTTGAACACACCGTTGTCGTCCCAGCCG
>DWZJ01000019.1 GCA_019118245.1 Candidatus Oscillibacter excrementigallinarum
CGCCGCCCAGACCCTGACCCAGGAGGCGTTGGGCTCCGTCCACTACATCTCCCCGGAGCAGGCCCGGGGGGACCGGATCGACGCCCGCAGCGACATCTACTCCGCCGGCGTGGTGCTGTATGAGATGCTCACCGGCCGCCTGCCCTTCGAGGGGGACAGCGCCGTGTCCGTGGCCATCCAGCACCTGAGCTCCGTGCCCCTGGCTCCCCGGGAGGTGAATCCCGACATCCCGGAGCAGCTGGAGCTGATCTGCATGAAGGCCATGGCCCCGGACCTGGACAAGCGGTATCCCTCCGCCGACGCCATGATCGCCGACCTGGAGGCATTCCGGAAGAACCCCGGGGTGAATCTGGACTTTGAGCTCAGCGACCTGCGGACGGAGGAGCCCGACGAGCCCACCCAAAAGCTGCGGACCCCGGTCCCGCCCCAGAGCCACCGGCCGGGCCGGGAGCCCGCCTTCGAGCGGAACCGCCGCTACGAAGATGACCGCTATGACGACGACCGGCCCGCCCGTCTCAGCGGCGGCAAGAAGGCGGCCGTCATCGGCGCCGGAGCCGTGGTGGTCGTGGTGGTCCTGTTCTTCCTGTTCCGGGCTATCCTGGCCTCCATGGTCCCGGCGGAGACGGACACCTATGTGGTGCCCCAGCTGGTTGGTCTGACGGAGGAGCAGGCCAATCAGCAGGCCAGCGTGGCGGACGGCACCTTCCAGGTGGTGGTGGCGGGCTCCGAGGCCAGCGACGCCGCCGTGGGCGAGATCGTCCGCCAGGACCCGGAGCCGGAGACAGAGAAGAAGGGTGAGCTGCCCATCACCATCAACGTCTGGCTCAGCGCCGGGGAGGACGTGGGAACCATGCTCAACGTCACCGACATGACCTACGCGCAGGCGGAAATTTATCTGCGCGACCTGATCGAGGAGTACGAGCTGGTGCTCCAGCCGGAGGAGGAGGCCCAGCAGGACTTCGATGACGAGATAGAGGCCGGCAACATCATGTCCACCACTCCTGCGGAGGGAGAGGCCCTCCACAAGGGGGACACCATCACCTTCGTCATCAGCAAGGGCCCGCCCACAGTGCCCCTGATCGACTTCACCAACCGTGAGTTGTCCTGGGTGGAGGACCAGCTGGAGATCCTGGGCCTGGTGCCCCAGGTCCAGGAGGAGGCCAGCGACACCGTGCCGGAGGGCTACGTGATCCGCCAGAACCCGGTGGCCACCACCGAGGTGCCCAACGGCAGCACCGTGGAGCTGTGGGTCAGCACCGGACCGGATACGTCCACCGGCGGCAGCCAGGAGGGAGAAGAGCAGCTGCTCATCGCTCTGCCCACGGACCGGGAGACCGCGGAGGTCCAGATCGTGGTGGACGGCAAGATCGTGTTCAACCAGCCGGTGGACTGCAGCCAGGGCAACTTCCCCTATAAGCTGCGAGGCACCGGCACGGTCTCCGTGGAGGTGTACGTGGACGGGGAGATGGATATGCTCAACACCCGTGAGGTGAATCTTGATGAAAGTGGAATCTGAGGGCCGCATCCAGAAAGCCCTCAGTGGCTTCTACTATGTGAATACCGGCGGGGAGATCCTCACCTGCCGGGCCCGGGGCAAGTTCCGCAGGGAGGGCATCTCCCCCCTGGTGGGGGACCGGGTGGAGGTCCGGGAGCTGGGGAACGGCGAGGGGGTCGTGGAGACCATCCTGCCCCGGCGGAACGCGTTTGCCCGGCCGGCGGTGGCCAACATCGACCAGCTGGTGGTCATCGCCTCCGGCGCCATCCCCAGGACCGACCCCTTCCTCATCGACCGGGTGGCGTCCATCGCCGCCCTGAAGGACTGCGATGTGGTGGTGCTGCTGAACAAGTGCGACCTGGACCGGGCCGACGACCTGTACGCCATCTACACCGCCGCCGGGTTCCCGACCCTGCGGGTCAGCGCCGAGACCGGGGAGGGCATCGAGGAATTGAAACCCCTGATCGCCGGGAAGCTGTCTGCCTTTACAGGCAACTCCGGCGTAGGGAAATCCAGCATCCTGAACGCCCTGGACCCGGAATTTCACATCCAGGTGGGGGACGTGAGCCAGGCGCTGGGCCGGGGCCGCCACACCACCCGGCACGTGGAGCTGTTCCGCCTGAGCTGCGGAGCGGACGTGGTGGACTCCCCGGGCTTCTCCTCATTTGAGACCGACGAGCTGAATCTGGAGCTGAAACATCACCTGCCGGAGACCTTCGTGGAGTTCCGGCCCTACCTGGACCAGTGCCGCTTCGTGGGGTGCAGCCACACCAAGGAGAAGGGCTGCGCCGTGCTGGAGGCGGTGCGGGACGGAACGATCCAGAAGAGCCGGCACGCCAGCTACATCCGCCTGTACGAGGAGCTGAAGCCCCTCCAGGACTGGCAGGAAAAAAAACGATAACTTCAAAACAGAGTATCCCGCCGAATCCAGCGATTCGACGGGATTTTTTTGCCATCGCAGGAGAGGTTAGGAATTAGGAGTTAGGAATTGCGGTGTCCGGCGGAGCCGGACAAATTCAAACTGTTCTGCCGGAGGCGAAACACAAAAATTCCTAATTCCTCATTCCGAATTCCTAATTGAAGTGCCGCACCATTCCTGCAGAGATGTATATACTGAGAGTGAGAAAGGGGCGTGTGACGTATGTTTCGGAGAGGCGGCGGATGCTGGATACTGGGCGTCTGCGCGGCGGCGCTGGGGGCCGGTATCCTGATCGCGGCGATCTTTCCCGTGGGGGCGCTGATGTTTCTGGTGGCGGTCCTGCTGATCGCGTGCGGCTGCGCCTGCTGCCGGCGGTAGAAAGGAGTTATGGACGATGCGTATTGTAGTGTGGAAGTCCCCCAAGGCCCTCAGCGGGATCCTGCGGAAGCTGTTCAAGATCTCGGAATAACCAGTCCCGGCCGGGCATACAGTGTCAGCAGAGCGAGACTCCGCGGGCATCCGCGGCGGCGCATGGGGGCGGAAGAGACGGCCTCTTCCGCCCCGCGGCCGTTTCCAGGCGGCGGTCCCCGGAGGATAACGGCCGGGAAAGGAAGGGCGAACCATGGAACTGGAATTGAAAAAGGACCGCCTCGACGCCTATGAGGCAGGCGGAGAGGTGACACTGACCCAGGAGGAGACGGCGGAGACCATCGTGCCGGACTACTGTCCGGACATCGCGCGGATCATTGAGACCACGGGCAAGGTGTTCCTCCACAGCCGGGAGCTCCGGGACGGCCGGGGAGCGGTCTCCGGCACCGTGCGGGTGACGGTGCTGTACACCCCGGAGGGGGAGGGGGGCATCCGCACCCTGGAATTTGCCATGCCCTTCACGGCGGAGACCGACGGCCGCAGCCTGACGGACTGCGCGGCCCTGCTGGCGGACACGGAGACGGAATTCCTGGAGACCCGGATGCTGAACCCCCGGAAGGTGTTCACCCACTGCAAGCTGGTGACCCGTCTCACCGGCTACCAGCGCAGGCCCCTGCGCTTCTCCGCGGACGTGGAGGCGGGGCCGGAGCTGTGCATCGAAAAAAAGCAGGAGCAGCAGCACGCCATCCTGCTGACCCACATCGCGGAGAAGGACTTCACCTACTCCGAGCAGATGGACCTGTCCCCGGGCCGGGAGGGGGCGGCGGAGCTCCTCACCAGCCAGGTGTGCCCCGCGGTGACGGAGACGAAGATCGTGGGCAGCAAGCTGATCTTCAAGGGGCTGTTCCACGTGAGCCTGCTGTACCGGACGGCGGACGGCCGCTGCTGCGCCTCGTCCGGAGAGCTGCCCTTCTCCCAGATCATGGAGGTGGAGGGGGCGCCGGAGGGGGCGGAGCCCACGGTGCAGCTGCAGCTCACCGGCGCGGACCTGCAGGTGGACGGCGGCGACGCGGAGGGCCGGGAGATCGCGGTGACCCTGTACCTCCACGCTACGGCCCTGCTGCGGCAGACCCAGGAGCTGACGCTCCTCAGCGACCTGTACTCCACCGCCTACGACCTGACCTACGACGCCGCGCCCCTGGAGCTCACCAGCTTCCGCCAGCAGATGACCCGCCGCCAGACGGTGCGGGAGGTGCTGGAGATCGGCGCGGTGGCGGATTCCATCCTGTCCCTCTCCGTCACCTGCGGCGCCGTGTCCGTCAGCCGGGAGGGGGAGACCGCCGTCCTGCGGACCGGGGCGGACCTGCGGGCCCTGTATCTGGACGAGGGGGGCGTGCCCCTGGTGGCGGAGCGGACCATCGACGTCAGCTGCCAGCTGGAGCTGCCGGAGGACTGCCGGATCACCGCCCGGGCCGTCTGCCCGGAGGAGGTCCAGGGCGGCCTGACGGACCGGGGCATCGAGGTCCGGTTCCCGGTGGACTTCCAGGCGGAGGCGGCCCAGCGGGTCAAGCGGGTGTGCGTGTCCGGCGGCAAGCTCAACACCGAGTCCCCCAAGGACACCGCCGGGGCGCCGTCCCTGGTGCTGCGGTGCCTGGGGAAGCAGGAGACCGCCTGGGACCTGGCGAAGCGGTACAACACCACCATCGGCGTCATCCTCTCCGCCAACCAGGTGGAGTCGGAGGGGGAGATCCCCCGGGACCAGCTGCTGCTGATCCCCCGGAAGCGGGCATAACAAAAGAGCGGAGCACAGCTCCGCTCTTTTTGCTGCTCTGCCATGACAGTTAGGAATGAGGAATGAGGAATTTTGGTGTCCGGCGGAGCCGGACGGATTCAAATCGTTCCGCCCGCGGCGGGAACGCCATCTGGAGGACGGGCCGACACACAGGTCGGCCCCTACAAAACTCTCCACTCTCCACTCTTTGCATTTGTTCCCCGGGCGGCAGATTGCCGCCCCTACGGCCTGTTTCGGAAAAATTCCTAATTCCTAACTCCTCATTCCTCATTACCCCTCCGCGTACCGGGACAGGAACTGCCGGGTCCGCTCCTCCCGGGGGTGCTCGATGACCTGCCGGGCGTCGCCCTGCTCCACGATGACGCCGCCGTCCATGAAGATCACTTGGTCCGCCACGTCCCGGGCGAAGGCCATCTCATGGGTGACGATGATCATGGTGGTCCGCTGCTCCGCCAGCTCCCGAATGACCCGAAGCACCTCGCCGGTGAGCTCCGGGTCCAGGGCGGAGGTGGGCTCATCAAAGCAGAGGATGTCCGGGTGCAGCGCCAGGGCCCGGGCGATGGCCACCCGCTGCTGCTGCCCGCCGGAGAGCTGGCTGGGGTAGTGGTCCGCCCGCTCACTGAGGCCCATCTTCGCCAGCAGCTCCCGGCCGTCCGCCTGGATCTCCTCCAGGATCTTTTTCTTGTTCTCCTTGAAGCCCGGCTGCTCCTGGGCCAGCAGCTCCCGGGCCAGGGTGACGTTTTTCAGGGCCGTGTACTGGGGGAACAGGTTGAAGGACTGGAACACCAGCCCGAAGTGGAGCCGCTTCTTCCGGACCTCGCTCTCCCGCTGGGTGGCGGGGTCGGCGGCGTCGAAGATCAGATTGCCGGCCACGGAGATGGTGCCCTTGTCCGGCTTCTCCAGGAAATTCAGGCACCGCAGCAGGGTGGTCTTGCCGGAGCCGGAGGAGCCGATGATGGCCAGGGCCTGGCCCTGTTCCAGGTCAAAGCTGATATCCTCCAGCACCCGGGTGGCGCCGAAGTGCTTTTCAATGTGATGTACTTCCAGAATCGACATAGATCGGTCCCCTCCTTACTGAAAGAAGTCCAGCTTCTTTTCCACCCAACCGAACAGCAGCGTCAGCACGCCGTTGAACGCCAGGTAGTACACGCCGGTGAAGAACAGAGGCCACACCAGGCCGGAGTAGCCGTGGGAGCTTTTGATGAACGCATAGCCCGCCCAGATGATCTCCTGCAGGGAGATGATGCGGGCCAGGGAGGTGTCCTTCACCAGGGTGATGATCTCATTGGACATGGGGGGAACGATGCGCTTGACCATCTGCAGCAGGGTCACATGGAGGAAGATTTGGGATTTTGTCATACCCAGGACTTCACCGGCCTCCTGCTGGCCGCAGGGAACCCCCTGAATACCGCCCCGGTAGATCTCGGAGAAGTAACAGGCGTAGTTGATGATAAATGCGATGGCGGAGGCCAGGAATCGGCCACTCTCGCCGCTGGGCCAGGGACTGCCGCTGTCCAGCACGATACCGGGTACAAAGAAGAGAATCAGAAGCTGAAGCATCAGGGGCGTGCCCCGAATGATCCAGACAACGGTCTTTGTCAGCCACCGAAGCGGCATGAACCGGCTCATGGAGCCGAAGGAGATGATAAGTCCCAGGGGAAGCGCACCGATCAGCGTGACGGCAAACAGCTTCAGGGTTTGCAGAAAGCCCACATTCAGAGCCCCGATGACCGTCAGAAACATATCCATGGAATCATCCTTTTTGGTGAAATGAAAGAGTCTGAAAGACCGGCCAAAAGCAGAGGACAACGCCTCTGCTTTTGGAAATCCGATTTGATGTAGGGAGGGAACCGCTTACTCGGCCACCAGGGCGTCCTGCACGCCATAGGTCTCCGCCAGAGTCTGGATGGAGCCGTCGGCATACTTGCCGTCCAGGAACTCGTTCAGGGCGGCGGCCAGGTCGGAGCCCTTGCGGAAGCCCACGCCGTACTCCTCGCTGGTGAGAGCCACGGTGGAGGTCAAGTCCGCATAGCTGGTGCCCTCACCGATCATGGCGCCGGCCATCAGGGAGTCGATGATAGCGGCATCGGCGGTGCCGGAGGCGACCTCCAGCAGGGCGGTGGCCTGATCGGCCACTTCCGTGTAGTTATAGCCGTTGGCGGCGGCCACCTCACAGCCAGCGGAGCCAATCTCCACGGCGAAGGCCAGATCGGCCAGGCTGTCCTCGGTCTGGTACTGATCCGCCACGTCAGCGGGGACCACGACCACCTGCTGGTTGATCAGATAGGGCTGAGAGCACTCCATGGCGGCCAGAACATCTTCGGTGAGGGTCATGCCGTTCCACACTACGTCGATGGTCTTGCCGTCCAGTTCCATCACCTTGTTGTCCCAGTCAATCACCTGAAACTCCACGGAGACGCCCAGGCTCTCGGCAAATTCAGAGGCCATGTCCGCGTCAAAGCCGATCCAGTTGCCGTCGGCGTCCTGGTAGTCCATGGGCTCGAACTCGGTGATGCCCACCACCAGGGTGCCCTTGTCCTGGACATAGGCCAGGTCGCTCTCGGCGGCGGTGTCCTCCGTAGTCTGGTCGTCTGTGGTGGTCTCCTCGTCAGAGGTCCCGCCGCAGGCGGCCAGGGAGAAGGTCATGGCCAGGGCCAGCAGGAGCGCCCACAGCTTCTTCATGTTTTTCATCGTCAATCCTCCAATTTCCAAACGAGCGTCTCACTCGTTTCATTACGTTAGCAGTTTACCATACTAAATTGCCCCTGTAAAGCCGCAAAATCGGGTAAGAACGGAGAAGAGCGGCGGGGAATTTTGTGCATCTTCTCCAAAGCGAGACGGGCTGTCATACTTCCGGGACCTGGGACATAGAGTGGGAACAAGACTATGGAGCGGAAAAAGGACGGGATGCTATGAATACCAGTATCTATCAGAATATCGCCACCCGCACCGCTGGGGATATCTACATCGGCGTGGTGGGCCCCGTGCGCACCGGGAAGTCCACGTTCATCAAGCGGTTCATGGAGACCCAGGTGATCCCCAACATCGACAACGTCTACCGGAAGGAGCGGGCTCGGGATGAGCTGCCCCAGAGCGGCTCCGGCCGGACCATCATGACCGCCGAGCCGAAATTCGTCCCGGAGGAGGCGGCCCAGATCCAGCTGCCGGACGGGGGAAACTGCTCCGTGCGGCTCATCGACTGCGTGGGCTATATGGTGAAGGGGGCCATCGGCCAGATGGAGGACGACGCCCCCCGCATGGTCACCACCCCCTGGTACGACCACGAGATCCCCATGACCGAGGCGGCGGAGATCGGCACCCGGAAGGTCATCGCCGAGCACTCCACCATCGGCATCGTCATCTCCACCGACGGCACCATCTCCGACATTGCCCGGGAGGACTACCTGGAGGCGGAGGAGCGGGTGATCCGGGAGCTCCAGGAGCTGGGGAAGCCCTTCATCGTCCTGCTGAACTCCGCGGACCCCCGGGGCGACCGGGCCCAGGCCATCGCCAAGGACATCTCCTCCCGGTACGAGGTCCACTGCATGGCCGTCAACTGCCTGGAGCTGGACGAGGACGCGGTGGCCGCCATCCTGAAAGCGGTGCTCTACGAGTTCCCCATGCAGGAGCTGGACCTGTTCCTGCCCCCCTGGGTGGACGCTCTGCCGGCGGGCCACCCCATCAAGGCGGGGCTGTACGACGCCGTCCGCCAGAACACCGCCCAGCTCCGCCACATCCGGGAGGTGGAGAACGTCATCGCCGCCCTGGGGGAGAGCGAGCACATCAGCGAGGCCAGGATCACCGCCATCGACCTGGGCACCGGCGTGGCCGCCGCCCGGCTGGCCCTGCCCCGGGAGCTGTTCTACCAGACTCTGTCGGAGCAGTCCGGCTTTGAGGTATCCGACGACGGGGATCTCATGAGCCTGCTGACGAAGCTGGCGTCGGTGAAGGCGGAGTATGACAAGGTGGAGGGCGCCCTCCGGGACGTGCGGGAGACGGGCTATGGCATCGTGGTGCCGGGCATCGACGAGCTGAAGCTGGAGGAGCCGGAGATCATGAAGCAGGGGGGCCGGTACGGCGTGCGCCTGAAGGCCAGCGCCCCCAGCATCCACATGATCCGGGCGGACATCGAGACCGCCGTCAGCCCCATCGTGGGCAACGAGAAGCAGTCGGAGGACATGGTGAACTACCTCTTGCAGGAGTTCGAGGGGGACACCAGCAAGATCTGGCAGTCCAACATCTTCGGCCGCAGCTTCCACGAGCTGGTGAACGAGGACCTGCAGGCCAAGCTGAAGCGGATGCCGGAGGACGCCCGGAAAAAGCTCCAGGAGACCCTGACCCGCATCATCAACGAGGGCAGCGGGGGGCTCATCTGCATCATTCTGTGATGCGCAGCATAAAAAGAGGGCGCCGGAGTGCTCCGGCGCCCTTTCTTCCATACTTACCTGGACCGGTCTGCCGCAGGCTGCCCCTGAGGAACCTGGGAAGAGCTCGGTCCGCCCGATATGCGTGTGAGGCCGCCCACCACAAAGACTTCTGACAGGAACCAAAAGATGCC
>DWZJ01000020.1 GCA_019118245.1 Candidatus Oscillibacter excrementigallinarum
CAGCCGATGACCACCTGGCCCGCGTCCATCAGCGTCCGGATGGTCTCAATCTCCACGATGGCCTTGGGCTTGGGGGAGGCCACGCAGCGGCGCCAGCCCCGGCCGGCGTCCTCCATGACGCAGTTGCCCCGGCGGCGCATCTCCTCGGCCTCCTTCTCCGTCATAAAGGTGCCGATGGGCTTGGAGGGGTTCTGGAAGGCAGGGTCCTCCGGGTCCACCTCCACCTGGGTGAGAACGGTGGCAACGGGCTTGTGGATGTCCCGGTTCAGAAGCTCCTCCCGCAGGGAGTTCTGCAGGTCGTAGCCGATATATCCCTGGCTCATGGCGGTGCAGACGGACATGGGAGCCATGGGGTGGGAGGGATCCTCCCGGGAGAGGGTGGTCATGGCCACATTGATCATGCCCACCTGTGGGCCGTTGCCGTGGGCCACCACCACCTGGTGCCCCTCTTCGATCAGGTCCACGATGGCCTTGGCCGTGTGCTTCACGGCGGCCATCTGCTCCGGCAGGTTATTGCCCAGGGCGTTGCCGCCCAGAGCGATGACGATACGTTTACCCATAGTTGGTGTATCCCTTCTTCACAAGTAATAGTGGTGGAACCTGTCAGATAGTTTTGGCGGGAATGCCTGTGCTATTCCCGCCAAAACCTGAAATTTTCAAAATGCTCAGAACAGCTTCCGCTTGCCGCCCTGGTCCAGGGCCATCAGCGCGGAGACCGGGTCCTTCACCTTGCTCATCATGATCATGGCAGCGATGATATAGGGCTTGTAGCTGGCCTCTTTGTACAGGGGCACCAGGTACCGGTCGAACACGGAGTTGTCCACCTCGCCCTCCGGGCAGGAGAGGCCGGTGATGTCGGCGGGCAGGCAGTGGAGGTACAGGGCCTTGCCGTTCTTGGTCCGCTTCATCATGTCCTCGGAGCAGGTCCAGTTCTTGTGCTGGGCGTTCTGGGCCAGCAGCTGCTTCTCCAGGGCGTCGATGCCGGCCTGGTCGCCGGCCTGATACAGCCGGGTCCGCTCCTGCATGGCGGCGAAGGGCGCCCAGCTCTTGGGATAGACGATGTCGGCGCCGTCGAAGGCCTCCTCCATAGTGGTGACCTTCTGATAGCTGCCGCCGGTGGCCGCGGCGTTCTTCTTGGCGATCTCCTCCACCTCAGGCATCACGTCATAGCCCTCGGGATGGGCCAGCACCACGTCCATGCCGAACCGGGTCATCAGGCCGATGACGCCCTGGGGCACGGACAGGGGCTTGCCGTAGCTGGGGGAGTAGGCCCAGGTCATGGCGATCTTCTTGCCCTTCAGGTTCTCCACACCGCCGAACTCATGGATGATGTGCAGCATATCCGCCATGCACTGGGTGGGGTGGTCCACGTCGCACTGGAGGTTCACCAGAGTGGGCTGCTGCTCCAGGATGCCGTCCCGGTAGCCCTCCTTCACGGCGTCCATGAAGGTCTTCTGGTACTTGTGGCCCTCGCCGATGAACATGTCGTCCCGGATGCCGATGACGTCGGCCATGAAGGACACCATGTTGGCGGTCTCCCGGACGGTCTCGCCGTGGGCGATCTGGCTCTTCTTCTCGTCCAGGTCCTGGACGGTCAGGCCCAGCAGGTTGCAGGCGGAGGCGAAGGAGAACCGGGTGCGGGTGGAGTTGTCCCGGAAGATGGAGATGCCCAGGCCGGAGTCAAAGATCCGGGTGGACTTGTTCCGCTCCCGCAGGTCCCGCAGGGCGTCGGCCACGGTGAAGATGGCCTCCAGCTCCTCGTCGGTCTTGTCCCAGGTCCAGTAGAAGTCGGACTTGTACATATTGTTGATGTGCAGCTTTTCCAGATGCTTGGCCAGCTCGATGGTCTTGGACATATTCAGCACTCCTTGTAATCTATGTAGTGTAAGTGTGTAGATGGATAGCGCCCCGCTGCAGCGGCAGGAAAAAGGACCTGGGAAAAGGGGCTAGGGGAAAACCAGCGGTTTTCCCCAGTTGATTTGCCGGAGGCAAATCAAGGGAATGGAATTATTTTTGTCAGGACATGCGCCTGACAAAAATACATTGACCCAGCCGCCTTGGGCGGCGTCCCCAGTGACCGACGTCACTGGGGAGGGGGGAGGTCGAGGGGGGACGCAGTCCCCCTTTGAAGCTCACCGGATGTCATTGTCCGTCAGACTCTGCCGGAACTCGGTGACGTCGGCGGTCTTGTTCTCCGGCTTGTACAGGCCGGGCACCGCGGCGTACAGGGCGGCGCAGGTCACCAGATCCTGCTTCCAGGTGATCTCGTTGGGGGCATGGGCCTGGGACTCGGCACCGGGGCCGAAGCCCACGCAGGGGATGCCGTACCGGCCTTGGATGGACACGCAGTTGGTGGAGAAGGTCCACTTGTCGGTGAGGGGACGGCCCTCCCGCAGGTGCATGGCGTCCCGCTTGGGGTCCGCGTCGGCGTGGCCGATGCGCTTGTCGCCCCACAGGGCGTGGTGGGCGTCCACCAGCGCCTGGACGTGGGCGGCGGATTCCTTGTTGATCCAGGTGGGGAAGAAGCACTCCGTCTCATAGACCTCGCCGGTCCAGGCGGGCCGGTCGTACATGTACATGCTGACCTTCACGTCGTCACCGTACTTCTTCACGGCGGGCAGCTGCCGGATCTCCTCCAGGCAGGAGTCCCAGGTCTCGCCGGCGGTCATGCGCCGGTCGATGGAGATGGCGCAGGAGTCTGCCACCGCGCAGCGGGAGGGAGAGGTGTAGAAGATCTGGCTGACGGTGCAGGTGCCACGGCCCAGGAACTGGGCGTCCTCATAGTGCTCCGGGTTGAACTCCGGATTCAGCATCTTCACCAGGCCCTTGACAGGGTTGGAGGGACCGTCGCCGCTCTCATTCAGGGCCCGGACGTCCTGGAGGATGTCGGCCATCTTGTAGATGGCGTTGTCGCCCCGCTCCGGCGCGCTGCCGTGGCAGCTGACGCCCTTCACGTCCACCCGGATCTCCATGCGGCCCCGGTGGCCCCGGTAGATGCCGCCGTCGGTGGGCTCGGTGGAGACCACGAACTCGATCTTGCTGCGGGCATCCTCCTGGCCCTGGAAGTCCTTGTTGACGATGTACTGCCAGCACATGCCGTCGCAGTCCTCCTCCTGGACGGAGCCCACCACCATGATCTTGTAGTTCTCGGGGATGAGGCCCAGATCCTTCATGATCTTGGCGCCGTAGGTGGCGGCGGCCATGCCGCCCTCCTGGTCGGAGCCGCCGCGGCCGAAGATC
>DWZJ01000021.1 GCA_019118245.1 Candidatus Oscillibacter excrementigallinarum
GGCACCCCGCAAATCGAGGTTACCTTCGATATCGACGCCAACGGCATCGTTCATGTTTCCGCGAAGGACCTGGGCACCGGCAAGGAGCAGCACATCACCATCACCTCCTCCTCCAACATGAGCAAGGAGGACATCGAGAAGGCCGTGAAGGAAGCCGAGCAGTATGCCGCCCAGGACAAGAAGCTGAAGGAGGAGGTCGAGGTCCGCAACCAGGCCGACCAGATGGTCTACCAGAGCGAGAAGACCCTCTCCGAGATGGGCGACAAGATCCCCGCCGACGACAAGAACAAGGTCCAGGCCGGCATCGACAAGCTGAAGGAGGCCCTGAAGGGCACCGACACCGCTGCCATCAAGACCGCCACCGACGAGCTGACCCAGGCATTCTACGCCGTCAGTGAGAAGCTGTATCAGCAGGCCAATCCTCAGGGCGCCCAGGGCGGTGCCCAGCAGGCCGGCGGCGATGCCGGCGCCCAGCAGGGCCAGTATTACGACGCCGACTACAAGGTGGTCGACGATGACGACAACAATAAGAAGTAACAAGACGCCATGCGGCCGCGCGGGCGGGGCAAGTCCCCGCCTGCGCGGCACGCTCTCATGAATTAGGAATTAGAAATTAGGAATGAGGAATTGAGGTGTCCGGCGGAGCCGGACGGATTTCAATTCATCCGCCAAGGGCGGATCCTGCAATTCCTAATTCCTAACTCCTCATTCCTAATTGAAAAGTTGGTGATTCTATGGCAGAACAGAAACGCGATTATTACGAAGTCCTGGGCGTTAGCAAGGGCGCCTCTGAGGACGAGATCAAAAAGGCCTATAAAAAAATGGCCCGAAAATACCACCCGGACCTGAACCCCGGCGACAAGTCGGCGGAGGAGAAGTTCAAGGAGGTCAACGAGGCCTACGAGGTCCTCTCCGATACAGACAAAAGGGCCCGGTACGACCAGTACGGCCACGCCGGGGTGGACCCCAACTTCGGCGCCGGCGGGTTCGGCGGCGGGTTTGACGGGAGCTTCGACTTCGGCGACCTGGGAGACATCTTCGGCAGCTTTTTCGGCGGCGGATTCGGCGGCGGACGGCGCACCAACCCCAACGCCCCCCAGCGGGGCGAGAGCATCCGGCTGTCCGTGGCCATCAGCTTTGAGGAGGCGGCCTTCGGCTGTGAAAAGGAAGTCACCGTGGAGCGGTATGAGACCTGTGACACCTGCCACGGCAACGGCTGCGCCCCCGGCACCTCGCCGGAGGTGTGCCCGGACTGCCACGGAACCGGCACGGTGCAGCAGCGGCGGCAGACGCCCATGGGTGTGTTCGCCACATCCTCCCCCTGCCCCAAGTGCGGCGGCAAGGGACGGATCATCCACCAGCCCTGCAAGGACTGCCGGGGCAGCGGCACGGTCCGCAAGCGCCGGACCATCCAGGCCAGCATCCCCGCGGGCATCGACAACGGGCAGACCATCTCCATCCGAGGCCAGGGCAACGCCGGCAAGAACGGGGGGCCGGCGGGCGATCTGCTGATCACCATCACTGTCCGGCCCCACGAGCTGTTCCGGCGGGAGGGTACCTCCGTCCTGTGCGAGGCGCCCATCACCTTCACCCAGGCGGTTTTGGGCGCGGAGCTGGAAATCCCCACCATCGACGGCAAGGTGAAGTACACCCTGCCGGAGGGCACCCAGTCCGGCACCACCTTCCGACTGAAGGGCAAGGGCATCCCCTCCATCAACGGCCGGGGACGGGGCGACCAGTACGTCACCGTCTACATCGAGACCCCCAAGAACCTGAACAAGGAGCAGAAGGAAGCCCTGAGGAAGTTCGCCGAGGCCATGGGCGAGAGCGAGACCCAGGGGCGGAAGGATTTCTTCAAGAAGTTCAAGAAGTGAGGGATCTATGTATCTAGCCGACTATCACGTCCACTCCCGGGTCTCACCGGATGCCTCCGCCTCCATGACCGAGCTGGCGGAGGCCGCCATCCGGCTGGGCTTTCAGGAGCTGTGCTTCACGGACCATGTGGAGCCCATCCGGTTCGGCACCACGGCACCCCGGGCGTCCTATGACTGGGCGCCCATGATCGCGGAGTTCGGCGCCGCCCAGACGGCGGTGGGGGACCGGATCACCCTGCGGCTGGGAGCGGAGCTGGGGGACGCGGTCTGGGGCATCGACCGCATGGAGCGGATGCTGGCCCAGGCCCCGGCGCTGGACTTTTGCATCGGCTCCATCCACACCCTGTCGGAGCAGATGGACGGCCGGGACCTCTACTTCCTCTCGCCCAAGGACGAGGAGGACACCCGGAGGTGTTTGGCCGACTACCTGGGCCAGGTGAAAAAGCTGGCGGAGTGGGGGAAGTTCCAGGTGCTGGGCCACCTGACCCTGCCCCTGCGGTATCTGAACGAGGGCCGGGGGATGCACGTCAGCTTTGACGGATTCGAGTCCGAGATGGAGGAGATCTTTCGGATCATCATCCCCAAGGGAATCGGCATCGAGCTGAACACCAACCGGGGCAATACGCCCCTGCCGGACGGAAAGTGGCTGCGGATGTACCGCAGCCTGGGGGGCGAGATCATCACCCTGGGCACCGACGCCCACACGCCGGGCGCGGTGGGCTGTTCCATCCGGGAGGGACAGACCCTGCTGCGGGAGAGCGGCTTCCGGCGGTTCTGCACCTTCCGGGGCGGAAAACCGGTGTGGCGTGATTTGTAATTTGCTTTTCGGGAAAAAATTGGCTATACTATACCTGTTCGAGCACATTCCCCGGAATGGGGCCAATTGATTTGAAAAGGAGACCGATACCATGAAAATCGCTCTGGGTTCCGACCACGGCGGCTACGCGCTGAAATGTGACATCATCCAGCTTCTGGAAAAGCTGGGACACGAGTACAAGGACTTCGGCTGCTACTCCACGGAGAGCTGCGACTACCCTGACTTCGGCGAGGCGGCGGCCCGGGCCGTGGCCTCCGGCGAGTATGACCGGGGCATCGTCATCTGCACCACCGGCATCGGCATCTCTATTGCCGCCAACAAGGTGAAGGGCATCCGCTGCGCCCACTGCGCCGACTCCCTGGAGGCGGAGATGACCCGCCGCCACAACGACGCCAACATGATGGCCATTGGTGCCGGCTTTACCGGAAAGAACCTGGCGGAGCGGATGGTGGAGGTGTTCCTCTCCACGGAATTCGAGGGCGGCCGCCACGCCCGGCGGGTCAACAAGCTGGACGCCATCCAGCCCTGAGGGGCAGGAGAACAGGATCTCCGGAAGTGAGGTGAGGTCATGGGAGGTACCAAGGGCTATCGCAGCTATCGGGGCCGGGGCTCCAAGGGCAAGGCCGCGCTGGCGGCGGTGCTGGTGCTGGTGATCGTGGCGGCACTGGGCTTCCTGTGGGTGCAGGAGTATATCGTCTACGACGCAGACGGCGGGGCACATCTGGAGCTGCCCTGGCAGACAGGGGAGGCGCCTCCCGCCCAGGAGGAAGACCCCCAAGAGAATGTGGAGGTCATTGTCCAGGAGCCGGAGAGACCCACAGAGCTGGCGGCCTTTTCCGTGGTAGGGACACCCCTGACCCAGTCCGCCTGGCAGGAGACCTGGATGGGGGCCACTGTGATGTCCGCTCCTGCCTATAACGCCGCCGCCGTCACGCTGAAGGACAGCACCGGCCACATCTACTTTGCGGCCACCGACGCCGCGGCCGGCACGGTCTCCACAGTGGAGGACACCGCCGCGGCCCTGGCGGAGGTGACGGAGAGCGATTTCCACACCATCGCCCGGATGAGCTGCTTCCTGGATCCCATCGCCGCCCGGGCAGACGTGGAAAACGTGGGCCTGAAGAACACCGGCGGCTATATCTACTATGACGGGAACGATCTGAACTGGCTGGACCCCAACAAGCCGGCGGCCCGGCAGTACCTGTGCGGCCTGGCCCAGCAAATCGCGGACCTGGGCTTTGACGAGATTCTGCTGACGGACGTGGGCTATCCCACAACGGGCCCCCTGGACAAGATCGACTACGGCGGCGCGGACCGGGCAGAGAGCATCCGCACCTTCCTGGAGGAGCTGCGGAGCGCCCTGGCGGACTACGGCGTGGCCATCTCCATCCAGCTGCCGGCGGAGGTCCTCACCTCCGGCGCGGACGGCGACGCCGGCCTGGTGCTCTCGGAGATCGCGCCCCTGGTGGACCGGATTTATGCCGTCACCACGGCGGACCAGATCCCGGTCCTGACGGATGCGGTCACCGCCGCCCATGACGGGACCGGGTTCGTGGCGGAGCTGACGGCCTATGGCCCCGATGTGACGGGCAGCTGCCTGATCCTGCCGCAGTCCTGAAAAAAGAGTGAAGAGTGGAGAGTGAAGATCACAGAACACTCCACGGAGAAAAGAGCCGGACCCTTTCGGGTCCGGCTTTTGCTGCTTATTCCAGGGTAAACTGCTGGCCGCGCCGCTCCACGGGGATGGTCCGCGCCGCAAACTGGGGATACGCCGCCAGGAACTTCTCTGTAAAGGAGAAGTCCCCCCACTGGTGCATGGGCAGGAACCGGCGGATGTCCGCCAGCTCCAGGAAGTACCGGGGGCCCCGGAAGCCATCCGCTCCCAGCCGGGGGTCCAGGGGCAGCATGGCCAGATCGATCCTCCGCCCCCGGAGGGGCTCCGCGTACCGCTGGAAATCCACCGCCATGTTCCGGTTCCAGGCGGGATCCTCGCCCTCCCAGTGCCACCAGTTCAAGTCCCCGGCGTGAAAGACGGCCTGACCGTCCGCCGTCACCAGGAAGGCCACGCCCTCATCGGTGGAGGGCAGCGTCTCCACGGCGACGCCGGGCAGGGGGGAGACGGTCTCTCCGCTGGAGAGCACCTGGCACTTCCCGGCGGTCTCCTCTGACAGGCCCCACCTCTCCCGGTTCCGGCCAGTCAGGCGGATGCCCTTGCCCAGGAGAAAGCGGATCTCCCGCCGGCCGTCGTCCAGGGAGAAGATCTTGGGGTCGAAGTGGTCCGGGTGCCGGTGGCTGGCACACACCAGCAGGTTTTTTTCCTCCGACAGGGGCGGCAGGTCGCCCTTCCACCAGTCGAAGAGCAGGGTGACGGCCGGCAGCTCCACCAGGAAGCCGCTGTGCTCCAGAAAGGTGACGGTCATCCCCTGAACTTCACAGCCGTGCCGTAGGCGATGACTTCAGCCGCCCCCTGCATCACGGAGGCAGAGCCGTACCGCAGGCCCACCACGGCGTCGGCCCCCAGGGCCTCTGCCTCGTCCACCATCCGCTTGGTAGCGATCTGCCGGGCCTCGATGAGCATCTCCGTATAGCCCTTGATCTCACCGCCCACGATGGTCTTCATGCCCGCCATAAAGTCCTTGCCGAAGTTCTTGGACTGGACCACCGTACCCTTCACCAGTCCCAGAGCCTCAATCTCCCTGCCGGGGACATACTCAATCGTCAATAGAATCATACAGTTCTCCTTTCTCAATTTCCCGCAGCCGCTCACACAGGGCTCTGCCCAGGGACACCAGCTGCGCAAGATCCAAAATCGCCAGAATCAGAAGCAGACCGGAGATCCAGCCCGACAGCCCGGGGAAGGTCCGCAGCCACAGCAGACCAGCGGCCAGAGCCAGCAGGACCGCCCCGCAGACGATGGCGGAGAGAATGGCCTGCCGCCGCTCCCGGGCCTTCTCAATATCGTTTCGCATCGTCCTCTTCTCCCTGCTCGATCTCCCGGATCCGCTGGACCAGGGCGATGATCACGCCCACCACCACTGCCGCCGGGATGACCACAAACAGAGCCAGCACCGGCAGCGGTGGTGCCCCTGCCGGGTCTACCTGAAAGGCCCAGAGAAAGAGCCAGATCAGCCCTGCCATCAGGACTGCCATCAAGATCGCTGCGAGCACAGGCGCCACATACCGGCGGCGCTTGGTGTCCTGCTTCTGCTTGTTCATAAAGGTCGTTCCCTCCTGTTCCATCCGGGCCATCTCCTCCAGAAGCGCCTGGACGTCCAGATCCTCCAGCCGCTCCCGGCGGTCCGTCAGACTGCCGCACAGGCGGATGGCTGCCTCCAGGTTCTGCCGCTCCCGCTCCAGGGAAATGAGGTGGCGGCGCATCCCGTCCCCCACCGTATAGGCGCTCCGCTGCATCTGCCGGATCTCCTCCAGCGGCACCCCCAGCTTCCGCAGCAGCTTGATCCGCCGCAGGACCTCTACCTCCGCCTCTCCGTAGTCCCGGTAGCCGTTCTGACTGTTCCGCCGGGGGGAGAGGAGCCCCTCCGCCTCATAGAAGCGGATGTTCTTTCGGGTGATGCCCACCAGGGCCTCCACCTCGTTGATCTTCAAACGTATCACCTCACATCTGTGGGCAGCATACACCTTCCACCCGGGGGAAGGTCAAGGGCCTTTCAAATTTTTTGCCCAGGGGGTGGGAAGTTTGCGCTGGATGTGGTACAATAACCGAAACACGGCGCAAGTTCAGAAAGGGTACCCTCCGTTCTGCGGTCTGGTACAATCATACCATGAGCCATGAGAATTTGACAACAGAAAACATCTTACAGTGCCTGCCGGAGCCCCTGCTGCGGTGGTACCGGGCAAACGCCAGGGACCTGCCCTGGCGGCGGACCCGGGACCCGTACCGCATCTGGGTGTCGGAGATCATGCTGCAGCAGACCCGGGTGGCGGCAGTGCTGGGGTACTACGCCCGGTTCCTGGAGGCCTTCCCCACGGTGGAGGCTTTGGCCGCCGCGCCGGAGGAGCGGCTGATGAAGCTGTGGGAGGGCCTGGGCTATTACAGCCGGGCCCGGAACCTGCAAAAGACCGCCAGGCTCGTGGCAGAGCGGGGCGGCCGGTTTCCGGAGACGTATGCGGAGCTGCTGGCCCTGCCGGGGATCGGGGACTACACCGCCAGCGCCATCGTCTCCGCCGCCTTTGGAAAGCGGGAGGCGGCGGTGGACGGCAATGTGCTGCGGGTGATGATGCGGCTGACGGACTGCCGCGACGACATCGCGGACCCCAAGGTCAAAAAGGCTGTGCGGGCCCAGGTCCAGGCCGTCATGCCGGAGACGGCGGAGGACATCCGCGTCTTCAACCAGGCCACCATGGAGCTGGGCGCCACGGTCTGCGCCCCCAACGGCCCGCCCCGGTGCCTGGAGTGTCCGGCCAGGGACTTCTGCCTGGGTCGTCTCCGGGGCACGGCGGAGGACCTGCCGGTGAAGGGGGCCAAAAAGCCCCGCCGGGTGGAGGAGCGGACGGTGTTCCTGCTGCTGCGGCAGGGGCAGGTGGCCCTGCGGAAGCGGCCCAAGACCGGGCTGCTGGCGGGGCTGTGGGAGTTCCCCAATGCGGAGGGGACCCTGGACGAGGCCGAGGCCTCCGCCGTGGTGGAGAGCTGGGGCCTTGTCCCCAGGCAGTGGGAGAGCCGCCTGACCGCCAGGCACATCTTCACCCATGTGGAGTGGCACATGACCGGCTACACCCTGGAGGTGGCCGGCGACGGCCCGGCGGACTTCGTCTGGGCAAGCGCCGGAGAGCTGGGAGACCGGGCGGTGCCCTCGGCCTTTGCCAGGTACTATGACGAGGCGAAACGCCGCCTGGGAGAGATGGGATGAGGACGGAGGACGCGGCGCTGCTGTTGCTCCTGGCGGCGGTACTGGCGGCCGGAGTGGTGGCGGGCCTTTCCGCAGCAGCCTGTGCCGCTCTCCGACGGGCCGGACAGCCCGCAGCCCCTGGGGACGGAGATCTCCTGGCTGGCGGTTCGCTGTGCGGAGCCGGGGCGGGTGATGGAGGCCATGGGCCTGTCGGGCCGGCGGGCCAACTGGGCCACGGGCCTGGCCGCGGCCCGGCAGGGAGACGGGCTGTTCATCTCCCCGCCGGTGGATGGCTTTGTGCTGGTGGTGTTCCAGGATGCTCTGCCGGAGGCGGGAGACCTGCACCTGCTGCCCTCTGAGGATTGGCATGACGATGAGGAGTGGGCGGCCCGGGCCGCTCTGTTTGATGAGGTCCAGAGCTTTGACGTCAGCGACAGAAGGGCGTATTACGGCTGGGAACAGGTCATCTCCGGAAGGCTGGCCCACCGCCAGATCCGGCAGGGCTATCGCGTGTATGCGGACGAAGGGGCCATGACGGAGGGGGAGGCCCTCGCTGCCCGGCAGGGCATTGCCAGCCGGGGGACAGGGGCGCCCTTCACCGCGGAGAATGTCATGGACATTGCCGCCGCCTGGGGCGTGGATCCGAGGTTTGAAAAAGAATATCCGCCGTCCGTGGGCTGGCTCTGCCGCCGGGACGGCTGAAAGGAGGACTGACAAATGAGCCTGCTGGTGGGACTGCCCCTGACGCTGTTCCGGCTACTGGGGAGCTTTTTGCTGTTGGCACTGCGGTTCGCGGTGCCCATTGTGCTCATTGTGGCGGTGATCCTGGTGGTGCGGCATCTGAAAAGGGCCTCCGCCCACTACCGAGACGAGGACAAGCAGGAGCCGAAATTCCACGGACCGGTGTACACGGTGGACTATGAGGAAGTGGATGACGAGGACGAGAAGGGCAAGTGAGACGTCATGGAACTCATCAATGTAGCGGGCATCGCCCTGCTGGCCCTGCTGCTCCGCAAGCTGGTCTGGTGCCTACGGTGGCTGTGGTGTTATTATCATGGCCGGGAGACACCGGCCCCTATCTCCTTCCTGCCCCGGCGGACGGGAGAGACCTTTGAGGAACACGTCCGGCAGGCCCGGGCGGAGGAGGAACCGTGATGTTTTTCAGGAAGAAAGGCGAGGACCCCTGGGACTGGAAGCCGGAGCGAAAGAGAGGCCAGGCGGAGACGCCCCAGGCGCAGCCTTCCGGCGAAACCCAGGACTGGAGCACATGGAAAGCGCCGTGGGAATCCGAGGACGCGGAGGACCAGAGCCCACCGCCCATGACCTGCCCCTGGTGCGGCGGGGCCATGCGGCTGGGCTATCTGGTGGGCGGTCGGGATCTGGTCCGCGTTATGTGGGAGCGGCCCGGCGCCTTTCGCCTGAGAGACCCGGACGGCACCCTGTACCTGCGGGGAGACGGGGGATTCTGGGGAAATTACAAGCCGGCCTGGCACTGTGAGACGTGCCGGAAGCTGGTGGTGGACACCACTGGCTGCGATCAGGCGGAGCACCCCACCTCCGAGGAGATCAACCGCCGCATCATCTATGGGACGAATGAGGATACAGAGAGAACGAACAACGAGGGAGAGAACGATACATAATGGCACAGCTCTATTTCAAATACGGAGCCATGGGCTCCAGCAAGACCGCAAACGCCCTGATGACCCGGTTCAACTACGAGGAGCGGGGGCAGAAGACCCTGCTGGTGAAGCCCCGGATCGACACCCGGGACGGGGACCACATGGTGGTCTCCCGCATCGGCCTCACCTACCCCTGCATCTACTTTGACGAGATGCAGCAGCTCTCCGTCATGGAGCTGCAGCAGAATGCCTGCGTCATCGTGGACGAGGCCCAGTTTTTGACCCGGGAAGAGGTCATGTACCTGGTGGGTCTGGTGGACGACCTGGGCATCCCCGTCATCTGCTACGGCCTGCGGGCGGACTTCAAGGGGGACCTGTTCCCCGGCAGCGAGGCCCTGCTGGTGATGGCCGACAAGATCGAGGAGGTCAAGACCATCTGCTGGTGCGGCAAAAAGGCCACCTTCAACGCCCGGTTCGACCACACCGGAAAGGTGCTGAAGGAGGGCGAGCAGGTGGTATTGGGAGCCAACGACCAGTACATCGGCCTGTGCCGCAAGCACTGGATGGCCGGGGACCTGGGCCCGGACTTCCACCCGGAGGATCTTCTGTGATCTGCCGCCTGTGCCCCCGGAACTGCGGCGCGGAGCGGACGGAGACGAAGCGGGGCGGCGTGTGCCGCCAGCCAAGTCTCCCGGTGGCGGCCCGGGCCATGCTCCACCAGTGGGAGGAGCCCTGCCTCGTGGGGGAGCACGGCGCCGGGTGCGTGTTCTTTTCCGGCTGCAATCTGCGGTGCTGCTTCTGCCAGAACAAGCCCATCTCCCAGGGGGAGGTGGGGAAGGTCCTGACGGCGGCGCGGCTGCGGGAGATCTTTCACGAGCTGATCGATCAGGGCGCCGCCTGCCTGGACCTGGTGACCCCCACCCACTTCACCGACGCCGTTCTGGAGGCCCTGGGGGATGAGCCGTGGCCCGTGCCGGTGGTGTGGAACTGCGGCGGCTACGAGAAGCCGGAGACCCTCCGGCGGCTGGAGGGCAGGGTCCAGGTGTATCTGCCGGACCTGAAGTACGCCCTCCCCGAGCCTGCCCAAAAATACTCCGCCGCCGGGGACTACTTTGACTGGGCCAGCCGGGCCATTTTGGAGATGTTCCGCCAGACGGGGCCGTACCAAATAGAGAATGGACTGCTGACGCGGGGCGTGCTGATTCGCCATCTGCTGCTGCCGGGGGAGCTGGAGAACACCCGAAGGGTCATCGACTGGTTGGCGGAGACCTTCCGCCCCGGGGAGGTGCTGTTCTCCCTGATGGCACAGTACACCCCCCAGCCGGGGGCGGAGGGGAACCTGGCCCGCCATGTGACGAAGGCGGAGTACCGGGCGGCGGTGGCGTACATGGAAAACTGCGGCATCACCGACGGCTACACCCAGGAGCGGACGTCGGCCAGGGAGGAGTACACCCCGGACTTTGACCTGCGGGGGATTTGACGCAGGGAACCCCCTTGACAAGCCTCGCCGCGTATGATACGTTGGAAAAAACGGCGGAAGGGGAGAGCGCTATGGCCCGAAGCGTGAGACGGATCGTCCTGGTTCTGCTGGCGGCGGCCATTCTGATATTTGCCGCCTGGATGCTGTGGCCCCGGTCCTTGGCGGGAGCGTTCGCCTTTGACCAGCCTTTTACCTTAACAGTTACAGAGTTGGAGACACAGGAAGATGGAAGCTGGACCGTCAAGGAACCGGTTTCCTCCGTCCTAGAGCCGGGGACACCGGCGGCAGAGGCCGTCCGGGAGGCGCTGGAGGGATATTCTTACCACCTGTGTCTCGCCTCTCTGACCGGAGACTGCCTGGTTCCTATCGGAGAGCAGAGCGTATTTCTGGACAGCGTCTCGGACGGGAAGAAGGACCATCTTGGCTTGATTGCAGGAAGCAACAGACTGGGATGCGGTGACCGGGTGGTGCAGGGGTATTTCAGGGACAGCACGGTACTGTGCCAGAAGCTCTCCGCCATCCTCCGAGCGAATCCGGGGTTGCAAACTGAAAATCTTGTATTATAATGAGAGGGCTGTCCAGTGCGGACAGCCCGATTTTCGTGTGTTTTGGGAGAGACCTGTTATGAAGCTGGAGAACAATCTGGGCACGGATCCCATCCGGCCCCTGGTGCTGCGGATCGCCATCCCCAGCATGCTGGCCCAGTTCGTCAGCGTGCTGTACAGCATCGTGGACCGCATCTACATCAGCAACATCCCGGTGATCGGGGAGACCGCCCTGGCGGGGGTGGGGGTCTGCGGCCCGGTGGTGACGCTGATCGGCGCCTTCGCCTCCCTCATCGGCGTGGGGGGCGCGCCCCTCATGAGCATCCGCATGGGGGCCGGCAAGACGGAGGAGGCCCGGAAGATCCTCTCCAACAGCTTTTTGATGCTGTGTGTCTGCTCTGTGGCCCTGATGGCGGCGGTGTTCCCCCTGCGGCGGCCCATGCTGATGGCCTTTGGCGCCAGCGACGCCACCTACGGCTACGCCAATACCTACTTCACCGTCTACCTCTGCGGCACGGTGTTCAACCTGCTGGCCCTGGGACTGAACCAGTTCATCATCTGCCAGGGCTACGCCCGGAAGGGCATGATCTCCGTCATGCTGGGGGCGGCGCTGAACATCGTGCTGGACCCGGTGTTCATTTTCCTTTTTGACATGGGGGTGGCCGGGGCGGCCGTGGCCACGGTCCTCTCCCAGCTGGCCAGCTGCCTCTATGTGCTGCGCTTCCTGTTCAGCAAGACCGTGCCCATCGCCATCACCTTCGGTGGGTACGACGGGCGGCTGATGCTCCGGATCCTGGCGGTGGGCATGACGCCCTTTCTCATCATCGGCGTGGACAACATCATGATCATCTCCATGAACGCCATCCTCCAGACCTACGGAGGGGCGGAGCTGGGGGACCGGCTGGTGACCTGCGCCACCATCGCCCAGAGCTTCATGCTGGTGGTGACCATGCCCCTGGGCGGCATCTCCGCCGGCACCGGCACCATCCTGGCCTACAACTACGGCGCCCGGCGGCGGGACCGCATCTTAAAGGCCCAGGCCTTCATCGCCGGGCTGTGCGCGGCCTATGTGACGCTGCTGTTCCTGGCGGCCCGGCTGGGGGGCGCGCTGTTCGTGCGGCTCTTCACCACGGAGCCGGCTCTGGCGGCGGAGGCCCTGGATGCCATCCACATCTGCACCCTGGCCCTGATCCCCCTGGGGATCCAGTACGCCATCGTGGATGGCTTTACCGGCATGGGGAAGGTGCAGCTGGCCCTGCCCCTGTCCGCCTTCCGGAAGGCGGTGTACTTCATCGCCCTGTTCGCTCTGCCGGCGGCCTTCGGCGCCCGGGCCACCTTCTACGCCGAGCCCATCTCGGATATCCTGGGCCCCATCGTCAGCATCATCGTCTACGCCCTGGCCATCCGGCGGATCCTGAGCTTCCCGCCGGACCCGCCTGCCGCGGAGGCGAAGGCCCCGCTGCCCTCCTGACAGAAAACAGCGGCACAGCCGAAAGGCTGTGCCGCTGTTTGTTTGCATCAATCCGCGTCCTCCCGGCGGTCGCCCAGCTTCCGCAGGGATTCCAGTGCCTCGGAAAAGGATTTGGCGGTGGCAGAGGGATTGCCCCGCAGGATCCGCAGGGACTGGCGGTACCGCTTGGCGGTGCGGGTGCGGATGGAGGCCTCCCGGTCCCGCAGCCGCTCCAGCAGCTGGGACACCTCTGACAGGCGGGCCTCCAGAGCCTCGCCGGTCAGGCCCTTGGCATCCCGCAGCCGCTGCTGATAGGCTTCCAGGGCCTCCCGGATGTTGTCCAGGGCCGTCAGCTTGGCGCCCGTCCGGCGGCGGAGAGAATCCTCCAGCAGCAGCTGCCGCCGCCGCGACCGCTTGACGTGGGCGTCCCGCAGCTGCTGGAGGGTATCCTCCCAGCGCTCCTGCCGCAGCAGCCGCTCCACCTCCGTCCGCTCCCGGAAGCGGCGCAGGTCCTCCTCCGCAAAGGCGGAGATCACCTCCACCCGCTTGGCCAAGCGCCGCAGGTCCTCGTTTTCCTCCGTGAGACGGGTGAGGACCTCCCGCAGGTCCATGGCGGCCTGGAAGGACCGGACCGCGTCCACGGTAAAGACCACGGTCAGCAGGAATGCCAGCGGGTCCACCAGGAAGGCGGGCAGCCGCAGCACCAGCTCCTCCACGGGCGGGTGCAGAAACCGCACCAGCAGAATGGAGAAGGCCCCCCAGGCCAGGGAGCAGGTGAGGCAGATGTGGCCGTTGAGATTGAAGGGCTGCTGGGAGTAGTCCCAGTACCGGACCTTGAACAGGGCCTCCATGGCGGCGCCGGTGACATATTCCAGCACCGTGGCGGCCAGCGTCCCCAGCAGGAAGATCAGCGGCAGGCTCTGCCGCACCGGGAGGGTGGCCCACAGGATGATGACCGCCCCAAAGCCGTAGATGGGCAGCATGGGGCCGTGGAGGAAGCCGCGGTTCACCCATTGCCGTTGCTTGGCGGAGACGTAGCAGGACTCCCACACCCAGCCCAGAAAGCAGTACAGAAAGAAGAACAGCAGCCACTGTCCCATGGTATAGACGTACATAAGACCTCCGGTTTCCAAGAAGAGAGCCGCCCGCCCCGCCGAACAGCTCCGGCAGGGCGGGCGGCGGTTTACACGGTCAGTGCTCGGACCCGCTCCCGGCGGGCTCCGGCTCCTCTGCGGCCTGGGCCACCCGCACCTCCAGCACCCGGCGGTGGTCCACCCGGGTGACGGTGACGTCCAGGCCCTCCGCCTGGAAGTGGTCTCCCGCCAGGGGCAGCCGGCCCAGCTGGTCGATGACCCAGCCGGAGACGGTGCTGGCGTCGCAGTCTCCCTTCAGGGCGAACAGGTCGTACAGATCGGAGAGGTCCGCTCCGGCGGACACCAGATAGCTCCCGTCCGCCTGCTTGCGGAAGGACTCCACCACCTCGTCGTGCTCGTCCCAGATCTCGCCCACCAGCTCCTCCAGGATATCCTCCATGGTGATCAGGCCCTCGGTGCCGCCGTACTCGTCCACCACGATGGCCATGTGGGTCTTTTTCTTCTGCAGCGTCCGCAGCAGCAGGCCAAGGTCCGCGTTGGCGGTGGTGTAGTGGACCGGCGTGATACAGTGGTTGATGTCGCTCTGGCCCCGGTAGCGGGCGGCGTTGAAGTCCTTCTCGTGGATGACGCCCACGATATCGTCCACGTCCTTGTGGTACACCGGCAGACGGGAGTATCCGCTCTCGGCAAAGACAGCGGCGATCTCCTCCATGGAGGCGGAGTCCTCCACCGCCACAATGTCCACCCGGGGCGTCAGGATGTCCCCGGCCTCCAGATCGCCGAACTCGATGGCGGAGCGGATCAGCTCGCTCTCGTGCTGGTCCAGGCCGCCCTCGTTCTCCGCCTCGGACACCATGGTGATCAGTTCCTCCTCCGTGATGCCCGGATCCTCGGAGGGACGGAAGATCAGGTTCAGCAGCCGCTTCCACTGGGAGAACAGGAAGTTCAGGGGCCGCAGGATCACCAGCAGCACCCGCAGGATGGGGGCGGAGAACATGGCGAAGCCCTCCGCGTGCTCCTTGGCCAGGCTCTTGGGGGAGATCTCACCAAAGATCAGCACCACCAGCGTCAGCACCACCGTGGAGATGGTGGGGCCATAGGCTTTGTACAGGTGGGTGAACAGCACTGTGCCCACGGTGGAGGCGGTGATGTTCACAATGTTGTTGCCGATGAGAATGGTGGAGATCAGCCGGTCGTAGTCCTCTGACAGGTTCATGGCAAGAAGCGCGCGCTTGTCGCCGGCATCGGCCCGGCTCTTCATACGGATCTTGTTCATGCTGGAAAAGGCTGTTTCCGTGGCGGAGAAATAGGCCGACATCGTCACCAGAACAACGATGGCCGCGATCATGGATATACTGGAACTGTCCATAGGGGAAATCATCACTCCTCAAAAAGTCAACGAGATCAAAGGGACCAAAACACGAAAAGGGCAGTCTCACCCCTGACAGGGGCAGACTGTCCTTCGAAAGACGATCCGATATGTATGGGTGGGCAACGGAGGTTCGTCCACGCGGGTTCACAGGTCCCTTCCCGGCCGGCAGGCCGACTTACTTATCTGCTAATATATCATAAAAATTGCAGGGATGCAACACTCATTTTTATCCTCACGCGGCCAAGGCGGAGATGCGGGAGATCAGAGGCAGCCTCCGGTTATAGAGGTTCACGATCCGCCCCACCGCCAGGGCGGAGAGAATGGTCCCCACCCCCAGCCCCTGGAGCCGGTGGAAGAAGAGCAGGGAGAGGACCAGGGCGGTGGCCACCAGGGTGGCGTCAAAGCACACCTTCACGCTGCCGAACCGCCAGCCGCTGACGGCGGCGATGGCCTGGACGATCCCCTCGCCGGGGACCATCAGCACCTTGGGGGCCACCTCGATGCTGATGCCGAAGGCCAGCACCGCGCAGCCGGCCGCCAGCGCCAGCAGCTGGAGGGGCAGAGTGTCCGGCTCCAGCCAGGCGAGCAGGTCCATGCTCACGTCGATGGAGAAGCTGAATACCGCGTTGACGGCGATCTGCAAAAATTGAATGGGCTGGAACTGCCTGCGCAGCAGAAGGACCTGCACCAGGATAAAGACCATGTTCATCACAAAGGAGAACTGGCCCAGCGTCACCGGGAAGCGGAAGCTGAGCACATAGGGGAGACTGGAGATGGGGGAGGTCCCCAGGGCGGCCTTGGTGATCAGCGCCACGCCGAAGGAGTTCAGCAGGACGCCGGCCACGAACCAGCCGTAGCGGGACGCGCGGCTTTTGAACACTGGAGGGTCAACACCTTTCCGGAAGGATCTCAGAGAATAAAAAGAAAACGGCAGGAAGGACCTTCCCGCCGGCCGGCACCGGCCGGAGAACGCCGTTCCCCACCAAAAGCGCTCACCTGTATGCGGCAGACGAGCAATAGACATTATTACTTTATACCCGGCGGGCAGTTCTTGTCAATATCCGAACACCCAGACGGACGGACAAAGCGAGGCGCGGCACGGCCAAAAGGCCGTGCCGCGCCGGGAAAATGCAGTCACAGGAGGTTATACAGGATCTTGGCCATCTGTCCCCGGGTGATGTTGCTGCCGGGGCGGAAGGTGCCGTCGGAGTAGCCGCCGATGATCCCCTGGGCCACCATGGACTGGATGTAGGAGGCGGCGTAGGAGGGGATGGAGGCGGCGTCGGAGAAGGTCAGCTCCGTGGTGGCGTAGCCCTTCTCCTGGGTGCGGCCGATCATGGCCGCCGCCTGGGCCCGGGTCAGGCTGGAGCCGGGGTTGAAGTACAGCCGCCCGTCGGCGCCGGTGGAGCCGTTGACGATGCCCTCGGTGTACAGGGCCTTGACGGCGGTGAGGGCATAGTCCCCGATGGAGGCGGTATCCGCGAAGGGCAGCGTCACGCTCTCATACTGGCTGCCGTCCAGCCCCAGATAGCGGAACAGCATCACCGCGAACTGCTGGCGGGAGATGTTCTGGTTGGGGCGGAAGGTGCCGTCGGCATAGCCGGTGGTGATGCCGGCGTCATACAGAAAATCCACGTAGGTGGCCGCCCAGTAGCCCTGGGTGTCCGTAAAGACAGGAGTCCAGTCCGCACCGACGGGCACGTCGTAGGAGGCTCGGCCGATGTTGCCGGAGGCGTCCCGGGCGGTGACGGTGACCCGATGGGGCCGCCCGTCGGAGACCAGGGAGGTGGTGAGGGAGCCGGTGGAGGCGTTATAGGTGAAGGACTGGTCCTCCCCGTCCCAGGTGACGGAGACGCTGGACTCCGGAAGCACCCCGTCCACGGCGTCCGAGACCGTGGCGGTCAGGGTGGCGCCGGAGGCGGACAGGGTGACGCTGGGCGGCGTGTTGTCCACGGTGCCGGTAAAGGACAGGACCATCTGATCCAGGTAGATGGTGCCGCTGCCGCCGCTGGTGGCGGTGGTGATGTCCATCTCACGGCTCAGCTGCAGGCCGTCGATCCGCTCCACGCCGGCGAGGCTCACTGTGACCTGCTTCCAGCCGGTGAAGTCCAGATTGGTCACCAGCAGCTCCTGGTTCATCCGGGTGCCGTCGAAGTACAGGAGGGACAGGGGCAGGCCGGAGCCGTCGCCGTAGACCCAGAGGTTCAGCTGGTTGTAGGGCCCGGTCTCCAGATCCCCTCCGATCCAGAGCTCCGTGATATAGCCGGTGCCCGTGCTGTTGTAGGCGTCCAGCGTGTAGTCCAGCCGGCCTGCGCCGCGGCCGATGCGGACGTCGTTGCTGTTGTTGGTGATGGAGAGGGTGCCGCCGCGGACGCTGCTGAAGATGGTCTGGTCATCCTCGAAGTCCTCCAAGGTCTGGAGGGCGGCGGAGGAGACGGTCACTTCCACGGTGGCGCTCCGGCCGCCTGCGGTGGCGGTGATGGTGCCGGTGCCGGGTGCGGTGGCGGTAAAGACGCCGTGCTCGTCAACGGTGCCGATGTCGCCGGACACCGTCCAGGTAAAGGCCTCCGGGTCTGCCTTCAGGGAGATGTGGTTGTAAGCGGCGGAGCCGGTCAGCTGGGTGGTGGAGCCGACGGTGGCGCTCAGGGTGGTGATGATGGTGTTGCTGCTGTTACGGATGGCCACGTCCGTGGGATCGGCGATGGCGTGGACCGTGGTGGAGCCCTCCCGGCCCCGGTATTCCGCCGTCACGGTGATGTCGCCGCCGTCAGAGGGGGTGGTGAGGACGTTGCCCTCCAGCTCCCCGGCGGAGGTGTCCAGATCATAGTCCCCCTCCATGGGGATGAAGTTGGTGTCCACCGCGGCGGCGGAGATCTCCACCGTGCTGCCGGCAAGGACGTAGTCGTTCTCCGCCTGGACATAGAAGTGGCTCAGCTGGCCGGAGGGCTCACTGTCGGCCACCAGGAACAGGTGGTTGGTCACAGACCGCTCGCTGCCGTCGGAGGGGCTGTTGATGGTGGCGGCGGTGGTGTCGTCCGGCGCCGTCACGGTGATGGTGGTGGAGCCGCCGCCGTCCAGGCCGATGGCGGTCACACAGCCCAGCTCGATCATCCGCTGGGCCACCTGGGTCAGGCTGGCACCGATGGAGTAGCCGGACCGCCGGCCGTCGATGGTGTAGAACACCACGTCGCCGTCAGCGGTCACGCCCACCGCGGTGCGGGGGCTGGTGCCGGAGGGCAGGCCGGAGGCCACGGACCCGTTTTCCACCAGGGAGTACAGGGCGCCCACGGCGTACTGGACGTCGTTCCACGCCTCATCCGCGGCGGTGGCCGTCACGGTGATCTCACTGCCCACGGGGATGTTCCGCAGGGCGTCGGTATAGTAGGTGTTGGAGAGACTGTTGGCGGAGAGGACCACCTGGTCCCGGCCGATGGCGGTGGCGGAGGTGGCCTCGATCACCTGGTCCGCCCGCAGGGTGAGGGTGCCGCCGATGGAGAGGGAGCCGTCCACGATGGTGCACAGCACGTCCACACCGGCCTCCGTGTTGCCGGTGGTGTGACGGTCATTGAAGTCATATGTATAGAGGTAGATACCGCCGGTGGAGACCCGGGCCTTGTTGACGCCGGCGATGGTACGGATGATCTCCGCGGCGTATCCGGCGCTGTCCGTGCCCTGATAGCCCAGATCGGCGGAGACGGTGACGCCGGGCTTGCCGATGACGGCGGAGCCGTCCTCCCGGAATCCGATGGCGTAGTATCCGGCATCGCTGCTGAGGAGCTGGCCGTCAGATACCAGGATGCCGATGGGCAGGCCGTTGGAGGTGTTGAAGAAGTCACCGTTGATGCCGGCCACCACCCGGTACCCCTGTCCCTCCAGCTCCCGGGCCGCGGAGGTCACCGTGGTGCGGGAGGTCAGCGTGCCGCCGTAGGTGACGATGGGGGTCACATCGTCGTTGGGGGAATAGGTGATGACATTTTCCGTCCGCAGGTCGGAGTAGGCGGTGCTCCAGAACACGTTGGTGGAGAGCTGGGTCTCCCGGTTCAACAGGGTGTCCTTGGAGGTCAGGTCCTCGCCCAGAGCCTCCGACGCGGCGGCGGTGAGGCCCAGGGAGCACAGGAGCGTGAACGCTAAAAACAGGGACAGGGTCTTGCGCAGGGTCTTTTTCATGTCATACCTCCATCAGCTGTCGAAATGGTCTACATAATCCTACTCAGGATAGCACAAGCCGGGAAAAAAGTAAATCCCAAACCGGCAACAAATTTCTCCTGAGAGGTCAAATGCTTCCAGAAAAAGAGACGGATTTCCGACAAAAAAGTTCCGCCAATTGAAAAAAGACTTGGAGAAACGGGGAACGTGTATTAAACTGGACCCAGGAGCGCGGAAAGCGCCCGCGGAGAAAAGGAGGAAGCGGAAATGACAGTCAGCGTGGACGGGACCCGGTGCATCGGCTGCGGGATGTGCGCGGCGGCGGTGCCGGCGGTCTTTCAGATCCAGGGCCGGGTGTCCGTGGTGCGGACCCAGCCCCGGACGGCGGCGGAGGAGGCCGGGGCCTTTGGCGCGGCCAACGGCTGCCCGGTGAACGCCATCAAGGCCCGGAGATCGTAAAAAGCGGAGGCCCGGCAGAGGAGCGTGTTCCTCTGCCGGGCCTCCGTTTTTCGTGACGGCCGGGCGGTCAATCAGTCCAGGTTCACCCGGAAGTCTCCCCGGGCGGCGGCCTCCGCCCGTCGCTGCTTGTCGGCGGCCAGGGCGTCCAGCATCCCGCCGATGATCTGGTTGGACACCAGGAAGCCCCGGGGCGTCAGATGCCAGCGGCCGTCCTCCTCCACGGCGTAGTCCGCCTGGGCGCACTGGTCCAGGAAGGGGAGGAAGCAGGTGAAGCGCCGGCGGAAGCGGTTCTCAAACACCTTGGGGTCCAGCCCCTCCACGGTCCGCAGCCCCAGCATGAGCCACTCCGTGTCCCGGTCCAGGGGCGGGATGTGGTCGTTTTCCGACAGCATGGGGGCGTGCTCCCGGACGCCCCGGATATACGCGTCCAGGTCCCTCGTATAGGCGTACCGCACGCCGCCGAAGTCCGAGTGGGCGCCGGGGCCGAACCCGGCGTACTCGCCCAGGGTCCAGTATTTCAGGTTGTGCCGGGAAGCCCGGCCCGGCTTTGCGAAGTTGGAGATCTCATACTGTTCGTAGCCGTGGGACTTCAAAAACTCCACCGCGTACAGGTACATATCCGCCTGGGCCTCGTCCCCCGGCAGGCCGGCGGTGTCCCGCCGGGCGAAGAGGGGCGTGCCCTCCTCTACTTTCAATCCATAGCAGGAGAGGTGCTCCGGCGCCAGGTCCACCGCGGCAGAGAGATTCCGCTGCCAGCCCTCCAGGGTCTGGTGGGGCAGGCCGTAGATCAGGTCCAGGGACAGATTCTCAAATTTGGCCTTCCGGGCGGCCTCCACGGCGGCGGACACCTGGGCCATGGTGTGGACCCGGCCGATTTCCGCCAACTCGGCGTCGTCGGCGGACTGCATCCCCAGGGAGAGGCGGTTGAAGCCGCATTTCCGCAGGGAGCGCAGCTCCTTCCAATCTCCGGCGGAGTCCGGATTGGCTTCCAGGGTGATCTCCGCGTCCTTTGCCACCTTGAACCTTTTCAGGACCACTTTCAGAATTTTCGTCAGCCGCTTGGTCCCCAGATAGCTGGGGGTGCCACCGCCGAGGTACACCGTGTCCACTAGGTGGTCCGCCGCGAAGGGGGCAGTCTCTGTCAGATGGGCGCAGAGGGCGTCGGTGTAGTCGTCCATCCGGCTCTCCGCCCGTGGCAGGGAGTAAAAGTCGCAGTAGACGCACTTCTGCTTGCAGAAGGGGATGTGCAGATACAGGCCTAGGGCGGGCGGGGTGGCTCTCATGGGAATTCCTCCAAACACACAGGTCATTGGACACCAGTGTACTCCCTTCCGCTCTGCTTTGCAAGAGGCGCATACTTTCCGCCCGCAGGGAAATCCTATGGAAAACCGCCTGAAGGGAGAAGATCACCATGGAGATGTCACCACAGGAATATCAGCAGTATGTGAAGCAGAAGGCGAAACGGTCGCCGATCCTGAAGGACACGGTCCTGGCCTTTGTGGTGGGCGGGGCCATCTGTGTGCTGGGACAGCTGATCCAGAACGGCTGGTCTGCTGCGGGCCTGGCGGAGAAGCAGGCGGGCACCGCCACCTCCTGCACACTGGTGTTCCTGTCCGCCCTGCTGACGGGACTGAATCTGTACAACAAGCTGGCCCGCTTCGGCGGCGCCGGGACGCTGGTGCCCATCACCGGCTTTGCCAACGCGGTGGTCTCTCCTGCCATGGACTTCCGCAGCGAGGGGTTCGTCACCGGCATGGCGGCCAAGATGTTCCTCATTGCAGGGCCGGTGATCGTGTTCGGCACCGTGGCCTCCGTGATCTACGGCGTGATCCTGCAGCTGCTGGGATAGGCAGGGGCGGCCGCCCCCGCCCGCCGCTCCGGAGCGCCGCCAGGATCCGGGTTGACAAACGGAGGATGCTCCGATAAAATAAAAACAGCTCAGCCGCTCCCTGTGAGCGGCTTTTGAAGGAATGGAAGTTAGCCTAAACTAACTTTTTGCAGAAGAGCGTGTCAGGAGGCAGCGGCGGTGATCGGGATAGCTTTGGAGCAGCAAAAACAGGGATGGGTCCGGGTGACAGTGCCCACCCCGGGGCAGACGCTCTGCACCGCTGTCTTTCCGGCGGGGAGCAGCTGCACTGCGCCGCCGCCCGGCCAGGGCCTTCTGGAGCTGCTGCTCTGCCGGAGCGGGCGGCTGCAGCTGGCCTTTGGAGATGGCCGCACGGCGGCACTGGGACCGGGGGATCTGCTGGTGCGGACCGCATGGGCCGGGGAGGCAAAGGCCTCTGCCCCGCTGGGCGATGCCGTATTTGTGGAGATGGCCATGGAGGAGGAAACTCTGAGCCAGCTGTACCGGGGGCTGTCTCTGCCGCCGGTGACGCTGGAGCAGGTCCGCCGCCGGACGGAGGGAGGCTGGACGGTCCTGCGGGACAAGGACTGGTCCGGGCCGGTGCTGGAGGCGCTGGAACAGCTCTTCCGAGACGAGCAGGGGGGCTATGTGCTGCTGCGGGCACTGGAGCGGCTGTATCTCCTGTGCCGCCAGCCGGAGAACCAGCAGCCGCCTGGCGGCGTCTATTTCGACCGCTATCAGCGGGATGCCGCGGAGCGGGTGCGGGCCTATATGGTGGAGCACCTGGACAGCCGGGTCACGGTGGAGGAGCTGGCCAAACGGTTCCAGATCTCCGCTACCACCCTCAAGGCCTGCTTCCGGCATCTCTACGGAGAGCCGCTCCACACCTACCTTCAGCGCTACCGCCTGGAGACGGCGGCGGAGCTGCTGCGGACCACGGACCTGAGCGTGCTGGAGGTGGCCGCCGCGGTGGGGTACTCTGGCACCAGCCGGTTTGGAACGGCCTTCAAGGAGCTGTACCGGCAGACGCCCGGCGCTTACCGGCGGGATCTGCGGGAGGAAAATGTCCAAAACAGGTGATTTTTGACCGTTTCCGGCGGAATCTATGGGGAAAATATGGTAATCTATCATATCCAAAATAAAATGCGCATAGGAGGTGTCCGGAATGAAGCAACACAGATTCTGGGCCTGGGGCGCTGTTTTCTGCATGGTGATGGCTATGCTCTCAGGCTACCGGCGCAAATAACAAAGGAGGAATCCGAGATGAATCTCTATGGAAAGGCCGCCCTGTTCGCGGGCGGCGTGCTGTTCGGCTCCGCCGGACTGAAGCTGCTGGCCAGCAAGGACGCGAAGAAGGTCTACACCCACACCCTGGCCGCTGCCCTGCGGGTGAAGGAGTCCACCATGGGCACCGTGACCGCCGTGCAGGAGAACGCCGCGGACATCCTGGCCGCCGCGGAGGACATCAACGCCAAACGGGCCGCCCAGGAAGCGGCGGTGGTGGAGGATACTTCCGCCGAGGGCTGAGGGCCCGCGGGAGATACAGAGCAGAGAGGGCCGCAGCGCGGCCCTCAGCTTGTCGAAAAAGTTTTTTCGACAAGCTGCTTGCGTTTTTCAGAACTTTATCAAAGTTCTGAAAAACGGTTGATTGAAAACGAAAGACACCCTTCCTGGGTTTCTTTCGTAGCTATCTTCCTTCCCGCTTCCCCGGATTTCTGGGTTTATCGACAGTCTGAGGGCCGCAGCGCGGCCCTCTTCTGATGTTTGGAGGAGACTATGAAATTCAAGATCATGCATGAGAGCACCGGCCGCATCCGGGTGCAGATGCTTCCTGCCCGCATGACGCTGGAGCAGGCGGACCTGCTGGAGGCATATCTCCAGGGCCTGGAGGGCGTCCGGCAGGCGGCGGTCCACGAGCGGACCGGCTGCGCCGTGGTCCGGTATCAGGGCCAGCGGGGGGACCTGCTCCGGTCCATCAGCCGGTTTTCCTATCAGAGGGCGGCGGGCCTGGCGCCCGTTCACAGTGCCCGGGCGCTGAACCGGGCCTATCAGGAGAAGCTGGTGGGCATGGTGGCCTTCAAGGCGGCCAGGTCCCTGTTTCTGCCAGCGCCCCTCCGGGCCGTCCACGCCATCTGGCGGGCGGTGCCCTATCTGTTCCGGGGGCTGCGCTGCCTGCTGCGCCGGCAGCTCCATGTGGAGCTGCTGGACGGGGTGTCCATTGGGGTGTCCCTGCTGCGGCGGGACTTCTCCACAGCGGCCTCTGTCATGTTCCTGCTGGGGGTGGGGGAGCTGCTGGAGGAGTGGACCCACAAGAAGTCCGTGGAGGACCTGGCCCGCAGCATGTCCCTGAACATCGACCGGGTGTGGCGAAAGACCTCGGCCGGCGAGGTGCTGACGCCCCTGTCCCAGGTGCAGGCGGGAGATCTGGTGGCCGTGCGGATGGGTGGTATGATCCCCCTGGACGGCGTGCTCCAGGAGGGGGAGGTGATGGTGAACCAGGCCTCCCTCACCGGGGAGTCCGTCCCGGTGGCCAAGCGCCCCGGCACCGCCGTGTACGCCGGCACCGTGGTGGAGGAGGGGGAGTGCGTCCTCCGGGTGACCCAGCAGTCCGGCAGCAGCCGGTATGACAAGATCGTGGCCATGATCGAACAGTCGGAAAAGCTGAAATCCGCGGCGGAGAGCAAGGCCGCCGGCCTGGCGGACAAGCTGGTGCCCTATACCCTGGCGGGCAGCGTCCTGGCATATCTCCTCACCGGCAATGTGACGCGGGGGCTGTCCGTCCTGATGGTGGACTTCTCCTGCGCCCTGAAGCTGGCCATGCCCCTGGCGGTGCTCTCCGCCATGCGGGAGGCCGGCGGCTGCCACGCCACCGTGAAGGGCGGAAAGTTCCTGGAGGCCATCGCCAAGGCGGACACCATCGTCTTTGACAAGACCGGCACCCTGACTTACGCCTGCCCCCGGGTGACGGAGGTCATCCCCTTCGGCGGCCGTTTGGAGGGGGATATGCTGCGGCTGGCGGCCTGCCTGGAGGAGCACTTCCCCCACTCCATGGCCAACGCCGTGGTCCAGGCGGCCAGGGACCGGGGCCTCTCTCATCGGGAGATGCACTCCCAGGTGGAGTACCTGGTGGCCCACGGCATCGCCAGCACCGTGGGGAAGGAGCGGGTGCTGATCGGCAGCGCCCACTTCATCTTTGAGGACGAGCGGTGCGTGATCCCCGCCGGGGAGCAGGACAGGTTCGACGCCCTGCCGGCCCACTGCTCCCATCTGTATCTGGCCATTGCCGGGGAGCTGGCGGCGGTGATCTGCGTCGCCGACCCCCTGCGGGAGGAGGCGGCGGATGTCATCGCCGCCCTGCGGCGGCTGGGCATCCGCAAGACCGTCATGCTCACCGGCGACAGCCAGCGCACCGCCGCGGCCATCGCCGCCCAGGTGGGGGTGGACGAATACCGGGCCGAGGTGCTGCCGGAGGACAAGGCGGCCTTTGTACAGGCGGAGCGGGAGAAGGGCCACACCGTCATCATGCTGGGAGACGGCATCAACGACTCCCCGGCCCTGTCCGCCGCCAACGTGGGCATCGCCATCAGCGACGGCGCCGCCATCGCCCGGGAGATCGCCGATGTCACCATCGCGGCGGACGACCTGCACGAGCTGGTGAACCTGCGGCGGATCGCCATGGCCCTGATGCGGCGGATCGACGCCAACTACCGCTTCGTCATCGGCTTCAACGGGGCGCTCATCGGTCTGGGAGCCGCCGGCGTGCTGACGCCCGCCTCCTCCGCCATGCTCCACAACCTGTCAACCCTGGCGGTGAGCCTGCAGAGCATGACCAACCTGCTGAAGGAATAAAGCATCTGACGGCACAGGAAACAAGCCGCCCGGCACCATGCGGTGCCGGGCGGCTTTTATGACTGGATCAGGCTTACAGGTCCTTCTTCCACAGGCCGTGGAGGTTGCAGTAGGCGTAGACGGCCTTGGCGGTCTGGCCCTCCGCCAGGGCGAACACCGCCTCCGGCGCCTCCTCCGGGTGGAACCAGTGGATCAGGGCCTCCCGGTCCGTCTCCACGACGGCCCACTGGATGAAGTGCTCGGCGGTCATGGGATGGGTGACGGAGCCCACGCTCACCTTCACCAGGCTGCCCTCCACGGTGACGGCGGGCACGTGCTTCTCCACGGCGGCGTCGGTGACGCCGGCCTCCAGCAGCTGCATCTCCTCGCCGCAGCACTTGACGGGGACCTGGGCGGAGGTGAGCTTGGTGATGATATTGCCGCAGTGTTTGCAGATATAGAACTTCATATGCGATTCTCCTTTTTTCTGATGGATGGTTTCTTATGATAAACGGTTTGAAAAGAGAGGGGTTCTTTCTGCTTGAAATATTAGCATATCCAAATGTCTTTATATATTGCATTTGCAACACCAAAAAAGAAAAGCCAATTTCTGCATGGGAATTTCCTGCCGCCGGAGGAGGGATGTCCGCCTGCCGTGGAGGCGGAAAATGACGCGG
>DWZJ01000022.1 GCA_019118245.1 Candidatus Oscillibacter excrementigallinarum
TAGTACGGACAGTACAGTTTAAGAAAATTTTAAGGATTTATCCATTGACAAACCACAAAATTGTGTTATTGTATTATTTGAATAATACAAACAACAAGCTGCAACAAGCACATCACCACCGCGTCTTGTGAATGGGCGTTTTACAGAGATTTGACCAAGACGCCACAAAGTACTCATGTAGACGTGCTATCCTGGGATCGCAAAAAATATTCCGGGAGTTGAAGCAATTGGTGAGGCTGTGTCGTATCAAAGGCAGACGGAAAGAAGGGAGCCTGTTATGAAGATCCTGATCACCACAGATTGGTACACGCCGGCCATCAACGGCGTGGTCACCTCTGTGAAAAACCTGCAGCGGGAGCTGGAGCGCAGAGGGCATGAAGTCCGCATCCTGACGCTGTCCCAGAACCTCCGGTCCTGGTCTCGGGACGGCGTCACGGCCGTGGGCTCCATCGATGCGGGGCGGATCTATCCCGGCGCCCGGCTTCGGACCGCCATGGCGGGCCGCTGGGTGCGGGAGCTGCTGGACTGGCATCCGGATGTGATCCACTCTCAGTGCGAGTTCAGCACCTTTTTCTTGGCCCGCCGCATCGCGGAGGAGCTGGACATCCCCCTGATCCACACCTATCACACGGTGTATGAGGACTACACCCACTATTTCTCTCCCAGTATCCGGATGGGCCGGTGCGCGGTGGCGGCCTTCTCCCGGTGGGTGGGCGGCCAGACGGACTGCATGATCGCCCCCACCGGCAAGGTGCGGGGGCTGCTGCAGGGCTACGGTGTCCGGTGCCCGGTATTCGTGGCGCCCACGGGCATTGACCTGCGGCGCTTCCAGCAGGCGGCGGATCCCATGCGCCGGGCCGTGCTCCGGGCCAGCCTGGGCATCCCCGCCGAAAACACCGTGCTGGTGTGCGTGGGACGTCTGGCGGAGGAGAAGAACATCCAGGAGCTGCTGCGCCTCCGGGCCGCTCTGGGCAGCCGCCCCGTGACGCTGCTGCTGGTGGGGGACGGGCCCGACCGGCCCCGGCTGGAGCAGGTGGCCCGCGATTTGAAATTGGGGGCCCCGGCGGTGATTTTCGCCGGCATGGTGGCGCCGGAGGAGGTGCCGGACTGGTACCGGCTGGGGGACCTGTTCGTCAGTGCCTCTTCCAGCGAGACCCAGGGCCTGACCTACATCGAGGCCTTGGCCGCCGGCGTACCGGCCCTGTGCCGGGCGGACCCCTGCCTGGAGGGCGTTATCCAGGACGGCGAGAACGGCTGGCAGTACCGCAGCACCGAGGAGTTCCGGCAGCGGCTGGAGGCGTTCCTGGCCCATCCGGAGACCCATGAGACCCTTCGCCGCCAGGCGGCGGAGAGCGCGGAGCAGTTCTCCGCCCAGCGGTTCGCCCAACGGGTGGAAAAGATCTATCAGATGCAGCTGGCCCGGCGGCCCGCCTGCCAGATCCAGGGGGTGATCGCATGACCAGAAGTGTAAATCGGACGGTTTTCCAGGCGGTGTCCCTGTTCGGCCTGCTGCTGTGTGTCGCGGCTGGCATCTGGGCCTGGAGGGCGGGGCTGCTGACCTCCCAGGAACGGATGCAGGCTTTTGTGACCAGCTGCGGCGCCGCGGGCGGGCTGCTGTTCGTGGCCTTCCAGGCGGTGCAGGTGGTGGTGCCGGTGCTGCCGGGAGGACTGGGATGCCTTGTGGGCGTGGTGCTGTTCGGCCCGGTGGTGGGCTTTGTCTACAACTATGTGGGCATCTGCATCGGGTCTCTGATGGCCTTCGCGGTGGCCCGCAACTGCGGGCGGCCCCTGCTGAATCTCCTGTTTTCTGAAAAGCTCCTGACCAAGTACAGCAGCTGGACGGAGCAGAACAACCGGTTCGCCCGGCTCTTTGCCCTGGCCATCTTTTTCCCGGTGGCGCCGGATGACTTCCTGTGCTATCTGGCGGGCACCACCTCCATGACGTGGCGGCGGTTCACCGCCATCATCCTGCTGGGCAAGCCCTTTTCCATCGCCCTGTACAGCCTGGGGCTGACGGTGCTGTTTCAGCAGATCACGGGGTGGCTGGCATAAAAACCTCCGCCGGCAGACGGAGAGACAGAGGAGACACTTATGCGCGTTTTCATTTATAACGGCGGCCTGCGCCTGGTGGGCAAAAGCGGTGTGGGACAGGCCATCTTCCACCAGCGGGAGATGCTGCGCCGGGCCCGCATCGAGACCACCCACCACTGGCTCCAGAAGGCGGGAGCCGTCCATATCAATACCGTGCTGCCGGACTCGGTGCTGGCGGCCCTGGCCGCCAGGCTCATGGGACGGAAGGTCATCTACTACGGCCACTCCACCATGGAGGATTTCCGGAGTTCCTTCCGGGGATCGGATAAGCTGGCCCCTCTCTTCCGGCGGTGGATCACCTTTTGCTACGGACTGGGAGATGTGGTGCTGACGCCCACGGAATACTCCCGCCGCCTGCTGGAGAGCTACGGCTTAAAGCCCCCGGTGTACAGCATCTCCAACGGCGTGGACACGGACTTCTTTGCCCCGGACCCGGCCCGGCGGGAGGACTTCCGCCGCCGGTGGAACATCCCGGAGGGACAGCGGACCGTCATCTCTGTGGGCCACACCATCGCCCGGAAGGGCCTGCCGGAATTCCTGGAGCTGGCCGCCAGGATGCCGGACGTCCGCTTCCTCTGGTTCGGCTGGACGGACCCCTGCCTCATCCCCCAGGAGGTGCGGCAGGCCATGGAGCAGGCACCGGAGAACGTGACCTTCGCCGGCTTCGTGGACCGGGAGACCCTGCGGGAGGCCTACTGCGGCGCGGACGTCTTTGCCTTCATGAGCCATGAGGAGACCGAGGGCATCGTGGTGCTGGAGGCCCTGGCCTGCGGCATCCCCACGGTGGTGCGGGACATCCCGGTGTATGCCGGGTGGCTGCGAGACAGCAAAAACGTCTACAAGGCGGACAGTACGGAGGCGTTCCGGCAGCGGGTCACGGGCCTGCTGGACGGGGCCCTGCCGGATCTGACGGAGGCAGGCCGCCGGGTGGCGGAGGAGCGGAGCATGGCGGCCATGGGCGAGCAGCTCCGGGAGATCTACCGGCGCATGGACATCCTGCCGGCGGCACGGCCGGCGCATCCGCAGCGGAATCAGGCCCGGGCCTGAGACGGCTGAACGGGGGGTCACGGACGGCAAAATCCTGGTATTCCCACCGGAAAATATAATCATACAAGATCCATGTTCAAAGAAACCGAAGGAAAAGACCGGCTCCGGCGCTTATGCGCCGGAGCCGGTCTTTCATTTGCCGGGGGGATCGATCACTGGGGCAGCGTCTGGACCACGCCCCGGGCGCAGTCCACGGAAACCATGGTGCCGTCCTTCAGCCGCTGCACCGCGCCGGAGGCTCCCACGATCACCGCCTTGCCCAGGGTCAGGCCCACGGTGGCGGCGTGGCCGTTGACGCCGCTCTCCTCGCTGATGATGGCGGCGGCCTGCCGGATATAGGGCAGCAGGTCATTGGTGGTGTAGGGCACCACCAGCACGTCGCCGGGCCGGAACTTGGCGGCCACCTCCTCCGGGGACCGGCAGACGCACAGGGGGCCCGAGGCGTTACTGGTCCCCACGCCAACGGCATTGAGCAGAGCCCCGCCCACCAGGTGGACCTTGATCATGTTGGTGGTGCCGGACACACCCACCGGCACGCCGGCGGTGATGACCACCAGGTCGCCCTGCTTCACCAGCTCCGCCTTCTCCGCCGCCTCGATGGCGAAGTCGATGAGCTGGTCGGTGTTTTGCGCGTAGGGCATCAGCAGGGGCACCACGCCCCAGTACAGGGCCATCTGCCGCTGGACCCGCTCGCTGAGCAGGCAGGCCACCACCATGGTGCCGGGGCGGAAGCGGCTCACCAGCCGGGCGGTGGCGCCGCTCTGGCTGACGGTGAGGATGGCGTCGGCGCCGATGTCCATGGCGGTGGTGCAGGCGGCGTGGGCCGTGGCGGCGGCGATGGACAGGCGGCTGGAGCCCAGCAGGTTGTGCATCCGCTTGGCGTAGTTGATGTCCGCCTCGGTCCGCAGGGCGATGGCGTCCATGGTCCGCACCGCCTCCACCGGGTACTTGCCCGCCGCTGTCTCGCCGGAGAGCATGATGGCGGAGGTGCCGTCGTAGATGGCGTTGGCCACGTCGGTGATCTCCGCCCGGGTGGGACGGGGGTTTTCCACCATGGAGTCCAGCATCTGGGTGGCGGTGATCACCGGCTTGCCGACGGCCACGCACTGGGCGATGATGTCCTTCTGGATGATGGGGATCTCCGTAAAGTCGATCTCCACCCCCATGTCGCCCCGGGCCACCATGATGCCGTCCGCCACCGACAGGATCTCCGCCAGGTTGCTGACACCCTCCTGGTTCTCAATCTTGGCGATGATCTGGATGGAGGAGTCCGCCTCATCCAGCAGACGGCGGATCTCCCGCACGTCGTCCGCCGTGCGGACGAAGCTGGCGGCGATGAAGTCAAAGCCCTGCTCCACACCGAAGAGGATGTCCTCCCGGTCCCGCTGGCTCATATAGGGCATGGACAGGCGGACGCCGGGCACGTTGACGCCCTTGTTGTTCTTCATGACGCCGTCGTTCTCCACCCGGCAGCGGATGTCGGTGGCGGTGGTCTCCAGCACGGTCAGGCGCACCAGACCGTCGTCCAGCAGGATGGTGCCGCCGGCCTTCACGTCCCCCGGCAGATCGGCGTAGGTGACGGAGCAAATGCTCTGGTCCCCCACCACATCCCGGGTGGTCAGGGTGAACTCCTGACCGGTCCGCAGGGTGACGCAGCCGCCGTCAAAGGATCTGAGGCGCACCTCCGGCCCCTTGGTGTCCAGCATGGCGGCCACGGGCAGATCCAGCTCCGCCCGCAGGGACTTCAAAGCGTCCAGCCGCTGCTTGTGCTCCGGATGGCTGCCGTGGGAGAAGTTGAAGCGGGCCACATTCATCCCGGCTTCCAGCATATCCCGCAGGACGCCCTCCCGGTCCGTGGCGGGGCCCAGTGTGCATACGATCTTTGTCTTTCTCATGCTATCACATCCACCTTTCGGTCAGAAGAAATCTGCTTCGCCTTTCAGTCTACCACAAACAGCTTCCGCAAAAAAGCGGAAAGATGTTAAAAAATCGCGAGATTCCCTCGGACAGACCTCCGCCGGAGCGGGCACTGTGCTGCCCGCTCCGGCGGCACATTACAGCCCCAGCTTCTCCCGCAGAGCGGCGATCATCTCCTGATATTCTCCATCGGAGAGCAGCACCGGCTCCGGGTTGGTGATGGCGAAGGACCCGCCGAACTCAAAGCCGCCCTCGTACTTGGGCACGATGTGGAAGTGCAGGTGGGGATTGGTGTCCCCGAAGGAGCCCAGGTTGATCTTGTCACAGCCCCACAGCTCCTTCACCGCGCCGGAGGCCCGGGCCAGGTCCCGGGCGAAGGCCGCCAGCTCGTCGGGCGGGCACTCGCACAGCTCCTTCCGGTGGTTTTTCAGCGCCAGGGCGCAGCGGCCCTTGTGGGCCTGGTCCTTGAAGAGGTAGAGCACGCCGGCCTCCAGCTCCCCCACCTTGTACATGATGGCCTCCCGGCCCTCGTGGTGTTCGTCACAGTAAAAGCAGCCCATGAACATCTCTCCTTTTGTCAGAATATGGAGTCTCCTCCTCTACCATACAACCCCCGGCCGCCGCCGTCAAGCGGCAGTTTGGGATTGCACGGGGATGGGAAATTTGGTATCATCTGGCTGTGAAGATTTTCCGTGAGGAGGAGCGTGTATGAAACTCGGTTTGGTGACGGACAGCCTGGCGGCTTATCCGCTGGAGCAGGCGGCGGCCATCTGCCGCGAGCTGGGGCTGGAGCAGGTGGAGCTGGGCTGTGGAAACTGGTCCCCGGCGCCTCATGTGGATTTGAAACAGCTGACGGCGGACAGCGGCGCCCGGCGCCGCCTGCTGGACACCCTGGTGGAAAACGGCCTGACCATCTCCGCCCTGAACTGCTCCGGCAATCCCCTGTTCCCCGGGGAGAAGGGAGCGCGGGACCGGGCGGTGGCGGCGGACACCTTCCTCCTGGCGGAGCAGCTGGGCCTGGACATCGTGGTGATGATGAGCGGCCTGCCCGGCGGCTGTCCGGAGGACCGCACCCCCACCTGGATCGTTACCTCCTGGCCGCCGGAGACGGAGGAGATTCTCCGCTACCAGTGGCAGGCGGCCGTCCCGGTGTGGAAGGACCTGGCCGCCCGGGCCCGGGACCACGGGGTGCGGCACATCGCCCTGGAGTTCCACGGCTGGCAGCTGGTCTACAATGTGGAGACTCTTCGCCGCCTGCAGAGCGAGGTGGGCGGGGACATCCTGGGGGTGAACCTGGATCCCAGCCACCTCTTCTGGATGGGGGCGGACCCAATAGAGGTGGCGAAGGCCCTGGCGGACTGCATCTACCATGTGCACATCAAGGACGTGCGGCTGGAGAAGGCCGCCGGGCAGAACACCCTGCTGGACACCAAGGGGGTATTGGAATTTGCGGCCCGTTCCTGGAACTTCGTCACCCCCGGCAGCGGCCATGGCGCGGACTGGTGGCGGACCTTTTTGAAGACCCTGCGGGAGAGCGGCTACGACGGCGCCCTCAGCATCGAGCAGGAGGACTACACCATCCCCCTGGAGGAGGCCCTGGGAAAAGCCGTGTCCCTGCTGCGGCAGGTCCTGCCCGCCTGAATGGAAAGCAGCGCCCGTCTCTTCAAAGAGACGGGCGCTGCTTTGTCATCGCAGGAAATTCCAGCACAGAAGGGCGGCCAGCAGGAGCTGGACCGCCAGGATCACGGGGATGCCGATGCGGAAAGAGCGGTGGAGCGTCTTGTGATGAAAGACCCGCATCCCCAGCAGGGCGCCCACGCTGCCGCCCAGGACCGCCAGCAGGAACAGCGTCTTCTCCGGCACCCGGCGGACGGCCTCGTTTCGCATCTTGCGTTTTGCCTTCCACTTGTCCAGGCCGAAGATCAAAAAGGTGATCAGGTTGATGACCGCCAGCCAGGCCCACAGCAGCCCCCAGGGGGAGCCGATGAAGGCAACAAGCTGGTCATTGTGCTCTGTGGGCAGATAGAGCGTCTTTTCTTCCATGGGGATCCCTCCTGAAACGGCAAAAGGACTGGCCGGGGATCTCCCGGCCAGTCCAGTGTAGCAGAACGCTCAGTTCTTGGCAAGCTTGCTCAGCTCACAGGCGGTGGCGGCCGCCAGCTTGGCGTTGTTGTACACCAGCTGGATGTTGGAAGCCAGGGAGTCGCCGCCGGTCAGGTCCTTGATCTTGGCCAGCAGGAAGGGGGTGGTCTCCTTGCCGTGGATGCCCTGGGCCTTGGCCTCCTCCACGGCCTCGTCGATGGCCTTGTTGATGACGTCCGCGTCCATGGAGTACGCCTCCGGGATGGGGTTGGTCACCAGCATGCCGCCGCCCAGGCCCATGTCCTGCTTCACGTAGAAGGCCTTGGCCAGCTCCGCCGGGGTGTCGATCTCATAGTCCACGGCAAAGCCGCTCTTGCGGGTGTAGAAGGCGGGCAGCTCGCGGGTGCCGTAGCCGATGACGGGCACGCCGTGGGTCTCCAGGTACTCCAGGGTCAGCCCCAGGTCCAGGATGGACTTGGCACCGGCGCAGACCACCATGACGGGAGTGTGGGCCAGCTCCTCCAGGTCGGCGGAGATGTCGAAGGTCTGCTGGGCGCCGCGATGCACACCGCCGATGCCGCCGGTGGCGAACACGGAGATCCCGGCCATATGGGCGATGATCATGGTGGTGGTGACGGTGGTGGCGCCGTCTTTTCCCTCGGCCACCAGCACCGGCAGATCCCGGCGGCTGGCCTTGGCCACGGCGGGGCCGGTCTTGCCCAGGTAGTCGATCTCCTCGGGAGAGAGGCCGGCCTTCAGCCGCCCGCCGATGACGGCGATGGTGGCGGGGGTGGCGCCGTTCTCCCGGATGATCTTTTCCACGTTCAGGGCCGTCTCCACGTTCTGGGGATAGGGCATGCCGTGGGAGATGATGGTGGACTCCAGGGCCACCACCGGGCGGCCCTCATTCAGGGCCTTCTGCACTTCAGGGGCGATGTCGAGATACTTGTTGAGAGACATGATAAAACCTCCAAATTTGAATTAGAAATTAGGAATGAGGAATTAGGAATTTCGGAGTCTGACGGAGCCAAATGATTTGAAATCGTTCCGCCAGAGGCGGAACACCTCAATTTCTAAATCCTAGCTGTGCTCTTAGTTCTGCGCCATGCGCTGCCGCAGAGCGCCCTCGCTCATGGCGGGGTTGATGGTCTCCGCCCCCTCCATGGCGATGGCGGAGGCGGCCAGGCCCGCTTTCGCGGTGCCCTCCAGGTCCGTGCCCTGGAGATAGGCCCAGGTGATGGCCGCCATGAACGCGTCTCCGCAGCCGGTGGTGTTCACCATCTCCGCCGGCAGGATGGGCAGATGGAGCCGCGCCCCGGACCGGTCGGCGGCGAACACGCCGTCGCCCCCCAGGGAGATGAACACCCGGTGGAGACCGGTGGCCAGCAGGGCATCGGCGGCAGCGTTCAAACTGGCCTCGTCGGTGATGGCCACGCCGGACAGCAGTTCCGCCTCGATCCGGTTGGGCTTGAGGGTGTGGAGCTTGCCCAGCACCGGCTGCAGCTTCACCGCCTTGGCGGTGGAGACCGGGTCGGCGAAGATGGGCACGTGGCAGTTCTCCGCCAGATACGCGATGCTCTCCGCCGGGATGTTGGTGTCGATCACCAGCACCTGGCTGCCGGACAACAGCTTCTGCCGCTGGGACAGCAGCTGGGGCGTCAGATGGCGGTAGATGTCCATGTCGCTGACCGCTAGCAGCATATCGCCCTTCTCATCGTTGATGAAGAGGTAGGTGGAGGTGTGTCCCTCCGGGATGACGGGAGACTGGGAGATGTCGATGCCCAGCTCCCCGCAGCTGGCGGCGATCTTCTGGGCGTACAGGTCGTCGCCGAAGGCGGTGACCATCCGCACGTCCAGCCCCAGCAGGCTCATGTTGTGGGCGATGTTCCGCCCCACGCCCCCCAGGCTCATCCGCACCGCGCCGGGGTTGGAGTCATGTCCCACCGGCACCTCCGACGGCCAGCCGCCGATGTCCATGTTGACGCCGCCCACCACCGTCACATAGGGTGCCGTGTGGACGATGTATCCCTTGCCGGTGATGTACCCCTTTTTCATCAGGTTGGAGATGTGCACTGCCACGGAGGACCGGGTGATGCCGGCTTTCTCCGCCAGCTCCTGCTGGGAGATCAGGGGATTTTCCTCGATCCAGTTCAGGATCTGCCGTTCCCGCTGGGTCATGGGAACACCTCCTTGTAAGCAAAAATTAAGATGACTAATCTAATGCTTAGTATACGGGCATTTTTCAAAATGTCAAGCCCCAACTTTGACCGGCCGTCCGTTCCGGACAGCCGATGGTCGGCGGTCTGTGGACAGGACGCCGGAGATCCGCTATACTAAAGGCAAAGAGGGGGGAGGGCCGTGAACGTAGAGGTGGTACTGGAGCCGGAGCGGACGGATATCCAGGTGACGATCCACGCCCCGGCGGCTACGCCGGAGGTGGAAGCCCTGGCGGCCCGTCTCCTGGCGGAGGAGAGCGGGACGGTCCTGGGCTTCCGGGAAGCGGAGGCGGTGCCCTTGGACCCGGCGGACATCCTCCGCTTCTATGGGGAGGACAAGGAGGTCCGTGCCCAGACGGCAGCGGGGCTCTACACCGTCCGGCAGCGGCTGTATGAGCTGGAGGAGCGTCTGGCGGCCTTGCGGTTCGCCCGGATCTCCCACTCGGAGATCGTCAATCTGAGGCAGGTGACGGCGCTGGACCTGACCCTCACCGGCACCATCCGCATCACGCTGTCGGATGGGACTGTGTGCTGGGCATCCCGCCGGTATGTGAAGCGGATCAAGGAGGTGCTGGGACTGTGAAAAGCCGGATGCTCACACCGCTGGGTCGCCAGCGGCTGCTGTGGGCGGCAGTGTGCGGCCTGCTGGCTGTGGTAGCGGTACTGCTGTTTGTGGCCTGGCGCGGCAGCCTGGCGGTGCCGCCGGAGGAGCCCCTGCTGGTCCGCCGGGCTGTGCTGGACGCCCTGGGCTGGCCCGTCCCGGCGGTGCTGGCCCTGGAATTGGCCCTGGCGTTTGGCCTTGGGGCCTCTGTTGGGCTGGCGGTGCCGCCCATGGAGGGATCAGGCACCGCGGTAGCGGCCCGGACGGCGGTGCATCTGCTGTGCTCCTCGGCCCTGTTCGCCGGGGTGTGCTGGGTGTGCGGCCTGCCGCCGGCAAACTGGCAGGGGCTGTTCCTGCTGCTGGGACTTTACTGGCTGATGTACCTGGTGATCTGGCTGCTGCGGTATCTCCGCTGGCGGGCGGAGCTGGACGCGATCCGCCGGGCGCTGGGACTGGCCCGCCCGGCCGCCGGAGGCGTCTGGCAGGCGCGGCCGCTGAGGCCCTATCTGCTGCTGGCCGGGGCGCTGGAGCTGCTGCTGCCGCCGCTGCTGAGACTGCTGGACCCGCCGGACGTTCCGGCATGGACGGGGCTGTTCTATCCCTTCCTGCTGCTGCCCTTCTTCTGCCTGGCGGTGGGATGGAGCGCCGGCCATCGGTTCGGCGTCACCCTGCTGCTGCCAGTGGCCTGCGGCGTGCTGACGCTGCCCGGCGTGTTCCTGATTTACAATCACACGGCCCTGTTCCAGGCCGGCGCGGCGTTCGTGTTCGCCCTGGCGGGAAACCTGCTGGGAGCCCTGGTGAGAAGCCTGCGGCACTCCCGAAAAAGATAACGGATCTTCGGAACCAAACCGCCTCCTTTGCCGACTATACAGGTAAAGGAGGCGATCCCGTATGAAAAAATGGTGCCTGTTTTTGAGCCTGTATTTCTGCCTGTGCCTGCTGGCGGCCTGCGCCGGGGGAGACATCTCCGCTGCGGGGGCTGACTCCGGCGGTACGCCCTCGGAGGAGACCCAGGCCGGGGGAGAGACAACAGAGCCCGGCCAGGTGACGGAGACCTTCCGGCTGGTGGATGCCGGAGACAGCGGCCAGCCGGCCATTTTGGCCAAGGCGGACGGCACGTCCGGAGACGTGTACACCCTGGACCTCTTCGGCGTGGAGAATGTGACGCTGGAGGGATACACCGCCGAGGAGATGGCGGCCATGGACTGGTCCCCTGTGGCCGGCGCCCTGGTGGAGGTCACCTGGAACGGCACGGTGCTGGAGTCCTACCCGGCTCAGTTCGGGGAGGTGACGGCGGTCCGTATTTTGGAGGACGGCTTCAACGACCTGTGCCGCCTGTACCGGGACGTGCTGAATGATCTGTGGGAAGCGGACCCGGGCCTGAACGATGGTATCACGGAGCTGGGGGTGGACCTGTCGGAGACCTCCCTGCCGGAGAGCGAGCGCGCGGCAGTGGCCTACGCCTTCGGCATGGACCACGGCCTGATGCCTGTTGAGGGCACCTATCAGGAGCTGGTGGACCAGGGCTACATCGATGGGGAGGAGCTGTTCTGGGAGGACGGCTGCCTGTTCTCCATCAAAGAGACCCAGGACGAGGACCCGGTGGTGTTCAGCCTGCCCAGCATCGGCCCCGGGGATGAGATACCGGACTACAGTGGTGTCCGTTTTGACGCAGAGAAGTGGCGCGGCGGCACGGGGGCCTATTCCTTCACCAACTGCACTGCCGCCAGCCTGGACGGTCATTGGAACGTCTACACCGTGGGGGCGGAGGCCATCTCCTGAACCGAAGGGCCCCGAAAAAGCCTGAAAAACCTGAAAACGCCCGTTCCCTCTTGTAAAATCTTCCGGGATGGAGTACAATACCTAAGAATTGTGCAAAATTCCCACCAAAATCGAGAAAACGGGTGAATGCTATGAGCTACACAAAAATCGCCGCCATCTATGCCGACAGTGAGCGGCTGGGCGGCCAGACGGTCACCGTGGGCGGCTGGGTCCGCACCATCCGGGACATGAAGACCTTCGGCTTCATCGAGCTGAACGACGGGTCCTGCTTCAGGAACCTCCAGGTGGTCATGGAGGCCGGGACCCTGGAGAACTACAAGGACATCGCCGCCCAGAACGTGGGCGCGGCCCTGATCGTCACCGGCACCGTGGTCCTGACGCCGGAGGCCAAGCAGCCTCTGGAGCTGAAGGCTGCCTCCATTGAAGTGGAGGGGACCTCCACTCCCGACTATCCCCTGCAGAAGAAGCGCCACAGCGTGGAGTTCCTGCGGACCATACAGCACCTGCGGCCCCGGACGAACCTGTTCTCCGCCGTGTTCCGGGTGCGGAGCGCGGCGGCCTATGCCATCCACCAATTCTTCCAGGAGCGGGGTTTCGTCTACGTCCATACCCCCATCATCACCGCCAGCGACTGCGAGGGCGCCGGTGAGATGTTCCGGGTCACCACCCTGGACCCCAAAAACCCGCCCCTGACCGAGGACGGGGAGGTGGACTTCTCCCAGGACTTCTTCGGCAAGCCCGCCAACCTGACGGTGTCGGGCCAGCTGAACGCGGAGAACTTCGCCATGGCCTTTGGCGATGTGTACACCTTCGGGCCCACCTTCCGGGCGGAGAACTCCAACACCCAGCGCCACGCCGCCGAGTTCTGGATGATCGAGCCGGAGATGGCCTTCTGTGACCTGAAGGGCGACATGGACGTGGCCGAGGCCATGATCAAGTTCGTCATCCGCCAGGTGATGGCCAAGTGCCCCCAAGAGCTGGCCTTCTTCAACAACTTCGTGGACAAGGGCCTGATCGAGCGGCTGGAGCACGTGGCCTCCTCCGACTTCGGCCGGGTGACCTACACCGAGGCCGTGGAGATCCTGGAGCAGCACAACGACCAGTTCGACTACAAGGTCTCCTGGGGCTGCGACCTGCAGACGGAGCACGAGCGGTATCTCACCGAGCAGGTGTATAAGAAGCCGGTGTTCGTCACCGACTATCCCAAGGAGATCAAGGCCTTCTATATGCGCCTCAACGACGACGGCAAGACCGTGGCCGCGGCGGACTGCCTGGTGCCCGGCATCGGCGAGATCATCGGCGGCAGCCAGCGCGAGGAGCGCCTGGACATCCTGGAGGACCGGATCCGGGAGCTGGGGATGCGGACCGAGGACTACTGGTGGTACTGCGATCTGCGGCGCTACGGCTCCTGCAAGCATGCGGGCTTCGGCCTGGGCTTCGAGCGGCTGGTGATGTACCTCACCGGCGTCAGCAACATCCGGGACGTCCTGCCTCATCCCCGCACCGTGGGCAGCGCGGACTTCTGAGAAAACCGATTCGGCCCCGGTGTCCCGCCCCTATTCGGGCGGGACACCGGGGTGTTTTCATCCAAAAAATGAAAGCATTTACACGATGGAGATCGACGAATGCGCTTTGATCGGAGATCTTATCTGCTAAAAAACTGCTTCATATTTTAGACATTTAGCCGAAGATTTTTCGGGCCTGGGCGGGCGTATTGACTTATTTTCCGTGGTGTGGTAAACATAAAAGAGACAAATATGCAATAATATGATGGCATAAATCTTATAATTGTTTTGAACTGCAGCGTTTTTCCTAATTTTATAATACGAAAGCGTTTTCATAATGAACAGACGGAAGATCAGCCGGAGAGAGGAGGGCTCGCCCATGTGGGAAGGATTGGACTATCTGCGGGAGATGAATGTGGCCTCGATCCTGATGCGCCTGATCCTGGCCATGATCTTCGGCGGCTTCATCGGACTGGAGCGGGAGCGGAAGCGCCGGCCCGCCGGCTTCCGGACCTATATGCTGGTGTGCCTGGGCGCGGCGCTGACGATGCTGCTCAGCCAATATGAGTATTATATGGTGACAAACGCCTGGCATGAGACGGCGGTGGAGATCGGCCTGCGGACGGATGTGTCCCGCTTCGGCGCCCAGGTCATCAACGGCATCGGCTTTCTGGGCGCGGGCACCATCATCGTCACCGGCAAGCAGGAGGTAAAGGGTCTCACCACGGCGGCGGGGCTGTGGGCCTCCGCCTGTATGGGCCTGGCCATCGGCGCCGGGTTTTATGAGTGCGTGCTGCTGGGCTTTGCCCTGATCTTCCTGACCAACCGGCTGCTGCCCTTCGTGGAGGACGCCATCATCGAAAACGCCAGGAACATGAACATCTATGTGGAGTTCCAGACCCTGGACGACCTGGGGGACATCATCGGACGGATCAAGTCCCAGGGGGCCCAGATCTACGAGGTGGACCTGGACCGGGGCCGGGAAGAGCGGTCCAAAAACCCTAGCGCGGTGTTCTCCATCCGATTGCCCTGCCGAAATTTCCACGTCCGGGTCCTGGCGGCGATCTCCGAACTGGAGAGCGTCTATACCATCGATGAGATCTGAGGGAGGTGCGGAGTTTGCTGCCGATCTTTGACGGTGTGCGGGATGTGACCATGCTGTCCACAACGCTGCGGATGTTGCTGGCGGTGGTGTGCGGCGGCCTCATCGGGCTGGAGCGGGAGTACAAGCGCCGGCCGGCGGGGTTCCGCACCCATATCCTGATTTGCCTGGGGGCGGCCATGACCACCCTCACCAGCCAGTTTCTGTATCTGAACCTGCACTATTACACGGACATGGCCCGGCTGGGGGCCCAGGTGGTGGCGGGCATCGGCTTCATCGGCGCCGGCGCCATCATCGTCACCCGGCGCCGCCGGGTGAAGGGGCTCACCACGGCGGCGGGCCTGTGGGCGGCCGCCATCGTGGGACTGTGCCTGGGCGGCGGATTCTACGAGGGGGGCATCTTTGCCACGGCGCTGATCCTGGCGGCGGAGCTGTTTTTGTCCAGACTGGAGTACCGGATGCTGGACAACGCCCCGGAGGTGAACCTCTATATGGAGTACAGCAACAAGACCTGCCTGGATAATGTGCTGCGGCTGTTTCGGGATCTGAACCTCAAGGTCCTGAACATGGAGATCACCCGCTCCACGGAGACGGAGACTCACAACGCCTGCGCCCTGTTCACCCTGCGGCTGAACAAGCGGTGCCGGGTGGAACAGCTGATCCCCAAGATGAACGCCACGGAGGGCGTGGTGTCGGTGGAGGAATTGTAACAGCGGCGAAAGCCGGAAGAATAGGAGAGAGATCATGAAAAAAGCGTATGACGTTCTGGTGATCGGCCCGGTGTCCCTGGACCACAACATCGACTATCAGGGCAACGAACGGAAAGAGGTGGGAGGCGCCGTGGTGGCATCCGGCTTCGCGGCGGCCAAAAGCGGCAACCGCACCGCCGTCTTCACCAAGCTGAATCCCGCCGACGCGGACGTGAAGGAGCGGTTCGCCGGCTCCGGCGCGGATGTGTACTGGAAGCCCTCCGAGGCCACCTGCTCCATCCGCAACCAGTATTTCACCGCCGACAAGGAGAAGCGGGCCTGCACCTCCATGGGCGTCTGCGACCCCTTCCGGTTCGATGAGCTGCCGGACATCGAGACGAAGATCTACCACTTCGCCGGTCTGGTGTACGGCGACTTCGACGGCGCCCTGTTTGCCGAGGCAGCCAAGCACGGCAAGGTGGCGGTGGATGTCCAGTGCCTGCTGCGGCACGTGGAGGCGGACAAGACCATGGCCTTCCACGACTGGGCGGAGAAGAAGCAGTATCTGCCGGTGATCGACTATCTCAAGACCGACGCGGCGGAGGCGGAGATTTTGACGGGCCTCACGGACCGGGCGGAGGCCGCCAAGCTGCTGCACCAGTGGGGCGCGAAAGAGGTCCTCATCACCCACAACACGGAGGTGCTGGCCTACGACGGGGAGACGGTCTACACCTGCCCCATCAAGGCCCGGAACCTCTCCGGCCGCACCGGCCGGGGGGACACCACCTTCGCCGGCTATATCACCGAACGGCAGAGAGCTGGCGTGGAGGAGGCCCTGCGGTACTGCACGGCGCTGGTCTCCCTGAAGATGGAGACGCCGGGCCCCTTCCAGGGCACCCGGCAGGATGTACTGGACTATCTGCAGGAATTTTATTGAGAAGCCACAGGAGGCGTCCGCTGTCTGCGGACGCCTCCTGTACAAAAGCTCCATTGACAACGGGCGCTGTCCGTGGTAAGGTAACAAGTGTCAATTGCATAAAGGCAAACGAAGTCCCTAGAGAAATGGCGTGAGCCTGCCGAAGGAGTAAAACTCTCAGGCGTCCCGGCACGGGATGAGGACTAGGGATGGATGTGGCTCTGGAGAAGCCCGGCAACGGGGACCGAAGGTGCAAGGCGGTGTGATCCGCTGAATCTCTCAGGTAAAAGGACAGAGTGAGGTCATGGGGGCGCGAGGGTGCGCCCTGCGGGCTTTCTTTCCAGAGCGGCTGTGAGGCCGTTTTTATTTTTGGGAGGAGAGACCTATATGCTGCTGGAGATCGTACAGACCATCAACACATACCTGTCGGACTACATTCTGGTGTTTTTACTGGTGGGTGTCGGCCTATGGTATACCATCCGGACCCGCTTTGTCCAGATCCGGTTCTTCGGCGAGGGAATGCGGCGGCTGTTCGGCAGCCTGTCCCTCCGGGGCGGGCGGCAGGAGCGGGGCATGAGCTCCTTCCAGGCCGTGGCCACCGCCATTGCCGCCCAGGTGGGCACCGGCAACATCGTGGGCTCCGCCGGCGCCATTTTGACCGGCGGCCCCGGCGCCATCTTCTGGATGTGGATCATCGCCTTTTTCGGCATGGCCACCATCTACGCGGAGGCCACTTTGGCCATCCGCACCAGGAAGCAGGGAGATGACGGCAGCTATCACGGCGGCCCGGTATACTACATCACCACCGCCTTCCAAGGAAAGCTGGGCAAATTTCTGGCTGGCTTCTTTGCCGTGGCCATCATCCTGGCCCTGGGCTGCATGGGCTGCATGGTCCAGTCCAACTCCATCGGCTCTACCTTTGAGACGGCCTTCGGCATCCCCTCCTGGATCATGGGTGTGATCCTGGTGGTGATCTGCGCCTTTATCTTCCTGGGCGGCGTGCAGCGCCTGGCCGCCGTCACGGAGAAGCTGGTGCCCGTCATGGCTGTCATCTTCCTGGCGGGAGCCCTTGTGGTGCTGGCAATGCGGATCCAGTACGTCCCTGCCACCTTTGCCATGATCTTCCGGTATGCGTTCCAGCCCCAGGCCATCATCGGCGGCGGCTTCGGCGCGGCACTGAAGATCGCCATCAGTCAGGGTGCCAAGCGGGGGCTGTTTTCCAATGAAGCGGGCATGGGCTCCACCCCCCACGCCCACGCACAGGCCAATGTGAAGGATCCCCATGAGCAGGGCGTGGTGGCCATGATCAGCGTGTTCATCGACACCTTCGTGGTCCTCACCCTCAACGCGCTGGTGATCATCTCCACACTCTACACGGACGGCGGCCCCCTGGCGGGCGGCTACACGGGAGCGGTCACGGAGCAGCTCAACAGCGCCAACCTGGCCCAGACCGCCTTCGGCACGGTGATGGGCGCGGGAGCGGGGAACGCCTTCGTGGCGATCTGCCTGTTCTTCTTCGCTTTCTCCACCATCCTGGGATGGAACCTCTTCGGCAAGATCAATGTGGTTTATCTCTTCGGCAAAAAGGGTACGATCATCTATACCGTCGTGGCGCTGGTGTTCATCTTCCTGGGCACCATCACGTCCAACGACCTGGTGTGGGCCCTGACGGATATGTTCAACTTCCTGATGGTCATCCCCAACGCATTGGCCCTGTTTGCCCTGACGGGCCTGGTGGTGAAGGGGCTGCCCAAACGGCAGAGATAAGAGTGAAGAGTTAAGAGTGAAGATCCAAAAGAGCGGGAGCGGCTATGCCGCTCCCGCTCTTTTACGGCTTTATCGGGGAAAGAGACTGTCCGGCTCTGCCGGACACAATATCTCAACTCTCCACTCTTCACTCTCCATACTCTCCACGGATGGCTTCCCAAGGCACCAAAAACGTGGGGATGCCCTCCATGGCCGGGGCGATGGCATACATGGGGTAGAACACCACCAACCCCTCTGCGGTCAGATAGAAGCTCTGGGGGTTAAAGTGCCGCCGCAGCAGACGGCGGACGCCCTCGTGGTACCGAGAGACGCCGGCCGCCTCCCGCTGCCGCACCTCCGCCTCCACAGTTTCCAGCAGCCGCCGCTTCCAGCCGCTGCGGCGGGGGAAGAGGGAGGACAGGGCCGCCGGATAGCCGGAGGCCAGATCCCAGGTGTCCCCCCGACGGAGCAGGCTCACCTGGCCGCCGGGGCCCTGCTCTCGGGATTGGGTGTACAGGCTCCAAAGGCCGCCCTCGTTATAAGTGACCTGGTAGGTCAGCTCTGCGCGGAGCCGGGGCAGCGGCTGGCTGGCCGCCAGGGCGGCCTGGTACTCCTCCGCCGCCAGGGGCAGCAGGTAAGTCTCGCAGTAGCGGAGGAAGGAGCGGCACTGGAGCTGATAGTACCGCCGGATACGGCGGGAGGTCCGGTCCGCCGCCGGCACCGGCTCTGGCAGGGACACGGCGGCGGTGAGCACCGGGATCTCCTCCACGGTCCACTCCCGCTCGGTGGTCATGGCCTCTGTGTGCAGCTGCGTGAGAGGTTCCTTCATGTCACGGCTCCTTCCTGTAAAGATGGGAAACTGCACCAGCCTATGCTACGGAGGCCGGCGGGGTGACGCGGCACACTTTAAAGCGTGAAAAATTTTCCGCCGGGAGCTCTTTACTTTCACGCGGCAGAGTGCTAAAATACAACATGGCGGCACATGGCCGCCTATTTTGAAACGCCTCCCGGAGGAAAGGGTGCTGAATATGGTGAAAATCGGCAAGAAGGAAAAGAACGGCGAGCTGTATAAGGCGATCCTGCTGCTGAGGGACGAAGAGGAGTGTTATGCGTTCTTCCAGGACCTGTGCACCGTGTCGGAGCTGCGGTCCATGGAACAGCGGTTCGAGGTGGCCTCCCTGCTGGACGACGGCATGATCTACAACGAGATCCTGGAGCGCACCGGCGCATCCAGCGCCACCATCAGCCGGGTGAACCGGTCCCTCAGCTACGGCACCGGGGCCTATGAGAAGATCTTCGCCCGGTACAAGAAGAAGGACAAATGAGCAGTTACGACGCGCTGGCTTCCAGCTATGACGGCCTGATGGTGGATGTGGAGTACCGCCGGCGGGCGGACTACCTGACGCGGCAGTTCCGCAGGAGCGCTCTCCCGGTGGAGACGGTGCTGGACCTGGCCTGCGGCACGGGGACCATCGCCTGCCTGCTGGCTGAACGGGGATATCAGGTGGTGGCCACGGATGGGTCGGAGGAGATGCTGACCCAGGCGGCCCAAAAGGCGGCGGCGCTGGAACGGCCGCCGCTGTTCCTGCATCAGTCCATGCCCCGCCTGCGGCTGGGGATGACGGTGGACGCGGCCATCTCCACCCTGGATGCACTGAACTACCTCACCCGGCGGGCGGACCTGCGGGAGACGCTGGAGCGGGTGTACCGCTGGCTCCGGCCCGGCGGCCTGTTCCTCTTTGATGTGAACACCCCCTACAAGCTCCGGCGGATGGACGGCCAGGTGTATCTGGACGAGACGGAGGAGAGCTTCTGCGTCTGGCGGACCTTCTACGCCCCGGGGCGGAAGACCTGCACCTACCAGGTGGACCTGTTCCAGCTGAATGGGGATGGGACCTGGGACCGGGCCTTTGAGGAGCACCGGGAACGGGCCTGGGAGCGGGAGGAACTGGAGGCGTATCTGGCGGAGGCGGGCTTCGGGCCGGTCACCGTCACGGGGGACCTGACCGGCCGCCCTCCGGCACCGGAGGAGGACCGGTGGATCTTCCACTGTCAAAAACCATTCAATTCAAGATAAAACAGGAGTTTCTGCAATGAGCGATCAACTGATCCGTGCCATCTCCAAGGATGGCTGTGTAAAAGCCACGGCGGTGTCCACCCGGGACCTGACAGAGCGGGCCCGGCAGATCCACAAGACGCTGCCGGTGGCCACGGCGGCCCTGGGGCGCACCCTGGCGGCCGCATCCATGATGGGCAATGCCCTGAAGGAGGACGGGGCCAGCGTGACCCTGCAGATCAAGGGCGGCGGCCCCCTGGGGACGCTGCTGGCAGTGTCCGACAACCAAGGCAACGTCCGGGGAACCGTGGACGACCCGGCGGTGGACCTGCCCCTGCGGCCGGACGGCAAGCTGGACGTGGGCGCCGCCGTGGGCCGGGACGGCACCCTGACGGTGATCCGGGACCTGAACATGAAGGAGCCCTATGTGGGCAGCGTGGGACTGCTGGGAGGCGAGATTGCCGAGGATCTGGCGGCCTACTTCGTGGAGTCGGAGCAGATCCCCACGGCCTGCGGCCTGGGGGTGCTGGTGGACCGGGACCAGAGCGTGCTGGCCGCCGGCGGCTATCTCATCCAGCTGCTGCCCGGCGCCGGTGAGGACACCATCGCCAAGGTGGAGGGCAGCCTGATGGCGGCGGGAGCCGTGACGGGCCTGCTGCGGGACGATCCTGACCCGGAGGCCATGCTGCGGCGTGCCCTGTCGGATTTCGACCTGGAGATCCTGGAGAAGAGCCCCATCGAATACCGCTGCTACTGCAGCCGGGACCGGATGGAGCGGGCGCTCATCAGCCTGGGGGCGGAGGAGCTGCAGGCCATGATTGACGAGCAGGGCGGCGCGGACCTGACCTGCCGCTTCTGCGACAGTGTCCAGCACTTCTCCAAGGAGGATCTGGAGGCCATGGTGCGGGACATTCAGAAAAAAAGGAAAAAAATTTGAATTTCCAGTTGACAGACCGGGGTTCTTTGAGTATAATAACTTTTGCCGTCTGACAAGAGCGGCAATCGGGGAGCATAGCTCAGCTGGTTAGAGCACCTGCCTTACAAGCAGGGGGTCACTGGTTCGAGTCCAGTTGTTCCCACCAGAGTTTATACATGGCCCGGTAGTTCAGTTGGTTAGAACGCTAGCCTGTCACGCTAGAGGTCGACGGTTCGAGCCCGTTCCGGGTCGCCATCTCCCGCGAGATGGAGTTCCATCTCGTGGGTCCCTTTTGGGGTTGAGATTCCCCGCCCGCGCCCGGCGGCGCGGAAAAAGATTTGCCCAGATAGCTCAGTTGGTAGAGCAGGGGACTGAAAATCCCCGTGTCGCTGGTTCGATTCCGGCTCTGGGCACCACCTGCGGGCATAGCTCATCTGGTAGAGCGCCACCTTGCCAAGGTGGAGGTAGCGAGTTCGAGCCTCGTTGCCCGCTCCAGATGAAGTGCTCACACAGCGCGTGTGAGCACTTCATATTTCAAAAATAAATGTGGACTTTTTTGGAAAGTTCGCATATAATATAAAGGAACCCCCATGGTGACATAGCCAAGTGGTAAGGCAAGGGTCTGCAAAACCCTGATTCCCCGGTTCAAATCCGGGTGTCACCTCCAGAGAAATTCCCAGAGCGACCGCTCTGGGAATTTTATTTTTGGCGCCGATGAGATCTGGCTCTATATATTAAGCGAAGTGGATGGAGCCATAGGAAATCCGCTCACCATTCACAAGAAATCTGCGAAATTTGGACAAAAATTCATATAGATCGATGAGAAAATTGGCAAAATCTTTACAAAAACTATACAGGAAACTGAAAAGGAGCTGTGCTATAATAACTCTGAATTAATATTTTTGGGGAGGCCTTCTGCCTTTGGCTGGAGGCCTTTCTAGAAGGAGCGTATATGGCACAGACTGTTTCAGATACCTTGCGGCTGGGGGTCGATGTGGGCTCCACCACGGTCAAGACGGTGGTCTTGAATCCTGCCGACAACAGCGTATTGTTCACCCGGTACCAGCGGCACAACGCCCATCAGGCAGACACCGTCCGGCAGCTTCTGGAGGAAGCGGCCGGACGGTTTCCCCGTGCGCGCTTCCGGATCGGCGTGTGCGGGTCCGGCGGGCGGCCCATCGCCGCAGCTCTGGGGGCCAACTATGTCCAGGAGGTGGTGGCCAACGCCGCCGCCGTCCGGGCCCTGTACCCGGAGGTCCGCACCGCCGTGGAGCTGGGCGGTCAGGACGCCAAGGTGATCTTCTTCCACTATGACGAGGCCACTGGGAAGCTCCAGACCTCTGATATGCGGATGAACGGCAGCTGTGCCGGCGGCACCGGCGCGTTCATCGACGAGATCGCCGCTCTGCTGAACGTGCCGGCGGACGAGTTCGAGCAGCTGGCCGCCCAGGGAAAGACCGTCTACAGCATTTCCGGCCGCTGCGGCGTGTTCGCCAAGACGGACATCCAGCCTCTGCTGATCCAGGGGGCGGAGCGGGCCGACATCGCCCTGTCCACCTTCCACGCCATCGCCAAGCAAACCATCGGCGGTCTGTCCCAGGGGCTGGAGCTGACGGCCCCCATCATCTTTGAGGGCGGCCCCCTGACCTTCAACCCCACGCTGGTGCGGGTGTTCGCGGAGCGGCTGGACCTGAAAGAGGCCGACATCGTCCGGCCGGAGCACCCGGAGACCATTGTGGCCAGGGGCACCGCCATCGCCTTGGATGAGCTGTTCCCCGGCCAGCAGGACGCCGTGACGCTGGCCCGGGCCCTGGAGCGGCTGGACGCGGCGCCGGGCCCGGCGGAGGATACCGCCGGATCCGGAAAGCCCTATTTTGTCGGCGACGCAGAGCGGGATGCCTTCCTCCGCCGCCACCGGGCGGAGCTGCGCCAGCCGGTGGACGCCACGGATCGGAAGGTGCTGCGGGGATACCTGGGCATCGACTCCGGCTCCACCACGTCCAAGTTCGTCTTCATGGACGAGGACGAGCAGGTGACGGATACCTTCTATGCCAACAACCAGGGCGAGCCGCTGAAGGTGGTCCGGGAAGGGCTGCTGGCCCTGGCGGAGAAGTATGCGAAGCTGGGCATTCAGATCGAGGTGCTGGGCCTGGGCACCACCGGCTACGGCGAGCAGATGCTCTCCGCCGCCTTCCACGCCGACTACCACACGGTGGAGACCGTGGCCCACGCCCGGGGCTGCCGCCGCTTCTTCCCGGACGCCACGTTCCTGCTGGACATCGGCGGCCAGGACATGAAGGCCATCTGGCTGAAGGACGGCGTGGTCACCAACATCATGCTGAACGAGGCCTGCTCCTCTGGCTGCGGCTCCTTCCTGGAGAACTTCGCCTCCACTCTGGGGATGCCGGTGGATCAGGTGGCGGAGGCCGCCTTCCGGTCCCAGTCCCCGGCGGAGCTGGGCAGCCGGTGCACCGTGTTCATGAACAGCACCATCATCAATGAGCAGCGCAACGGCAAGAAGCCGGATGATCTGGTGGCGGGGCTGTGCCGGTCTATTATTGAAAATGTATTTACCAAGGTGGTGCGGATCGCCAACGTCTCGGAGCTGGGGGACCGGGTGGTGGTCCAGGGCGGCACCTTCCGGAACTTCGCCGTCCTCCGGGCCCTGGAGGAGTACCTGGGCCGGGGGGTGACGCTGGCGCCCTATCCCGGCGAGATGGGCGCCCTGGGCGCAGCTCTCGCGGTGAAGCAGGAGGTGGAGGCCCACGGGTACGCCAACGGCCGCTGCTCCTCCTTCATCGGGTTCGACGCAGTCAAGGACTTTCACTACACCCGGGAGAGCGGCGTGCTCTGCCCCCACTGCGCCAACCACTGCAGCCGGACGGTCCTGCGGTTCCCGGACGGGGGCTGCTATGTCACCGGCAACCGGTGCGACCGGGGCACCGTGGTGACGGAGGGACCTGCTGTCCAGGAGAAAAAGGGCCAGGAAGTGCCGGACCTGTTCCGCCTGCGGCAGGAGCTGCTGTTCAAGACCTGGCCCGCCGCCCCGGTGCGGGAGGCGCAGAGCGAGACCGTGGGCCTGCCCCGGGTGCTGGAGTTCTGGGACAGTATGCCCTTCTGGAGCACCTTCTTCCGGGCTCTGGGGTATCCGGTGAAGTTCTCCCACCCCAGTAGCCGCAAGCAGTACGAGAGCGGACTGCAGTATGTGGCTTCGGACACCATCTGCTTTCCGGCCAAGCTGGTCCACGGCCATGTGCTGGATCTGTCCAAACAGGGCGTGGAGCGGATCTTCCTGCCCTACATCTTACATATGCCGCCGGAGAACAAGCAGGAGAAGAGTCCCTATGTCTGCCCGGTCATCATGGGCTACTCCATGGTGGTGCGGAACTTCCAGTCCCCGGAGCAGCACTTTCCCGTGCGCTTTGAGACACCGGTGTTCCACTGGTTCAGCGAGCAGGACCGGAAGCGGCAGATCTGCCAGTACGCCATGGACCACTGCGGCGCCACGAAGCAGCAGGCGGAGGCTGCCTACCGCCAGGCGGAGACGGCCATCCTCTCCTTCCGCCGTCAGCTGGTGGAGGCGGGGAAGCGGGTCATCGCGGACACCGAGAGAGCAGGCGGCTTCGCGGTGGTGCTGGCGGGACGGCCCTACCACACGGACCCCCTCATCAACCACGATTTGGCCCGGATGTTCACCCGACGGGGCATCCCGGTGCTGACGGTGGACAGCCTACCGGGGCTGGAGAACGCCAATTTGCGGAAGTCCCGGGTGGAGATTACCAACGACTTCCACGCCCGGATGCTCTCCGGCGCCATGGCGGTGGCGGAGCAGGCCTGCCTGGAGTACGTGCAGATCGTCAGCTTCGGCTGCGGCCACGACGCCATTTTGTCCGATGAGATCATCCGCCTGCTGGGGGAGGGCAGCGGCAAGCCGCCTCTGATCCTGAAGGTGGACGAGAGCGAGGCCGCTGGGTCCCTGGGCATCCGGGTCCAGTCTTTCATTGAGACGGTGCAGCTGCGCCGCTCCGCCCAGGTGGAGTGGACAGCCCTGTCCCGCCCCCTGCCGGAGCCCTACGAGGTGAAGTACCGCAAGGCGGACAAACAGCTGCGGACCGTGCTGGTGCCCAACATCTCCGCGCCGGTGTCCACCCTGCTGACAGCTCTGATGGACCGGGAGGGCATCCGGGCGGTGAGCCTGCCGGTGGGCGGGCCGGAGCAGATCCGGGTGGGGAAGAAGTACACCCACAACGACATCTGCTTCCCCTGTCAGATGGTCATCGGCGAGCTGATCGACGCTTTGCAGAAGGGGAACTATCCGGAGGACTCCGTGGCCGTGGGCATGGCCAAGCTCAGCTGCGACTGCCGGATGGCCAACTATACCGCCATCCTCCGCAAGGCGCTGGACAGCGCCGGATTTGAGACCGTCCCCATCCTCACCACCGACCCCGGCGACACCAAGGGCATCCACCCCGGCGTGTCCATGCTGGGGGCCCGGTCCGTGCTGATGGCGGCGTGGGCCTTTTCCATGCTGGACATCCTGGAGGAGCTCACCCGGAAGATCCGCCCCTATGAGACGGCGGCCGGTGAGACGGACCGGGTGTTCAACGAATGCGTGGAGAGCCTGGCCGAGGCCTCCAAGCAGGGGCTTGGAAAGCTGATCGGCGCCTTCCGGCGGTCCATCGAGGCATTCCAGGGGCTCCACTGGGATCGCTCCTGCCGCAAGCCCCGGGTGCTGGTCACCGGCGAGCTGCTGGTGAACTTCCACCCCGGCACCAACTTCCATGTGGAGGAGTACCTGGAGAAAAACGGCATGGAGGTCATCCTGCCCCGTATCACCTACCAGTTCCGCAAGGACTTCCAGGCGTCCATCAGTGAGATCCGGGATTTCGGCGCCCATTTGGCGCCCTATCCCTTTGCCCTGGACGCCGCCGTGGAGGGCATCCAGCGGTTTTTGGAGCAGATCGCCAAGGCCCATCCCCTGTACCACCGGGCGGCCCGGCCCCAGGAGCTCCACGACGGGGTGAAGGAGATCATCCCCAAGACCCTCACCTGCGGCGAGGGCTGGCTGATGGCGGGCGAGATCGCCCACTACGCCAAGCAGGGCGTCCGGTCTTTCATCATCCTCCAGCCCTTCGGGTGCCTGCCCAACCATGTGTGCGGGCGGGGCGTCACCAAGCGGCTCAAGGAGGAGTTCCCCGGCGTGCAGATCCTGCCCCTGGACCTGGACCCGGACACCAGCTATGCCAATGTGGAGAACCGGCTCCAAATGCTCATCATGAACCAGGCCGCGGAGGCGGAAGATCCTGCGGCCAGCGCAGGACCGGCACTGAAAAAGACCCGGGGTGGCTCTCCCCGTCCGGCGCTGTCTTCTACATAAGCGCGGGTGTCGGCCGCATTTCCGGACTCCGGGTAGGAACGCCCGGTGCCAAGGTTCTGCTTGGATGCGAAGAGGGCGGCCGTTCATACAAACGGCCGCCCTCTTGAATTTTTGCTTGTCTGGAATCTCCGGCATTTCCGGAGGCGCGGCCCGGCCAGCGGTCACTCCGCGCGTGCGGGAGGCGTGAGGGCGCTCCTGTGGAGGGCAGAGAGCAGTTCCCGCACCTGCTCCCGGGAGAGGCGGGGCGGCAGCGCACCGTATAGGCTCCGCTCTACATCGTCCACCAGGATGGCGTATCTGGCCTGCATGGGCGCATCCAGCGCGTCCCGGAGGGGACCCTCTGCCAGACGCTCCAGATACTCCCGGGGGGTCTCCTGGCTCTGGCGGCGGCAGCGGCGGCGGGCGCCCCAGCGTTCCAGCTGCAGCAGAGCGGCACGGGGGGTTCCGGCATACCGCAGCAGAAAGGCCCTGACCCGCAGGCGCTGACCGAGCCGGGAGAGCAGGCCGCGGCGGTCCAGACGCTGCCGGACGAGCCCGTCGTCATCTTCCTCCGGCAATCTGATGCGGCTGCGGCTGCGCCAGAGCCAGCGCGCCAGGACAGCTATTCCGGCCAGGACCAGCGCGGCCAGGAACAGGAGCAGCAGCCCTGCCACAAGCTGAGGGGCGATGGCGGGGCCGGAGACACTCTCTACAGGCAGAACGGCCTCACTGCCGCCTCCGGCGTCGGAGGACATTCCTGCGGACCCGGCGGAGCGGCCCTGGAAGAGGGACGTCAGGAACCGGAACACAGCGATCAGGGCACCCTGCAAAAAGCTGCCGATGGCCTGGAAGATGGGGATCAGCTCTCCCCTGGCGGCCAGCAGCAGGGCACAGGCGGCCACAGCCAGCGCGGCCAGGACCGCCGGGATCAGCAGGGCTGGAAGCCGTCCAAATGGAGAGCCGGCGCGGATAGTGTTCCGGCCGGAGGTGCGCATCCCCACCACCGCTAGCAGATCCAGCAGCAGCAGCGCCAGCAGCACCGGCACCCGGTCCAGCAGCTGTGGGGTGAAGGAGGCCACGATCAGATAGAACAGCCCGTACAGGCCCATGTACTCCCCGGCACTGTGGAGGTGGAGGACCGTGACAGGCGTGACGCCCCAATGGTATCCCCGGCACAGGGGGAAGAGGTACAGGGGCGCCTGAATCACCAGAAGGGGCGGGTAGGTCAGGTCCAGCGTGCGGCTGAGCAGGGGGATCCAGACAGCGCAGAGCAGGGCGTTCAGCAGCAAAATCTGCCAAAAGCGGCGGGGCTTTCGAAGAAAGAGGGTGTTTCCCGCGGCCATCAGCCCGCCGGAGAACAGAAAACCAAACATGGAGAAGGGCGGCCGGCCGCACAGAAGCTGCCACAGAATGTCGGCCGTCAGGAAGACGATCAGCAGCTCAGTGGCCAGCGGCAGACACCTGAGGGCAGCGGTCTTTCCGTGTCTCATAGGCCGCCTCCCGCCCGAAAGGCGTTCAGGTCCAGGACCTGCAGGAGGGGGTGAGACTGCGCTCCCCAGGCCAGCAGGGGGACGCGGTGCCGCTCCAGCAGCGCGCAGGTGCTGGGGTCCAGGCGGCGGACGTCCCCGCAGATCAGAAAGGCGCCGGAGAGGCTGCGGAGACGCGGCAGGATCTCGTCCGCCGTGATGGAGGCAGCGGTGTCCGCAGCGGCCAGCAGCATCAGGACCGCGGGCAGCTGCCGCCGGTCCCGGCAGACGGCGAACTGCTCCAGCCGCCCGGCTGGGCGGGAGATCAGCAGAGACACGGCAACCTCCTCTTCCGTCAGCTGTGCTGCCAGAGAGCCCAGGATTTCCAGGGCGGATTCAAAATTCTCCGGCGGCAGGCCCGCGAAGGAGGCACCGTCCAGCAGGAATACGGCCCGGCGGGGAGAGATTTTTTCGTAGATGTTCACCATGGCGCCCTGTCCCCGGGCCATCAGGCGGAAGTTCAGAGACCTGGCGTTGTCCCCCGGCTGGTAGGCGCGGACGTTCCGGATCACGGTCCGGTCGTCCTGAAAGCCACGGGCGCCGGCCTCCAGCTCCCAGCTGTTGCGCAGGAACCAGCGGGTGGACACGGGGACCAGCCGGGGAAACACCGCCAGCGTCACGGGCCTGGGCAGCGGGATTTCCTTCTCCCGGACGCACAGGCACAGGCCGTCGCCGGAGAGCAGCCGGATTCGGTCAAAGGACAGCAGGCCCCGGTGCTCCGCCTGGAGGCGGCCGGTGTAGGACATCCGCTGATGTCCCAGCAGGAAGGAGACGTTCTTTTCATAATAAGGCTTCTGCACGGGCCCCTCCGGCAGCTCCACGACCTCCCAGCGGTGCTCCGGCCGGAGGGCACCGCCCAGCTCCAGGGGGAAGCGCACTGTCAGCCAGACCAGAGGCAGCCACTTGGGGTTGTCCAGCGTCACCCGCAGGGGACAGGACTCCCCGGGGAAGACGCAGCTCCGCTCTGCCTGGAGGGCGGCGGTCACGCCGTCTAACACATAGCGGGCCCAGAGGCGGGCCGCGGCGGCCACGGCGGCGGCCGCCAGAGAGAAGATGGCGGCGGGCAGCCGCCCGCTCAGGCTGAAGCCCACCCCGCAGGCCGCCAGGGCCAGGATGGAGAGGCGTCCCGTGAACAGGCTGGACTCGGCGAAGTCCTCTGCGGCGGACTCAGGCGTTCTGACCATGGGTAAGGACCTCCCCGGTCTCCCGGCAGGGCACCTGGGACAGCACGGCCTCCACCACGCTGGCCGCCTCCAGGCCGGAGAGCGCCGCCTGATGGGACAACAGCACCCGGTGGGGCAGGACATAGCGGGCCAGATACTTCACATCGTCCGGGGTGACATAGTCCCGGCCGGAGAGAGCGGCGTAGGCCTTGGAGGCCCGGAACAGGTCCCGGGACACCCGGGGGCTGGCGCCGCAGGCCAGCTCCGGCTGCTCCCGGGTGGCCTGGACCAGCTCCACGATGTACGCTACCACCAGATCGGACAGGCGGACCTGCCGGATCTCCCGGGTGATCCGGTTGATCTCCTCCGGGGAGAGCAGGGGGCGGAGGTCCGCAAAGACGGCCCCATCTCCCATGGCCCGGAGCATGGCGGCCTCTTCCCTGGGGGAGGGGTAGCCCATGGAGAGCTTGAAGAGGAAGCGGTCCAACTGGGCGGCGGGCAGGGCGAAGGTGGTCTCCGTCTCCACCGGGTTTTGGGTAGCCAGGACCATGAAGGGCGGGGCCAGAGGATAAGTGACGCCGTCCACGGACACCTGCCGCTCCTCCATGGCCTCCAGCAGGGCGGACTGGGTGCGGGGGATGGCCCGGTTGATCTCATCCGCCAGCAGGATGTTGGTCATGACGGGGCCGGGGGTGAAGATCATTTCCCCGGTCTTCTGGCTGTAAATGTTCATGCCCACGATGTCCGATGGCAGCAGGTCCGGGGTGAACTGCACCCGTACCATGCCGCAGCCCAGCACTGCAGAGAGGGCCTTTACCAGCGTGGTCTTGCCCACGCCGGGGATGTCGTCAATCAGCACGTGCCCGCCGGCGAACAGACTGGTGAGCACCAGGCGGATCTGCTCACCTTTGCCGATGATGGCCTTGCCGCACTCCGCCTCGATCTGCTCCGCCAGATGGCGGAGCTCTGTGAAGTCCATAGTCACGCCTCCTCGGTTCCATAAAGTACCTCTCTATTATATCTGACCCGAAAGCGGACCGCAAGAGCGGATGCCCGCCCCGGGAAGGCCTGAAAAACTGCGGAAAAAGAGGGGATACGCTGGAAAAGCGGAAACGCCTGTGCTATGATACGAAGCAGAAGGTCCCGCAACAGGACCGATGAGATTTGGGAGGAATGCGTATGAAAAAGACCTTGTCTCTGCTGTTGTCCCTGGCGCTGATGCTCAGCCTGGCGCTGCCCGCATCCGCCGCAGAGACCGAGTATCCCGCCCTGGAGGGCGGGGTGACCGAGATCCAGAAGTACGGCAACATCGTTCTGGACATCGACCCGGCGGATCTGGAGGCGGGCGGCTACACCTATGGCGACCTGCTGACTGTCACGGTCAACGGCACGGCGTATGAGATGCCTCTGTGCACCAACTACTCCGACGTGGACACCGGCGCCCTGGTGCTGCGGGACAGCGAGGGCGTTCTGATCGCCGCCATCAACATGGGGGACTTTGCCACTACCAACGGCCTTGCCACCAAGGTCACCGCAGAGGACGGCTCCTATACCTGGGAGTTCCCGGAGGGGCAGTCCCTGGAGACCATCACGGTCTCCATCTCCATGAAGGAGGCGGGCGGCTACTATGACCAGTATCTGATCCACCAGCTGACCCGTACCAATGAGCGGGCGGACTACGCCTCTGACGCGGTGTTTGCCAACTTCCGCAACGTGGCGGTGGGAGACCTGGGTGAAAACGCCCTCTTCCGCAGCAGCAGCCCCGTGAACAACGAGCTGAACCGGGCTGCCTATGCCGACGATCTGGCGGAGGCCAGCGGCGTCCAGACCGTGATGAATCTGGCGGACTCCAGCGCCGCTATCGAGGGCTACATGGCCGCCGAGGGCTTTGACTCCCCCTACTATCAGTCCCTGTACGAGGCGAGCCAGGTCATTGCCCTGAATCTGGGCGTGGATTTCACCGCCGCGGACTTCAAAACCGGCCTGGCGGAGGGCCTGCGCTTCTTCGCGGAGAACGAGGGACCCTATCTGGTCCACTGCAACGAGGGCAAGGACCGGGCTGGCTTTGTCTCCGCCCTGCTGGAGTGCCTGATGGGCGCCACCTATGACGAGGTGGTGGCGGACTACATGACCACCTATGTGAACTACTACCACCTGGAAGAGGGCAGCGAGCAGTATGAGGCGGTGAAGAACAGCAACATCGTCTCCATCCTCGCCAACATCACCGGCGCCGCGGAGGGCGCGGACCTGACCACTGTGGACCTGGCCGCGGCGGCGGAGGACTATATGCTGGACGCCGGTCTGACCGCGGATGAGATTTCCGCCCTGAAGGCCAACCTGGCCCAGGACTACACGGCGGAGGTGGAGACCCCTGTGGAGGAACCCGCAGAGGAGACGCCGGAGGAGGAGACTCCGGCCGAGGAGCCCGCTTCCCAGGCCCGGACCTACACGGTGGAGGCGGGAGACTGCCTGTGGAACATCGCCTATGAGGTGTACGGCACCGGCACCCGCTGGACCGTGATCTACGAGGCAAACCGGGACACCATCCGCGACCCCGGCATGATCTACATCGGGCAGGTGCTGACCATCCCCGCCGCCTGACGGCACCGAAAGTTGCACAAATCGACAGAGCGCCCCCGGACTTTCCGGGGGTGCTTTTTGCACCATTGACAAAGAACCGGAGGACGGCGGGATTTTACACAGACTTTACATAGAATTGGTGTCGGATTTTACTTGGGGCTGTTTATACTAAGACCGTCCCTTGAGCAACAGACATAGGAAAAAGGAGTAATCTTCAACATGAAAAAAGTATTTTCTCTCTTGCTGTCCCTGACCATGGTCATGGCTCTGCTGGCTGGCTGCGGCGGCGGAGACACCTCTTCTGACACCACTGCCACGGACGATACCGCCGCCGGCGATACCACCCAGGAGGAGACCACCGCGCTGAGCGGCACCGTCGCCACCGACGGCTCCACCTCCATGGAGGAGGTCATCGGCGCCCTGGGCGAGCAGTTCATGGCTGACAACTCCGGCGTGACCGTTACCTACAACCCCACCGGCTCCGGCTCCGGCATCGAGGCCGTGTCCAACGGCAGCTGCGACATCGGCCTGGCCTCCCGCGCTCTGACCGATGACGAGAAGGCGGGCGGCCTGACCGAGACCATCGTGGCCCTGGACGGCATCGCCGTGATCGTCAACGCTGAGAACTCCGTCACCGACCTGTCCCTGGAGCAGATCGCCCAGATCTACACCGGCGCGGTCACCGACTGGTCTGAGCTCGGCAGCGACGCTGGCGCCATCGCCGTGATCGGCCGTGAGTCCGGCTCCGGCACCCGGGACGGCTTCGAGTCCATCACCGGCACTGAGGACCAGTGCGTGCTGGCCCAGGAGCTGAGCTCCACCGGCGCCGTCATCGAGGCGGTCCGCACCACCCCCGGCGCCATCGGCTACGCCTCCCTCTCCGCTGTGCAGGATCAGGAGGGCATCACCGTTCTGACGGTCGGCGGCGTGGCTCCCTCTGAGGCCACGGTTCTGGACGGCAGCTATGCCATTCAGCGTCCCTTCGTGTTCGCCACCCGCACCGACGAGGCCCTGTCCGAGGCTGCCCAGGCCTTTTTCGACTTCGCCACCTCCACCGCCGCCAACGATCTGATCGCCAACGCCGGTGCCGTGCCCGTGGCCCAGTAAGACAACGCTTGTTTTGCCACCTTCATATTGCGGTCAGCCGCCGTGCCCAGACATGGGGCGGCGGCCGTTCCGCTGAAATCGGGACGGGCGCCCCGTCCGGAAACAAAGGAGAACCTTATGGAACATGAAATCGTGGGGCAAGCCGTTGAGGCCGCTGTGGACGGCGCGCTGGCAGGCGCCGTCGGCAAGAAAAAAGAGCCCATGACTGGGAAAAAGACACTGAAGGCCATGGAGCAGGTGATGAACGCCATCTTCTTCGTCTGCGGCATGGTGGCGGTGGCCTTTGTGCTCCTCATCAGCATCTACCTCATCATCTCCGGCCTGCCGGCCATCATTGAGATCGGGCCCATCAACTTCCTGTTCGGCACCCGCTGGTACGCCTCCACCGGGGACTTCGGCATCCTGGCCATCATCCTCACCTCCTTCGCGGGCACAGCGGGCGCCATCCTCATCGGTGTGCCCATCGGGCTGCTGACGGCCGTCTTTCTCTCCAAGGTGGCGCCGCCCAGGTTCGCCGCCGTGGTCCACGCGGCGGTGGAGCTGCTGGCGGGCATCCCTTCAGTGGTGTATGGCCTGGTGGGCATGATCCTGCTGGTGCCTGCCATCCGGGTGGCCTTTGACCTGCCCTCCGGCGCAACGCTCCTGGCGGCCATCATCGTGCTGGCCGTGATGATCCTGCCCTCCATCATCTCCGTCTCGGAGACGGCGCTCCACGCCGTGCCCCGGGAGTATGAGGAGGCATCCCTGGCCCTGGGAGCCACCCACATCGAGACGGTGTTTCGGGTCAGCGTGCCCGCCGCCCGCAGCGGCATCGCCACCGCCATCGTGCTGGGCATCGGCCGGGCCATCGGCGAGGCCATGGCCATCATCATGGTGGCCGGCAACGTGGCCAATATGCCGGGCCTGCTGACGCCGGTGCGGTTTTTGACCACCGCCATCGCCTCGGAGATGTCCTACGCCTCCGTGGGCTCTCTCCACCGCAATGCCCTGTTCTCCATCGGCCTGGTGCTGTTCCTCTTCATCATGCTGATCAATGTGTTCCTCAATGTCTTCATCAAACGGAAAAAGGAGGACTGACCGCCATGGGATCCCATACCCTGTCTCCCCGGCGCCGGCTGTATGACAAGGGCCTGCGGGCGCTGCTGTACTTCTGCGGCTTCCTCACCTGCGCCCTGCTGGTGCTGATCATCGGCTATATCTTCTACCGGGGCATCCCCTTCATCAGCTGGGAGCTGCTGTCCACCCAGTCCAGCTATATCAACGATACCATCGGCATCCTGCCCAATATCCTAAACACCCTCTATATCATCCTGCTGTCCATGGTGATCGTGCTGCCCCTGGGGGTGGGCGCCGCCATCTACCTGACGGAGTATGCCACCAACCGGCGTCTGGTGGCCGTCATCGAGTTCGCCACCGAAACTCTGACCGGCATCCCCTCCATCATCTTCGGCCTGGTGGGTATGCTGTTCTTCATCCAGATGATGGGCCTGAAGACCGGCGTGCTGGCCGGCGGCCTGACCCTGGTGGTGATGATCCTGCCCACCATCGTCCGCACCACCCAGGAGAGCCTGAAGACCGTGCCGGACTCCTACCGGGAGGGCGCCCTGGCTCTGGGCGCCGGCAAGTGGCACATGGTCCGCACCGTGGTGCTGCCCAACGCGGTGGACGGCATCGTCACCGGCTGCATCCTGGCGGTGGGCCGCATCGTGGGCGAGAGCGCGGCACTGCTGTACACCGCCGGCTTCGGCCTGGTGCTCAACGACTTCGTCACCGCGCTGGAGTCCTCCTCCGCCACGCTGACCGTGGCCCTGTATGTCTATGCCAGCGAGCGGGGCGAGACCGACGTCGCCTTTGCCATCGCCACCATCCTCATGCTGCTGACCCTGGTGATCAACCTGTCTGCCAACCTGGTGGGCCGGAAACTGAAGAAAAATAAGTAGGAGAGAGATCCATGTCCACTATCCTTGAAGTGAAAGACCTGAACCTGTGGTACGGGGCCCATCACGCCCTCCACAGCGTCAATATCGACATTCCCGAGCATGAGATCACCGCCCTGATCGGGCCCTCCGGCTGCGGCAAGTCCACCTTTTTGAAGACGCTGAACCGGATGAACGACCTGGTGCCGGGCATCCGCATTGAGGGCGAGGTGAACTACGCCGGGGAGAACATCTATGCCCCCAGCGTGGACACCACTTGGCTGCGCAAGCAGATCGGCATGGTGTTCCAGAAGGCCAATCCCTTCCCCATGAGCATCTATGACAACGTGGCCTACGGCCCCCGGACCCACGGCATCCGCTCCCGGGCCAAGCTGGACGAGATCGTGGAGAACTCCCTCCGCGCCGCCGCCATCTGGGACGAGGTGAAGGACCGGCTGAAGAAGAGCGCCCTGGGCCTCTCCGGCGGACAGCAGCAGCGGCTGTGCATCGCCCGGGCCCTTGCGGTGGAGCCGGAGATCCTGCTGATGGACGAGTCCACCAGCGCTCTGGACCCCATCTCCACCTCCAAGATCGAAGACCTTGCAGTGGAGCTGAAAAGCAAGTATACTGTGATCATGGTGACCCACAATATGCAGCAGGCCGCCCGTGTTTCCGACAACACCGCGTTCTTCCTGCTGGGGGACCTGGTGGAGTTCGGCAAGACGGAGACGCTGTTCTCCACACCCACGGACAAGCGCACCGAAGATTACATTACCGGCCGGTTCGGCTAAGGAGGACGCAAGGTGAGAAACAAGTTTGGAGAGCAGCTGGAGAAGCTGCACGTGGAAATGATCCAGATGGGCGCCCTGTGTGAGGACGCCATCTCCGCCGCGGCAAAGGCCCTGATGAACGGGGACGAGGACCTGGCTCAGGCCGCCCAGGAGGCGGAGCGGGAGATCGACCAGAAGGAGCGGGAGGTGGAGAATCTCTGCCTGAAGCTGCTGCTGCAGCAGCAGCCCGTGGCCAAGGACCTGCGGGAGATCTCCTCTGCCCTGAAGATGATCTCCGATCTGGAGCGCATCGGCGACCAGGCGGCGGACATCGCGGAGCTGACCCGCTTCGTGCGCATCCCCGAGGGCCCCGGCCGCCAGCGGATCCAGGAGATGGCGAACGCCGTCATCCGCATGGTGACCGACAGCGTGGACTCCTTCGTGAAGCGGGATCTGGACCTGGCCCGGGAGGTCTGCCGGGAGGACGATCAGGTGGACGAGCTGTTCAACCAGGTGAAGAAGGAGCTGATCGGGCTGATCGCCGCGGAAGCCGACTCCGGTGAGCTGTGGCTGGACCTGATCATGGTGGCCAAGTATCTGGAGCGCATCGGCGACCATGCCACCAATGTGGCGGAGTGGGTGGAGTACTCCATTACGGGCACCCATCCCTCCAACAACTGAGGCAGAACGCCTGCCGCCGACAGCACCGCCGCTCCGCGGCGGTCGCATCCTATCCGGCGCCGTGGCACCGGCACGTTTTGGAAGGAGAGGATCGCCATGCTCACCTATGAGGATGTGAAGAACGACCCGGCAGTCCGGACCTATATCCAGCGGGCCGACGAGTCCCTGATCGCCCTGGGTTATACCGAGCACAGCTTCGCCCATGTGACGGCGGTGGCGGAGAACGCCGCCTACATCCTCTCCACCCTGGGGTACCCGGAGCGGACGGTGGAGGTGGCGAAGATCGCCGGGTTCCTCCACGACATCGGAAACCTGGTGAACCGCATCGACCACTCCCAGTCCGGGGCGGTGATGGCCTTCCGCATCCTGGACAACATGGACTGCGACCCGGAGGAGATCGCCACCATCGTCACCGCCATCGGCAACCACGACGAGGGCACCGGCGTACCGGTGAACGCCGTGGCGGCGGCGCTGATCCTGGCGGACAAGTCCGACGTGCGCCGCAGCCGGGTCCGGAACCAGGACCCGGCCAGCTTCGATATCCACGACCGGGTCAACTACTCGGTGAAAAAGTCCAAGCTGAAGATCAATGAGGAGCATACGCTCATCAAGCTGAAGCTGTCCGTGGATACGAAGTACGGCTCCGTTATGGAGTATTTTGAGATCTTCATGGGCCGGATGATCCTCTGCCGGAAGGCGGCGGAGCGGCTGGGCCTGCAGTTCAAGCTGATGATCAACGAGCAGCAGCTGATCTGAGCGGCCGGAGCGGCCGCCCCTCCGCCCTTCCAGTGGGGCGGAGAGACTGAACTTGGAGGGATGACTGTGATCTATCTGCTGGAGGATGACGACAGTATCCGGGATTTTGTGATCTACACCCTGAACAGCCAGGGCATGGAGGCCAAGGGCTTCCCGCTGCCCTCCCTGTTCTGGCAGGCCGTGGGGGAGCAGCTGCCCTCCCTGGTGCTGCTGGACATCATGCTGCCGGAGGAGGACGGCCTCGCCGTGCTGAAAAAGCTCCGCGCCACGCCCCGCACCGCCAAGCTGCCGGTGATCATGCTGACGGCCAAGAGCACGGAGTACGACAAGGTGGTGGGCCTGGACGGCGGCGCCGACGACTATGTGGCCAAGCCCTTCGGCATGATGGAGCTGCTCTCCCGCATCCGGGCGCTGCTGCGGCGGACGGAGACGGAGAACGGCATCCTCCGCTGCGGTATCCTGGAGGTGGATCCGGGCCAGCACATCGTCCGGGTCCGGGGCCAGGAGACCACCCTGACCCAGAAGGAGTTTGAGGTGCTGTGCCTGCTGCTGCGGAATCCGGGCCAGGTGCTCTCCCGGGAGCAGCTGATCGAAAACGTCTGGGGCTACGCCTTCACCGGCGAGAGCCGGACCGTGGACGTCCATGTGCGGACCCTCCGCCAGAAGCTGGGGGAGGCCGGGGCGTACATCGAGACGGTCCGGGGCTACGGCTATAAAATCAGCCCTGTGAGCTGACCGGAGGGCTGGGGATACATGACAAAACGGATTTTTCGCTCAATCCTGGCGGTCTCCCTGGCGGTGCTGCTGGCCAGCCTGGTGTTGATCGTGGGGGTGCTCCACGGCTATTTCCAGGACCGGGTGGCGGAGGAGCTGGAGAGCCTGACGGAGTACATCGCCCACGGCGTGGAGGAGACCGGCGCGGCCTATCTGTCAGAGGATCTGCCCAGCAGCTACCGGGTGACCTGGGTGGATGCGGACGGGACCGTGCTCTACGACAACCGGGAGGACCCGGCGAAGATGGAGAACCACGCCCAGCGGGAGGAGATCCATGAGGCGCTGGTGCTGGGGAAGGGCCAGGCGCTTCGCTATTCCGAGACCCTCTCCCAGCAGACGCTGTATGCTGCCCAGCGGCTTGACGACGGGACGGTGCTGCGGGTATCCAGCACCCAGTACTCTGTCTGGATGCTGGTGCTGCAGGCACTGCAGCCTGTGGCCCTGATGATGCTGCTGGCCTTCATCCTGGCGATGGTGCTGGCCTCCCGGGTGTCCCGGCAGCTGGTGGAGCCCATCAACAACATCGACCTGAACGATCCAGCCGGCAGCGAGACGTATGAGGAGCTGACGCCGCTGCTGTCCAAGCTCCGCAGCCAGCAGCGGCAGATCCAGCGGCAGATGCGAGATCTGAAGCGCCGGCAGGAGGAGTTCATCGCTATCACGGAGAACATGAGCGAGGGTTTCCTGGTGATTGACCAAGAGACCCGTGTGCTGACCTACAACTCCGCGGTGCTGCGGCTGCTCTACGCCGAGACGCCCACCGAGGAGGGGGAGAGCGTCTATGCCCTGAACCGGGAGGCGGGCTTCCGCCGCTGCGTGGAGGAGGCATTGGCCGGCCGGCGGTGTGAACAGCTGCTGGAAAAGGACGACGACTGCCGTCAGATCATTGCCAGCCCGGTGGAGCAGGACGGGCAGATCGCCGGCGCGGTGCTGGTGATTCTGGATGTGACGGAGAAGGAGCAGCGGGAGCGGCTGCGGCGGGAGTTCACCGCCAACGTCTCCCACGAGCTGAAGACGCCCCTGACCTCCATCCTGGGCACGGCGGAGATCCTGCGCAACGGCCTGGTGAAGCCGGAGGACATCCCCCACTTCGCCGGGAACATCCACCGGGAGACCGAGCGGCTCATCGGGCTGGTGAACGACATCATCAAGCTCTCCCGTCTGGACGAGGGCGGCGGCCTGGGCCAGTGGGAGACCGTGGACTTGTACGGGGAGGCACGGGCCGTGCTGGAGCAGCTGGCCCCGGCGGCCCAGCGGAAGCAGGTGACCACCCAGCTGCGGGGCGACAGGGCCCTGGTGCGGGGCGTGCCCCAGATCGTGGAGGAGATCGTCTATAACCTCTGCGACAACGCCATCGCCTACAACCGGCCAAACGGCAGCGTCACCGTCACGGTGGAGAACACCGCCTTCGGTCCCCGGATCACGGTGGCGGACACCGGCATCGGCATTCCCCGGGAGGCCCAGGGACGGGTGTTCGAGCGGTTCTACCGGGTGGACAAGAGCCATTCCGCCGGCGGCACGGGGCTGGGGCTCTCCATTGTCAAGCACGGGGCCGCCTATCTGGGTGCTCAGGTGGAACTCCACAGCGAGGCGGGCCATGGCAGCACCTTCATCCTCACCTTTCCCAAAATCGAGGCATGAAGGGGTTGCAATCCCGACGGAAGTGTGCTAGGATAGCCAGGAATCAAGAAATGAACGGAGGGGTGTGAGGATGCGGATCTGAGCTTTCATGTTTTGGCAGAATAGAAGGACGCTGCGGCGGAAACGCCGCCGGCTTCTCCATGCCATCACAGGGAAGGCAGACCGCTGATCTCACCCCGGTATCGCACGGCCCCGGACACGGGGCGGATGCTGTATGCCCGGCTGCGGGAGAGGTTTGCTCTCCCGCAGCCGTTTTTTGTTCTGCAAAGGAGGAATGCAATATGTCGATGATCGACGTCTCTGACCTGACATTTGGATATGAGGGCAGCCCGGAGCTGATCTTTGACCATGTGAGCTTTCAGATCGACACCAGCTGGAAGCTGGGCTTCACCGGGCGGAACGGCCGGGGAAAGACCACCTTCCTGCGGCTGCTTCAGGGGAAGTACCCCTACAGCGGCACCGTCTCCGCCTCCGTGGCGTTCGAGTACTTCCCCTACGAGGTGACGGACCTGTCCCGGACAGGGCTGGAGGTGGTGCGGGAGATCGCGCCGGAGGCGGAGGACTGGGAGATCCAGCGGGAGCTGGGGCTGCTGGACCTGGCGGAGGAGGCCCTGGAACAGCCCTTCTCCGTCCTCTCCAACGGGGAGCGGACGAAGGTGCTGCTGGCGGCCATGTTTTTGAAGGAGAATGCCTTTCTGCTGATCGACGAGCCCACCAACCACCTGGACCTGGAGGGGCGGCGGAAGCTGGGGCGGTATTTAGCCCGGAAGCGGGGGTTCCTGCTGGTGTCCCATGACCGGGCGTTCCTGGACCAGTGCGTTGACCACATCCTGGCCATCAACCGGACCAACATTGAGGTCCAGCGGGGGAACTTCTCCTCCTGGTGGGAGAACCGCCAGCGGCGGGACGCCTTTGAGCTGGCCCGGCAGGAGAAGCTGCAGAGGGACATCGGCCGGCTGACGGAGTCCGCCCGGCGGGCCTCCGGCTGGTCGGACCGGACGGAGAAGAGCAAGTTCGGCGTGGACAAGACCGGCGCCAAGGCCGCGGACCGGGGCTTTGTGGGCCACAAGGCCGCCAAGCTGATGCAGCGGTCCAAATCCATCCAGCGCCGCCGGGAAGAGGCGGTGGAGGAGAAGAAACAGCTCCTGCAGGATCTGGAGCGGCAGGAGACGCTGACGGTCACGACTCTGCCCTGCCGGGCGGGAGTCCGGTTGGCGGAATTTCGGGATGTGGCCGTTCACTATGGCGGCCGCACCATCTGCCAGGGGGTGACCTTTGAAGTGCTGGCAGGGGAGCGGATCGCCCTTCAAGGCACCAACGGCAGCGGCAAGTCCAGCCTGCTGAAGCTGCTGCTGGGGGAGGACATCCCCCACAGCGGCACCGTGGAGACCATGAGCGGCCTGGTGATCTCCTATGTGAGCCAGAGCACGGACCACCTGCGGGGCAGCCTGACGGACTTTGTCCGGGACCAGGGCCTGGACGGCAGCCGGTTCCGGACCATCCTGCGGAAGCTGGACTTCCCCCGGGAGCAGTTTGAGCGGGACCTGGCGGACTACAGCAGCGGCCAGAAGAAAAAGGTGCTGCTGGCCGCCAGCCTCTGCACCCAGGCCCATCTGTACGTGTGGGATGAGCCGCTGAATTTCATCGATGTCATCTCCCGGATGCAGGTGGAGGACCTGCTGCTGGCCTGCCGGCCCACCCTGCTGTTCGTGGAGCACGACGCCCGCTTCTGCCAGGAGATCGCCACCCGGCACATCCAGGTGGCCCGGGCGTGAGCGTATGAAACAAGGGCGCATCCCGTCTGGCGGGATGCGCCCTTGTACGGATGAAAAGAGAAGCCTGGCGGAAAAGGGATATGGCTTGTCAGCGTCGTGATATCAAGCCTTTTGGAAGATATGGATGCGGAAGGAGATGCGGGTGGTAAGGGCGTCCAGAGCCGCCAGCCGCTCCGCTCCCGCCTTGGGGGTCTTCCAGTAGTAGGGCGTCATCTGGAACAGGGCGTGGATGTCCGCCTGACAGGGGAGAGTGATGGTGCCCTCCACCGGCACGATGGCCTGATAGACAAAGCCCTCGTAGGGCGTCTCCTTCTCCTGATTGGGGTAGGGCTGGTCATAGAGCACCTGCTTCAGTTCCCACAGGTGGTCCGGGCCGGGGACCACATAGAGGAAATATCCGCCCGGTTTCAGCACCCGGCGGAACTCCTCCAGTGCCAGGGGAGAGAAGCAGTCCAGCAGGAGGTCCACCGTTTCGTTCGCCACCGGCAGATGATAGGAGGAGGCCACTGCCCACTCGATGCCGGACTCCCGCTTGGCGGCGGACCGAAGGATGGCCTTGGAGATATCCGTCCCCGCCATCCGGGGAGATCTCCCGGCGGCGGTCAGGGCCTGGAAGATGCCGGCGGTGTAGTACCCCTCTCCGCAGCCCACATCCAAAATCACCGGAGAATCGCCGGAGAGAGACAAAATCTGACAACAGAGCGTATTCAGAAGGGAATGATAATACCCCTTGGAGAGGAATTCCCGCCGGGCGGCGGCCATCCCCTTGTCGTCTCCCGGCGCGGCGGAGTGCTTTTGATTGGGCGGCAGCAGATAGGTGTAGCCCTCCCGGGCGATATCATAGCCGTGGCGATTCGGACAGCGGTAGACATGCGTCTCCCGCAGCAGGGGCGCGCCGCAGACCGGGCAGCGAAAGAGGCTCTCCATCACAGTCCCTCTTCCGTCACGTTGTTGATCCACTTCCGGCTCCGCAGCCGCAGGATGCCCCAGGGGCACTTGCACACGTTCTCCGACTGGATGCACAGGCATACCACTGCCACCGGCGCATTGAACACCAGAGCCGTCAGGAAGGTCAGGGGCACGGCGATGACCCACTGGCAGCTGAGATCGATGATGGAGGCCATGCGGGAATCGCCGCCGGCACGGAGCAAGCCGGTGATGTTGGTGATGTCAAAGGCCTTCAGAGGCAGCATAAAGAGATAGATCACGCACATGGTAACGGCAATTTCAAATGCCAGCCCCTCCAGATGGAACAGGGGATAGAGGTAGGGAATGAACACGGTGGGCAGCAGCACCGCCAGGCACGCGGACACCAACAGGCCCACCCCGAAGGAGACTGCCAGCAGGCAGCAGCCCAAGGAGTAAACCTCCTCCCGGTCGGCTCCCTCACCAATTCGCTTGCCCACGATGACAGCAGTAGCTCCCGCCACGCCGAAGCAGGCCACGGTGGAGAACTTGTCGATGTTGCCCATGATGGCATAGGCCGCAAGCATATCAGTGCTGATGACCATGTGGCCCATGATGGCGGTCATGACGCTGACGCCCAGGCCCCACAGGATCTCATTGACCAAAACAGGGGTGGCATACTTCAAAAAGCTGCGGACCATGGCCCGGCCTGGCCGCAGCAGCAGGCGGAGCATCAGCGGTACTCGGCGGTAGTGAGGGGCATAGAGGGCCACGATGAGGAACTCCAGCACGCGGGAGATCAGCGTGGCGATGGCCGCACCGGTGATGCCCATGGCCGGGGCGCCGAACTTGCCGAAAATCAGGACATAGTTCAGGCAGGTGTTGGTCAGCATGGAGATGCCGAATACGATCATGCCCATGGCGGGGTTCTCCGTGCTGCGCTGCATCCCGATGTAGACGGAGCTGATGGTGTTGAAGATGTAGCTGAGGCCCACGATCCGGAGATAGGGGGCGCCCAGCTCGATGAGCAGATCGTTGTTTGTCACCAGGGCCATGACCTGGAGGGGGAAGCAGAACAGCACCACGGCCGCTGTCACCGCGATGATCAGGCCGGCGTAAAGGCTGACGCCCATACAGCGGTTGATGTTCTCCGTGTCCCCCTTGCCCCAGTACTGGCTGGCCAGGACGGAGAGGCCGCTGAGCAGCCCCAGAATGATGATCTGCAGCAGGTAGATGGGCGTGTTGGCGGCGGTGACGGCGGAGAGCTCGTTCTGCCCCAGCATGCCCACCATAAAGGTGTCCACAAAGCCCAGGGATGTGGTGATCAGATTCTGTAGGATCAGCGGCAGGGCCAGGCGGAACAGCCGCTTGTAGAAGCCGGGCTTCCGGTGAAGATGACGGAACATGATAGAAACCTCTTGAAGATGTGAAAAGTCAATGTGCCTTACAGCATCGGCATCCGGGTGTCGTGGTGGCGCCGCAGGGCGTCCGCGCAGGCATCGATATCGGCGGCGGTGGTCTCCGGGCCGAAGCTGAGGCGGATGACGCCGCCGGAGACCTTCTTCGGCAGCTTCAGGGCGGCGATGACGTGGCTGGGCTTGCCCTGGTGGCAGGCGGAGCCGGCGGAGATGCAGATGCCCTGCCGCCCCAGGTCGTTGACGATGTTCTGGCTGGGCCAGCCCACCAGGGAGACGGAGAGCACATGGGGCGCCCCGCCCGGCGCGGAGAGCACTTTCAGATCCGGGATGGCGGAGAGCCGCTCCACGGCATAGTCCCGGATCTGGGCCATGTGGCGGAGCTTCTCGTCCAGGTTTTCCAGCCGCAGTTCCACGGCCTTGGCGAAGCCGGCGATCTGGGCCGTGGCCTCGGTGCCGGCCCGGAGGCCGCTCTCCTGCTCGCCGCCGGCCAGCAGGGGCTTGGGATTCCGGACCCGGGGGCCGATGTACAGGGCCCCGATGCCCTTGGGCCCGCCGATCTTATGGGCGGAGATGGTGATGAAGTCCGCCCCCAGGGATCTGGCGGTGAAGGGGACTTTCAAGAAGCCCTGGACCGCGTCGGTGTGGAGCAGGGTCTGGGGATTCCTCGCGGCCAGGCCCTTGGCGATCTCCGCGAGGGGATAGAGGTTCCCCAGCTCGTTGTTCACCAGCATGACGGAGACCAGCGCCGTGTCCGGCCGGACGGTGGAGAGCACCTGCTCGGCGGAGATGGAGCCGTCCTGGGCCGGGGCCAGATAGGTGACCTCGTACCCCTGGCGTTCCATCCAGCGGCAGGACTCCAGCACGGCGCTGTGCTCCACGGCGGTGGTGACGATGTGTTTCCCCACATGGCGGTTCTGCCAGCAGGCGGCGGTGACGGCCCAGTTGTCCGCCTCCGTGCCGCAGGAGGTGAAGAACAGCTGCTTGGCGTCACAGCCCAGGGCACCGGCGACGGTGCGGCGCCAGGACTCCACCCGGCGCTTCATCTCCAGCCCCATGGGATACTGGGAGCTGGGGTTGCCGAACTGTCCGGTGAGCACCTCGTACATGACATCCGCCACTGCCCGGGGGACGGGCGTGGTGGCGGCGTGGTCCAGATAGATCATGAAAGAATATCTCCTTACAGTTGGGCCTTGCCCAACGATGAAAATTACAGTATAATCAAAGCGCGTCTAAACATTATATAAAGATTTTGCGGAAAGTGCAAGGAGATTCCATGAAAGTTGCCATCTACACCTTGGGCTGCAAGGTGAACCAATACGAGACCCAGGCCATGGAGCAGGCGCTGCGGGCCCGGGGGCACGCCATCGTGCCCTTCGGGGAGGAGGCGGATGCCTACATCGTGAACACCTGCTCTGTCACGGCGGTCAGTGACCAAAAATCCCGTCAGGTGATCCACGGCGTCCAGCGGAGGCACCCCGGCGCGGTGGTGGCGGTGTGCGGCTGCTACTCCCAGACCCACGCCGACGATGTGCGGAAGCTGGGGGTGGACCTGATCGCCGGCACCGGCGACCGGACGGGCTTCCTCCATCTGCTGGAGGAGGCCGCGGCGGAAAAGCGTCAGATCGAGGCCATCGACCAGCCCTTTGAGCGGCGGGTGTTCGAGGTCCTGCCTGCCGGCGGGCTGGAGGGCCGCACCCGGGCCATGCTGAAGGTGGAGGACGGGTGCGTCAACTTCTGCACCTACTGCATCATCCCCTACGCCCGGGGCAGGGTCCGGTCCCTGCCCATCCCCACCGCCGTGGAGCAGACCCGGAAGCTTGCGGCGGAGGGCTACCGGGAGATCGTGGTGACGGGCATCGAGATCTCCTCCTGGGGCCAGGATCTGAAGACCGGCGAGACGCTCATCGACCTGCTGGAGGCCGTCTGCGATGCCGCGCCCGGGGTCCGGGTCCGACTTGGGAGCCTGGAGCCCCGGACCATCACCGAGGACTTCTGCCGCCGTGCGGCGGCCCTGGCCAACCTCTGCCCCCAGTTCCACCTGTCCATGCAGTCCGGGTGCGACGCCACCCTGAAGCGGATGAACCGGAAGTACGACACCGCCCGGTATCTGGAATCCGTTGCACTGCTGAACCAGTATTTTGACCACCCCGCCGTCACCACGGACCTGATCACCGGGTTTCCGGAGGAGACGGAGGAGGAGTTTGCCCAGACCCTGGACTTCCTCCGCCGGTGCGGCTTTGCCCAGATGCACATCTTCCCCTACTCCGTCCGGCCCGGCACCCCGGCGGCAAAAATGCGCCAGGTGCCGAAAGCCGTGAAGGAGGAGCGGGCCCACCGGGCGGCAGAGGCGGCGGCGGAGCTCCACCGGAAGTATCTGGAGGACTGCGTGGGGGCGGTGTACCCCGTCCTCTTCGAGCAGCCCAGGGACGGCAGGTATGTTGGCCACGCCCCCAACTACATGGAGGTGCTGGCAGAGGGCGCGGACCTGCACAACCAGATCCGGAACGTGAAGATCACCGGCACCGACGGAGAGTCCCTGCTGGGGGAGGTTTTGGAGGACTGACATGAAGAGCCACTTTTTCGCCTACATCTCCCGGATGCGGTTCATCCAGCGGTGGGCCCTGATGCGCAACACCGCCCCAGAGAATGTCCAGGAGCACAGCCACCAGGTGGCGGTGCTGGCCCACGCCCTGGCGGTGATCCGCAACGAACAGTTCGGCGGGCATCTGGACCCCGGCGCCGTGGCGGTGGCGGCGCTGTACCACGACGCCAGCGAGATCCTGACCGGCGATATGCCCACCCCCATCAAGTACGACAACCCCGCCATCCGCAGTGCCTACCGGGACGTGGAGGCGGTGGCGGAGAAGAAGCTGCTCCAGATGCTGCCGCCGGAGCTCCAGGGGGTGTACGAACCCATCCTGACGGAGGCGGACCCGGAGATCCGGCAGGTGGTGAAGGCGGCGGACAAGCTCTCCGCCTACATCAAATGCGTGGAGGAGCTGAAAGCCGGCAACAACGAGTTCCGGCAGGCCGCCGCCCAGACCCGCCATGCGCTGGAGGGATATGGACTGCCAGAGGTGGCCTATTTCCTGGAGACCTTTCTGGACAGCTTCTCCCTCACCCTGGACGAGCTGCAATGATGTGAAAACATCCCCGGCGCTGTGCGCCGGGGATGCTTTTTTACCAGTTCCTTATTGGCCCAGCTTGGAGCAGATCAGTCCGCCCAGGCGGCGGACGCCCTCTTCGATCAGATCCTCCGGCGTGCTGCCGAAGCTCATGCGCATACAGTTCTTTCCCCGGCCGTCATGGTCGGAGAAGAAGCCCTCGCCCTCCACAAAGGCCACGCCCACGGCCGGGTCCGCGGTGGACTCCCGCAGCAGGGCGGTGGTGTCGATGCCGCCGGGCAGCTCCACCCAGGTGAAGAGGCCGCCGTCCGGATAGCTGTGCTTGGTGCCCGCGGGGAAGTACCGGTCGATGCTCTGGAGCATCACGTCCCGGCGCTTGCGGTACAGGTCGCAGATCATCTTGTGGTGGGCGGGGTAGTAGCCCCGCTTGAAGAACTCCGCGCAGAGGATCTGGGGCAGCATGGAGGTGTGGGAGTTGGTGGCGGCCTTCACGTCCACCAAATGCCCAATGGTCTCCGCGTCCGCCACCACATAGCCCAGGCGGGAGCCGGGGGAGAAGATCTTGGAGAAGCTGCCCGCCATCACCACATGGTCCGTGGCGTCAAAGTGCTTGATGGGGAACAGGTCCTCGCCGCTGTAGCGGATATCCCGGTAGGGGTCGTCCTCCAGCACCAGCACGTCGTATTTTGCGGCCAGCTCCGCCACGGCCTTCCGCCGCTCCAGGCTGAGGGTGCGGCCGCTGGGATTCTGGAAGGTGGGGTTGGTGTAGATCATCTTGGGATGGAACTGCCGGATCTTCCGCTCCAGGTCCTCCGGCAGCAGGCCGTCGTCGTCCATGTCCACGCTGACGCATTTAGCCTGGAACAGGTCGAAGATCTCCACGGACTGGACGAAGGTGGGGGCCTCCAGCAAGATCACGTCGCCGGGGTCGATGTACGCCTGGCAGGTCAGGTTGATGCCCTCCAGGCCGCCGGCGACGATCATGACGTTTTCCACGCCGCAGTCGATGCCCTTGGGGGCCAGCAGGTCCCGGACCACCACTTCCCGCAGGTCCCGCACCCCGATGAGGGGGCCGTACTGCAGGGCCTCCACGCCCCGGCCGTCTGTCTGCAGGATCTCGTCCGCCAGAAGGCGGATGGTGTCCACCGGCAGGGCTTCTCTGGCGGGAGAGCCGCCGCCGAAGGAGATGACGTTCGGATCGATCATGGACCCGAACAGCCCTCTGACCACATTGGCCGTGAAGGCCATATTTTCCATGCGCTTGGCGTAAGGTACCATCCTGTCTTGTCCTCCCTTTTTCCGGCGCGCACCGGCGCCGCTGTGTGATAAGATGTTCCTACTATACCACAGAAGGGACGGAAACTCAATTCCCGAAAAAGGGACCGTCCCGGGGCAGCGCCCCGGGACGGGAGAGAAGACGCTATTCCAGGGGGATCTCCACATCCCCCACCCGGACGGCGGCCACCTGGCCCACGTCCAGCAGGTCCTGGAACTGGCTGGTGAAGCTGGCGGAGGTATAGGTGCCGCCTTCTCCGCCGCGGCTGCCGCCGCCGGTCAGGCCGGAGGTCGGCGCGGACACCGGCTGGACGGTGCCGTCCCGGAACACCAGGGCGGTGTCCGCCCGAAGTTCACCGATCTTCCGATACGGGGTACCGCCGGAGGCCTCCACGCTGAGAGAGAAGGGGGACACCGAGACTTGGATAGCGCGGCCGTCCTCCTGCCAGGAGCCGGTCAAAGTCTGGGAGATGGCCTCCGGCTGGAAGGTGAGGATGGCTGGGTGGTCTGTCACCGCCGTGTCCACGCCGTTCACCCGCAGAACGGGCGGCAGAACTAGCAGAGTCAGGGGCTGGGCGGTGAAGTCCAGGTCACCGTCCTTCGCCGTGATGCTGCAAAGGTAGGTGAGGGTGTGGCTCTCTGGTGCATAGCCCTGACTGGCTACCTCGCCGGAACTCCCGGAGGTGTAGTGAGAGATACAGTCCTCCGCTAGGGCGTTGCCGGTGATCCCGGTGTAATGGCAGTAGGAGAGAAAGTCTGCCCAGTCAATATCCGCCCATTTGTCCTGATCTGCGGCTTTTAGATCCTCCCAGGAGAAGTCCCCGGTGAGATAGTAGTCGACGGGCACCGGAACAATCATATGGTCGGATGAGGGGCTGCTGTCCGCCTGCTGGACTGCCGCCCGGTCCACCGTGTCCGGCAGATGGTAGTCCAGGATCAGATAGAGGCTTTTCTCACTGACCAGGGCCTGCCGCACTGTCAGGGTCACATCGTCGCAAACCGAAGTGACATGCACCTCCTGAAACGCCGCCTGCCCCATGGGGGTGGAGGCGGCCCACGCCCCAAATCGGCTGGCGAGAATGGCGTCCCAGTTGGCGACGACCACCGCCCCGGCGGAGACCGTCAGAAGGACGATCAGCACCGCCGCCAGCGCCGCCTTGCGGACAAAGCCCTTGGGCCGAAAGACGGCGGGCCGCGCCTGTGGCGTCGGCTCTGCCGACAAAACGGCCTCCCGCAGCCGGGACTCCAGCTCCGGCGGGGGCGCGCAGTGTTCCATTGCGTCGCGATAGCGATTCATAAGTGTCCCTCCCATGCTGTCCGCAGGGCGTCCCGGCCCCGCTTCAGCCGCATTTTCACCGTGGGCACCGTCACCCCCAGGAGCCGCGCGATCTCCCGGAGGGAGTACCCCTCATAGTAGCGGAGGTGGATGGCCGTCCGCTGGGGCTCCGGCAGGGCGGCCACATGGTCCAGCAGGCCCAGCTCCTCCGGTGTGACGGCGGCGGATGCGGCCTCCAGCGGCAGGTCTGACCGGCTGGAGCGTTTCCAGGCGTCCCGGCACTGGTTCAGGGCCACCCGGAACAGCCACCGCCGTTCGTGCTCCGGCGAGGCAAAGGCCGGCGCCCGGTACAGCCGCTTGCAGAACACCTCCTGCAAGACGTCCTCCGCGTCTGCCGGGTCCTTCATCTGGAGAAGGCAGAAGCGGTACAGAGAGGGCCCATAGGTCCGGTACACCTGCTCAAAGAGCCGCTCCGATTCGGTCACTGGCCTCACCTCCCTCTGCTTTGATTACGAATGAGCAGGGCAAAAAGTCACAGGGAGTTGCGAAAAAACGCCCGGCTTTTGCCGGGCGTTTTCAGTTCAGGGTATCCGCCGCCTGGGTGAACAGGGCCTGGATGCGCTCCGCCGTGGCGGGGCAGGAGGTGAGCTCCGGATCCTCCGCCAGCAGCTGCTCCGCCGCCTGGCGGGCCTCCTGCAGCAGCAGGGTGTCGCAGCCCAGATCCGCCACCTTCAGGCCCGGCAGGCCGTGCTGCCGCTGGCCGAAGAAGTCGCCGGGGCCCCGGAGCCGCAGGTCCTCCTCCGCGATCTTGAAGCCGTCGGTGGTCTTGGTCATGACCTTTAGCCGCGCCCGGGTCTCCTCGTTCTGGTTGTCGGAGATCAGGATGCAGTAGGACTGATGCTTCCCCCGGCCCACCCGGCCCCGCAGCTGGTGGAGCTGGGAGAGGCCGAACCGCTCCGCGTTTTCAATCACCATGACGGCGGCGTTGGGCACGTCCACTCCCACCTCGATGACGGTGGTGGACACCAGGATGTCCGTCTCGTGGGCGGCGAAGGCGGTCATGACTGCGTCCTTCTCCTTGGGCTTCATCTTGCCGTGGACGAAGGCCACCTTCAGGTCGGGGAACACCTCGGCCTGGAGCTTTTTGGCATACTCCGTCACCGCCTTCCGCTCGTCGGGGAGCTCGTCATTTTCCTCGACCATGGGGCAGACGATGTAGGCCTGGCGGCCCTCGCCCACCAGCTTGCGGATAAAGTTATACACCCGCTGGTGGTAGCCGCCGCTGACGGCGAAGGTCTGCACCGGCTGGCGGCCGGGGGGCAGCTGGTCGATGACGGACACGTCCAGGTCACCGTACAAAATCAAGGCCAGCGTCCGGGGGATGGGCGTGGCGGACATGACCAGGATGTGGGGGTGGTCCCCCTTGGCGGCCAGGTCCGCCCGCTGGGCCACGCCGAAGCGGTGCTGCTCGTCCGTTACCACCAGCCCCAGGTCGCGGTAGGCCACGCTGCCGGTGATGAGGGCGTGGGTGCCGATGGCGAAGTCGATCTCCCCGCTCTCCAGCTGCTGGGCGATGGAGCGCTTCGTCTTGGCGGTGGTGGAGCCGGTCAGCAGGGCACACCGGATGCCCAAATTTTCCAGCAGGGGGGCCAGGCCTTGGTAGTGCTGCTGGGCCAGGATCTCCGTGGGGGCCATCAGGGCCGCCTGACGGCCGTTCTTCACGCAGAAGTACACACAGGCGGCGGCCACCATGGTCTTGCCGGAGCCCACGTCCCCCTGGACCAGACGGTTCATGGGCGTGCCGGAGCGCATGTCCGCCAGGGCCTCCTCCACGCAGCGGCGCTGGGCGTCTGTCAGGGTAAAGGGGAGGGCGGAATAGAAGGGCTCCATGTCCACATCGCCGCAGGGGGGCACATGGACCACCTCACGGCGTTGGCGGAGCCGCTCCAGCCCGATGGTGAAGAGAAACAGCTCCTCAAAGGCCAGCCGCCGCCGGGCCAGGTCCAGGGCCTCCGCGCTCTCCGGGAAGTGGATGTTCTCGTAGGCGTACTCGATGCGGCAGAGCTGGTACTCCCGCCGCACCCGGTCCGGCAGCACATCCGGCAGGATGTCGGCGCAGGCGTCCAGCCCCTGGCGGATGGACCGGGACAAAATCAGCTGGCTGACCCCGGCGGTGAGGGGATAGATGGGCACGATGCGGCCGGTGACCTCCCGGCGTCCCTCCGGCTCCACCACGGGATTCGTCATCTGGCGGCGGAAGAGGGAGCCCTCCGCCCGGCCGTAGAAGATATACGTCTCCCCCTGGCGCAGGTTGTTTTTCAGCCACGCCTGGTTGAAGAAGGTCACGTTTAATTCCCCGGTGTCGTCCACCGCCCGGAGCTTCACCAGGTCCAGTCCACGGCGGACATGGGAGATGGTGGGAGGTGACGATACCATGGCGGCCACGCCGGCGGCCTCGCCGGGCGCCAGGTCGGCGAGGCGGCGGAGCTGGGTGCGGTCGTCATAGGCCCGGGGGAAGTAGGAGATCAGGTCCCGCAGGGTGGCGATGCCCAGTTTGCCCAGGGCCTTGGCCCGCTGCTCCCCGATGCCCTTGATGTAGCGCACGTCTGTATTCAGGTCCGCCATTGGATCACCTCCCACTCTGTAAATCATTGCTCCCCATTATATAATGACACCAGAGAAAAAACAAGGAGACGGCCTTATGCAGCAGCGTTTGTGTGCCTTGCCTGTGAAAATCTGGATGCAGAAAATCACCAAGGGATGACATTTGGAGGAAATCAGCAAAATAGAAAAACAATTTTGTATGGGACTTTTTCAAATCATTGGCAGTATTATAGGTGAAAAGCTTTTCAAAGAAATCCACATGGGAGACGGGCAATTATGCGGGGAGAACAAGAATTCAACACGGCTGTGGAACAATACTTGAATATGGTCTATCGCATTGCACTGAACTGGTTCGGCAATGTCCATGATGCGGAGGACGCAGCACAGGAGGTGATGCTCCGTCTGTGGAAAAGCGCGTCCGTACCCGAGGATGAGAGCCATCTGCGACACTGGCTAGTGCGGGTGACGATCAATGTCTGCAAAGATCTATCCCGGTCGCCGTGGCGGCAGCACGTGATCCCTCTTGGGGAAACTCAGACGGAATCCTACGTTGCGGAACCAGAGTCCCAGGAGGTGCTGGAAGAGGTCATGCGACTGCCCAAAAAGTACCGCATCCCGCTGTATCTCTTCCATTATGAGGGCTATTCCATCAAAGAAATCGGAGAGTTGCTGAAAATCAATCCGTCAACCATACGCACAAGACTTTCCAGAGCGAGAGAACTGCTGAAAAATCAGCTGGAGGAGGCGTGACAGATGCAAACGAAATATCAGAAAGCTTTCGACCATGTCACCGCCTCTGACCGATTGAAAGAGGAGGTGCTGAACATGACAAAACAGGAGAAAGAGACGCTGCGCAGGCAGATTCCCAAGGCTGCCCTAGTTGCTGCCATCATCATTTTGATCTTGGCCGGAACGGCCGTGGCGGTGAGTATACCAGGCATCCAGGACTGGTTCCAGCAGTATTGGCAGGAGGCCGGCGGAGGCGCTCCCATGACAGCGGAGCAGGAGACAGCCATCGGACAAATGACCCAATCCGTCGGAACTTCTGCTCAATCGGAGAAAGCAGAGGCAGAAGAGGACGAAAACCTGGCTGCTGGGGAAAACCTGCCGCCTGAAGGGGAGTCCCCTGCGGAGAAAACGTCAGGGGGAGAAACGGTGGAAGCGCCCGGCAGGAACCAGGCATCCGAATCCGCTACAAACGGAGACAAGCCGGTTGCAGAAACAGTGGGCACTACAGTTAGCTTAGACTCTGTGACGGTTGGGGAAAAACATCTCTGGATGCTACTTCACGTTAGTGGAACATTTGAGCCTGGAAAGTCATATAGTTTTGAGAGATCTGAACTTATAGGGGCGCCAGAAAAAGTCTACGAAGATCTTGGAATTAAGGTGGGGAAGGGACTTACTTGCAGCAGCAACGTTTTAGAAGATGGAAGCCTGCAAATTTTGGCCCAATATCAAAGCCCTGATCCAAATGCCGATTTAACGGAAGGCGGGAATCTCTGCCTGCATTTGGAAAATCTCCTGATGGATCGAGAGCCGCTTCTGGAAGGACAATGGGATATCCCCTTTACCCTGGAGCAAGCGTCGGCGATGCCTGCAATCAAGCTGGAAAATATAAGCATCCCGGTACCTGAATCGGAAGACGCAGGTGACATAAACTTCCAGGAAATCCGCATAACGTCCACAGGAATGGAGCTGATTTGCGATGCGCAATATGCCGGATCTACACTTTGGCCGGACGTGGCCCTGATTCTGACAGATGGAAGCGAAATTGAAGCTGGCGCGGCTCATGCATCCTGGGAAGGAGAGGCAGATACAAGCCTCTGGATTACCGATTACACCTGGAAAGTGCCCATCGCCTTGGAGCAGGCGTCTTCCGTCCGGATCGGGGACGTGTTGATTCCGCTGAAATAATGGTGAAATCTACTGTGCCATATTCTCAGAATTTACCAAGGCACTCAGTTTTAAAGTGCAGTAACCATACGCGGTTACTGCACTTTAACTATACGCCAAGCGGCAATTTGCTTGTTGTTCTTGTATGGGATAGGACGACGGCGAGCGCACCGCCTTTTCCTTTTACAGGTTCGTGTTCACATAGTCATAGAACCGGTAGGTGAGGCCGTTTTCCGCCACCGGGTCGCTGATGGACGCCACCGTCCAGCCGGGCAGCTTGTCCAGGTTGGGGAAGAAGGAGTCCGCCCCCTCCGCGGCGGCGTCCACCCGGGTCACATACGCCCGCCGGCACTTGGAGAGCAGGGCGGCGTAGATGCTGCCGCCGCCGATGACCCAGAGGTGGTCCTGGGGGGTGTCCGCCGCAGCCTCCATGGCGGCCTGCAGGCTGGAGACCACCACGGCCCCCTCCCGGTGAAAGTCCGCGCAGCGGGTGATGACGATGTTCTTCCGCCTGGGCAGGGGCTTCCCGCCGGGGAAGGAGTCCAGGGTCCGGCGGCCCAGGATGACGGTGCCCTCCAGAGTGAGGGAGCGGAAGCGCTTCATGTCCGTGGGCAGGGAAAAGAGCAGATCGTTGTCCCGGCCAATGGCCCAGTTTCGATCCACGACGACAATGGCATTCACAGGGCAGGCCTCCTCAAATGGCGATGGGGATCTTGTCCTCGAAGGGGGCGGGGGTGTAGCCCTCCAGGGAGAAGCTGTCCCGGGTAAAGGCGTAGAAATCCGTCACGGACGGGTCCATGCGGAACACCGGCGCCGGGGTGGGCGTCTGGGTCAGCATCCTTTCGATGATGGGCACGTGGCGGTCGTAGATGTGGGCGTCCGCGATGACGTGGACCAGCTCGCCGGGCACCAGGCCGCTGACCTGGGACAGCATGTGGACCAGTACGGCATACTGCACCACGTTCCAGTTGTTGGCCGCCAGCATATCCTGGCTCCGCTGGTTCAAAATGGCGTTGAGCACGTTGCCGGACACGTTGAAGGTCATGGACCACGCGCAGGGGTACAGGTTCATCTCGTGGAGGTCCTGGTGGTTGTAGAGGCTGGTGAGGATGCGGCGGGAGGCGGGGTTGTGCTTCAGATCGTACAGCACCCGGTCCACCTGGTCCATCTCCCCCTCGGGGTATTGGTGCTTGATGCCCAGCTGATAGCCGTAGGCCTTGCCGATGGAGCCGTCCGCGTCCGCCCACTCGTCCCAGATGTGGCCGTTCAGATCGTGGATGTTGTTGGACTTCTTCTGCCAGATCCACAGCAGCTCGTCCACCGCCGTCTTCCAGTAGGTCCGGCGGAGGGTCAGGATGGGGAACTCCTCCTGGAGATCATAGCGGTTGACGATCCCGAATTTTTTGACCGTGTGGGCGGGGGTCCCGTCCTCCCAATGGGGGCGGACGGCCTGGTCGGTGTCCCAGACCCCGTGGTCCAGGATGTCCCGGCAGTTCTGGATGAAGAGCGCGTCAGCGCGGCTCATGGCGGTCCCTCCTCGGCATTTTATCGTTCCCTCCAGTATAGCAGAGCCCGGCGGAAAAGACAATCCGCAGTTGAGGACCGCCCTGCCAAATCGGGGACCGCTTTTGCGGTTTTGGTTGTGAAAACCGGCAAGATGCGGTACAATACCCCATGACGACAGAGCCGCCGGGAGCGGCCGGAGACCTTTGCGGAGGAGAGGAGGCGGAAGATGCTGGACCGGAATGAGATCAGCAAGCGGGGCTATCTGAAGGAGGATTTCCGCCTGTTCCATCTGAAGGACAGCCGGGCCCAGGAGGTGGACTACCACTACCACGCCTTTGACAAGCTGATCCTCCTGCTGGGGGGGAAGGTCACCTATGTGGTGGAGGGCGTCACCTACTTCCTCCAGCCCTGGGATATGCTGCTGGTGGGCCACGACCTGATCCACCGGCCCATCATCGACCCGGCGGAGCCCTATGAGCGGGTGGTGGTCTGGCTGGGCCGGGAGTGGCTGGAGCGGCGCAGCGACCCCGGCGAGGCGCTGGCCACCTGCTTCGACACCACCCGGGAGCGGGGCTTCCACCTGCTGCGCTTCGACGCGGAGCGGCGGCTCCACTACATGCAGCGCATCCAGCAGATGGAGGAGGCCCAGCGGGACAAGGGCTTCGGCGCCGCCCGGATGGCGGACACCCTCTGCCAGCAGCTGCTGATCGACGTGAACCGGGATGTGCTGCGCTCCCGCACCGCCCAGGAGGAGCGGGACAGCTACCGGGTGGACCCCAAGATGGAGGAGATCCTCCGGTACATCCTGAACCACCTGGAAGAGGAGCTGACCGTGGACGCCCTGGCCAAGCGGTTCTTCATTAGCCGGTACTATCTCATGCACCGGTTCAAGGCCGTCACCGGCTACACGGTCCACCAGTACATCAGCCAGAAGCGGCTGCTGCGGGCCGGGGAGCTGATCCGCTCCGGCGTGCCGGTGATGAAGGCGGCGGAGCAGGCGGGGTTCGAGGAGTATTCCACCTTCCTGCGGGCCTTCCGCAGCACCTTCCACATGAGTCCCCGGGAGTTCCGGTGAAAAGAGATGAGACCAGAGAAAGGCGGGAGCGCGCAGCGCTCCCGCCTTTTCACGATTTATTCCAGCACATCGCCCGCGGCCAGACGGAGGATGGCCTCCATGTCGGCGGGCTGGATCTTCACGAAGCCGCCGAAGGGGAAGGCGTTCGGCTTCTCCGCCCGGTGGGCAACCATGTCCGGGATGTCCTTGGCCTTGGCCCCCAGCTCCTCAAAGGTGATGGGCATCCCCAGGGAGTGGAAGAACAGGCACAGCTTCTCGATGCCCTGGCGGGCGGTGGCCTCCGGGTCCGCGAAGTTCATCTCGCAGCCAAAGACCCGCACGGCGAACTGGGCCAGCCGGACGGGATCGTGGGGCAGCACATACTCCATCCAGGCGGGCAGCACCACCGCCAGGCCCGCGCCGTGGGCGCAGTCGTAGAAGGCGGAGAGCTCATGCTCGATCTGGTGGCTGGCCCAGTCCTGCTCCCGGCCCACGCCGCAGGAGTTGTTGTGGGCCAGCATCCCCGCCCACATCAGGTCTGCCCGGGCCGCGTAGTCGTTGGGGTCGGCGATGGCCTTGGGGGCCGCGTCCAGCACGGTTTTCATCAGGGCCTCGCACAGCCGGTCCGTCAGGGCCACGTCCGGCGTGTTGGTGAAGTACCGTTCCATGATATGGGCCATCATGTCCACCGCGCCGCTGGCGGTCTGGTAGGCGGGCAGGGAGCAGGTGAACCGGGGATTCAGCACCGCGAACTTGGGGCGGATGACGTCCGTCTTGGGGCAGCCCCACTTGAGGTTGCCCTGCTCCTGGGTGATGACGCAGCTGTCGGAGCCCTCGCTGCCGGCGGCGGAGATGGTCAGCACCACGCCCACGGGCAGGGTCTTTTCGATTTTGGCCTTTCCGGTGAAGAAGTCCCAGAAATCCCCGTCGTACAGCGCGCCGAAGCCGATGGCCTTGGCGGTGTCGATGACGCTGCCGCCGCCCACGGCCAGCAGGAAGTCCGCCCCGGTCTGCCGGACCAGGTCGATGCCCTCGTAGACCTTGCCGCTGCGGGGGTTGGCCTGGACGCCGGAGAGCTCGGTGAAGGGGATGCCGGCCTCGTTCAGGGAGGCGGCGACGGCGTCATAGGCGCCGTTGCGGCGGACGGAGCCGCCGCCGGTGACCAGCAGCACCCGGGTGCCGCCGAACCGGCGCACCAGGGCGCCGGTATTTTTCTCCTCCCCGTCGCCGAAGGCGAACAGGGTGGGGGAGTAGAAGGTGAAGTTGTTCATGGGAGTGTGCTCCTTTCAGAATCGTTTGTCAGAGGCGTTCCGCACGTCAGTCAATCGGTGTATCGGAGAAGGTCACAGTCACCGCCAGACCCGCCGTGCAGTCGATGCTGCGGAAATCCTCCAGGGAGCCGGCGATAGAGCCGCTGGCGGAACCGGCCTTCAGCAACAGGGGGATCTCCTCGCCGCAGACGATCTCCTGGGAATCGCCCAGCTGGGTGCTGAAGGTGGCGGCACAGCCGTCGAGATCCACGCTGTCCTGATATGTATAGGTGTTGTGCCCAGTGTCGGAGATGTCGAAAATTTCGTAGCCGGAGGGGGTAAAGCGGAAGCCCATGCTGTATTCGCCGGGTTCAATGTTCCCAAAGACATGGCCGGATTGGTTCCAAGTGCCGTCCTCGTATTTCCAGACCTCTGTGGAGACGGACTGGATGGGTGCCTCCACGGTGTAGTCGAAAAAAACCAGTGCCTCCTCTTTGCCGTTCAACAACTCCAGCAGTGCCTGCGCATCCTCGGAAAAGACGGCGGGGCGGATGGTGGGCGTGGGTTCCGAAGGGGCTTCTTGGGCACCGCAGGCGGCCAGCGGGAAGAGAAACAGCAGGCAGAGAAGCGCTGCAAATCTCTTCTTCATGGCTCAATACCCCCGGGTCCGGTCCACCAGCCCCGCCAGGGGCCGGCCGGCGGCGTAGTTTTTCAGGTCCTCGCAGAACAGCTCCACGTTCCGGTCGCAGGTGTACCCCAGGGTCATGTTGCCGGAGACATGGGGGGTGAGGATCAGGTTCCGGGCGTCCCACAGGGGGTCCTCCCTGGGCAGGGGCTCAGGGTCCATCACATCCAGGGCGGCGCCCGCCAGCTTTCCGGTGTTCAGGGCCTCCGCCAGGGCCGCCTGGTCCAGGGCGGTGCCCCGGCCCACGTTGATGACATAGGCGTCGGCGGGCAGCAGGGCGATCCGCTCCCGGTTCAGGATGTGGATGGTCTCCGGCGTGCTGGGCAGGGCCATCACCAGGATCTTCGTCTGGGGCAGCATCTGGTCCAGGGCGGAGATGGGATACACCGCGTCAAAGGCGGGGTGGAGCCTGCCGCTGCGGCTGAGGCCCACGATCTTCGCGGCCCCCATGCCCCGCATCCGCTCCGCCACGTGGCGGCCGATGTCCCCGGTGCCCAGGATGGTGAATTCATTGTCCCGGATGGAGCGGATGGACAGCTGGTTGGACCAGCTGTGGTTCCGAACCACCTCGATGTATTCCGGCATCCGCCGCAGCAGCATCAGCGTCACCATCACCACGTGCTCCGCGATGGTGACGCCATAGACGTTGGAGTTGGTCAGCAGACAGTCCGGGTTGGCAAAGAACTCCGGATGCTTGCAGTAGAGGTCCACCCCGGCGAAGGAGCAGCAATACCATTGCAGACCGGCCGGGGCCTCCCGCAGCAGGTCGGCGGAGTGGGCGTACAGCACCTCGCAGTGCTGGAGGCAGGCCTTGGCCTCCTCGAACTGGTCCAGGGTGAAGAAGTGGGGGGTGAAGCCCGTCTCCTGGCAGGCGGCTTGGATCTGGCCCTTGTGGGCCTCGGTGAGGAACTCCTGATAGATGCAGATGTCACGGCTCATATAGATCATACTCCTTTTTGGATGGATTGACAGAGTTGTTCAGCGCACCGCATCCCGTCCGCGGCGGCGGAGAGGATGCCTCCGGCGTAGCCCGCGCCCTCGCCGCAGGGGTACAGTCCCCGGAGGGAGGACTGGTACGTCCCGTCCCGGGGGATGCGCACCGGGGAGGAGGAGCGGCTCTCCACCGCCGTCAGCACCGCGTCCGGGTCATCATAGCCCCGGAGCTTCTGCCCCAGGAGGGGGAGCGCCCCCGCGATGGTGTCCGCCACGAAATCCGGCAGGCACAGGCGCAGGTCCGTCCAGGTGACGCCGGGGCGGTAGCTGGGCGTCACCCGGCCGGGGCCTGTGGAGGGCCTGCCCGCCAGAAAGTCCCCCACCCGCTGGGCCGGGGCCTGGTAGCCGCCCCCGCCCAAGTCATAGGCTGCGGCTTCCAGCCTCCGCTGGAAAGCGATGCCCGCCAGCACGTCCCGGCCGCCGCCGTAGTCCTCCGGCGTCACGTTCACCAGCAGGCCGCCGTTGATGTTCTCCTGGTCCCGGGCAAATTCGCTCATGCCGTTGGTGACCACCCGGTCTTTCTCCGACGCGGCGGCCACCACCTGCCCGCCGGGGCAGACGCAGAAGGAGTAGGCCGCCCGCCCATTGGGGAGATGGCAGGAGAGCTTGTAGGTGGAGGCGGGGAGCCCCGGATGTCCGGCGTACTGCCGGTACTGGGCGGCGTCGCAGTCCGCCTGCCGGTGCTCGATCCGCACGCCCACGGCGAAGGGCTTGGCCTCCATGGCCACGCCCCGGGCGTGGAGCATAGCAAAGGTGTCCCGGGCGGAGTGGCCGGGGCACAGCACCAGCTGGGAGCAGGGGAGCGTGTAAGGCCCCTCCGGCCCCTCCACGGTGATGCCGGCCAGGGCGCCGTCCCGGATGTCCAGGTCCGCCAGGCGGCTCTCGAACCGGATGTCCGCGCCCAGAGTCAGCAGTTTTTTCCGAAGCTCCACCAGGGCGATGTGGAGATAGTCCGTGCCCACGTGGGGCTTGGCGTCGATGAGAATATCCTCTGGCGCGCCGCAGGAGACCAGCGTCTCCAGGATGAAGCGGTGGCGGGGGTCCCTGGTGCCGGTGTTCAGCTTGCCGTCGGAGAAGGCGCCGGCGCCGCCCTCGCCAAACTGGACGTTGGAGGTCAGATCCAGCTCCCCGGTGGCCCAGAACCGCTCCACGTCCGCCTTCCGCCGCTCCACCGGGCGGCCCCGCTCCAGCAGGATGGGCCGCAGGCCCGCCCGGGCCAGCACCAGGGCGGCAAAGAGACCGGCGGGCCCGGCACCCACCACCACGGGAGGCGTCTCCGTCACCGGCAGGGGAGACGGCGGGACATAGGCGGGCGCCGGCTGGGCCCGGCTGATCTTCCGGCTGCGGCAGCGGCGGAGGACGGCGGCCTCCTCCTTCAGGGAGACCTCCACCGTATAGACCAGGCGGACCTCCTCCCGGGCGTCCACGCTGCGGCGGAGCAAGCGCAGGGAGAGAATGTCCTTCTCCCGCACCCGGAGCAGGCGAGCGGCCTCGGCGGCCAGCTCAGCCATGCCTGCCTCCGGCGGGAGCTTGATGGAATCGATTCTTAACACCTTGTTCAAAGTTCCTTTCAGATGCGTTTAAGATAAGAATACTATACTTCAGGCAAAGGTTCAAGGAAGAGACCTTGAAAAGATCTCTGAATTTCGCCAAGGTGCATCTGGAGAAATTCAAAAAACATGGAAACAAAATTCACACTTTCGACACGATCCCATGTTATCATCTGTTCTAAACGATGGATGAACGGGATACATAATAGGAGGAATCGATTATGTATAACGATGAACACAACCTGTACCATTACACCTACCGGAAGGACGGCAGCGAGACGGACGCACACTCCGCCCCGCAGGGTGAGCCGCTGCAACCCCAATCCAGCGGGCCCCAGCAGCCCGTGCAGGAGATGAAGCCTGTGAAGAAGAATCGCATCGGACTGAAGGTAACGGCCCTGGCGCTGTGCTGTGCCCTGCTGGGCGGCGCCGTGGGCGGCGGAGTCGCCTGGGGCGTGAGCAACAGCTCCGGCGGGACGTCGGTCAATGTCAGCGGCCGCACCGTCAGCCAGGTGTCCCTGAAGACCGTGGATGGCAAGACGGAGATGAGCGACGCGGAGGTCTATGCGGCCAACGTCAACAGTGTGGTCTCCATCAACGTCACCGGCACCAGCGGCTACAACTTCTTCGGCCAGCCGGTGCAGTCGGCCTCCTCCGGATCCGGATTCGTGCTGACCAGCGACGGCTACATCGTCACCAACTACCACGTGGTGGAGAACGCGGAGACGGTAAAGGTCACCATGTACAACGGCGACGAGTATGACGCACAGTACGTGGGCGGCGATGAGGACTACGACATCGCCGTCATCAAGATCGAGGCCACGGACCTGCCCGCCGTCACCCTGGGCAACAGCGAGAATCTGAACGTGGGCGACCATGTGCTGGCCATCGGCAACCCCCTGGGCGATCTGACGTTTTCCATGAGCGGCGGCATGGTCTCCAGCGTGAACCGCACCATCAATGTGGACGGCACTCCCTTCAACATGATCCAGACCGATACCTCCATCAACCCCGGCAACTCCGGCGGCCCGCTGCTGAACAGCTACGGCGAAGTGGTGGGCATCGTGTCCGCCAAGTACTCCAGCTACGGTACCTCCGGCGAAAGCGTGGAGGGCTTGGGCTTCGCCATCCCCATCAATGACGTGATCAGCATGATCCAGGATATCATGACCAACGGCTATGTGAGCAACAAGGCCTATCTGGGCGCCACCATCGGCACCCTGACCTCCAGCATGGCCCAGCAGTACCGCTATGACATCAGCCAGGGCGCCTTCGTCTATTCTGTGGAGGACGGCAGCCCGGCGGCCCAGGCGGGGTTGCAGCTGGGTGACGTGATCACCGCCATCGACGGCACGGAGATCGCCTCCCTGGACGATCTGACCGCCGCCAAGAAGTCCTATTCCGCCGGCGATACCTCCACGCTGACCGTCTATCGCCAGGGTGAGACCGTCACGCTGGAGTTGACCTGGGGCACGGCGCCCGCTGAGACCACCCAGACCGATGCACAGCAGGATACGCAGAGCAGCGGCGGCCAGAACGGCGGCAACGGATACACCAACCCCTACGATCTCTTTGAGTACTTCTTCGGCTGAGACCCTGCCTGAACAGGGCTCCGAGAACTCCTTCACAGCCCGGGGACGGCTCTGCGGCAGACGCTGCGGGAAGACAACAGCCGTCGGATGCGGCGGGCAGTGGAGTTTCAGCATATACGGCAAAGGCGCACCGCGGTCAGCGGTGCGCCTTTTCAGCACAGAAGCGGCATCCATTCGATTGGATGCCGCTTCTGTGCTGAAATAAAAATGAAGGGAGAGATGGAATACTTATTTGGTGGAGGACTCCTCCTGATGATCTTTCTGCTTCTCCTTGCGGGCCTTGATGGAACTGTTGATGCAGCCCAGGGCCAGGACAACGATGATCGCAAGCATGACATAGCCGCCGGTTTCCATGGATCTGAGACCTCCTTTTTTATAAAGCATAATAAATTTATGAGTTGTTAATAAAGAAGATTGATTATTAACGACTTCTTAGCGATATCTTAACGATATCTTAACGCCAACTGGCAAAAAAAGCAAGCCCATTCGGAAAAAAGAGAGGGAAAAAATTCCCCCTCTTTTTTGGTGAAAAGGCTCAATCCAGGAAGTAGCCCAGAAAATCAAAGACCTCCATCAGGCGCTGTTCGTCCAGGATCTCGATCCTGCGGTACGACTGGCGGAGGATGCCTGCCTCCCGAAACTGCTTGAGGATCCGGGTGACGGAGACCCGGCTCATGCTGGTGATGGCGGCGATCTGCTCATGGGTGTACGGAATGGAGGGACCGGAGCTGGCGCAGCAGATATGCAGGAAATAGGCCACCCGTTTGTCATCCTCCAGGAAGCGGGAGCAGCAGATGTAGTCAGAGAGCAGGGTGATTCGCCGCACGAAATGGGCCATCAGGTCTTGGGGCGGAAAGCCATATTCCTGCCAGTGGGACCAGAACCGGTCCGCAGACAGCAGATATACTTCCGCCGGGGAGATGGCGGCCACGCTCACCATCACCTTCGGATGGTCGATTAGGGCGTTGCTGCCGAACAGTTCACCGGGGCCCAGATAGAACAGGGAGATCTCATCGCCGCCGGGCCCCAGGCAGAAGGTGCGCAGTTGCCCCTTTACCAGAAAGCCAGCCTGGGTGGACGGGGCGCCTTTCTCTTGCAGGACCTCTCCGGTATGATATTGACGCTTGACGCCATACTTCAAAAAAATCTCACGGGCATGAGGGCTGAGCTGAATGTCATCCGGCATAAATCCAAGACGCTCCTCTCCCAATAGAAGAATCAATATCCACAAAAATACTAGCAGATTTTCTCCCAATCCGCAAGAGAACATTGTAACAGCTGATACAATTTAGCAGCTAAAACTTCTTTTACAATAATTAGTGAAGACAAGGGGGCATCACCCTGTCCATCATTTCAAATTGCATCAATCAAAAGGAGGATCTATCCATGAAGGACACCATGTGTGGTCTCGTCAAGGAAGAGAACGGCCCAAGCGGTCTGGTCTATCATACCGACCTGCCGATTCCCCAGATCAACGACGACGAAGTGCTGATCAAGGTCCACTGCACCGCCATCTGCGGCACGGACCTGCACATCATCGAGTGGGACGACTGGTCTCAGAAGCGGATCAAGGCTCCGGTCACCCTGGGCCATGAGACGGCCGGTGAGATCGTGGCCGTCGGCAAGAATGTCACCGAGCGCAAGGTGGGCGACCGGGTGTCCTGTGAGTCTCACGTCCCCTGCGGCGAGTGCTATTTCTGCAAGAACGGGATGCCACACATCTGCAAGAACGTGAAGCTGTTCGGCTGCACCCAGAACGGCGCTTTCGCCGAATACGCCAAGATCCGCTGGGACTGCACCTTCCTGCTGGAAGATGACGTCACCGACGAGGCGGCCTGTATGTTCGAGCCCATGGGCGCCGGCGTCCACGGCGTGGAGGCCGCGGAGGTCAACGGCAAGACCGTGCTGATTAGCGGCTGCGGTCCCATCGGCCTGACGGCCATCGCCGCCAGCAAGACCTTCGGTGCCACAAAGGTCATCGCCTGCGATCTGATCGATGAAAAACTGGAGGTCGCCAAGAAGATGGGCGCCGATGTGGTTCTTAACAGCGGCAAGTGTGATCTGCCGGCAGAGGTCAAGGCTCTGACCGACGGCGTGGGCGTGGATGCCGCCATCGACATCACCGGCGCGGAACCCGCCCTCAACAGCGCCCTGAAATGTCTGCGGGCCGCGGGCCGCCTGGTGTGCGTGGGCCTGCCCACCAAGCCCATCACCTTCCACGACATGACCGACGACCTGGTCTATCGGGAGGTCCAGCTGACCGGCGTCTCCGGCCGGAAGATCTGGGAGACCTGGGAGGACTTCGCCAAGGTCATGAAGGGCCCCTACTTCAAGCTGGATGAGGTCATCGGCGGCCGCTTCCCCATGAAGGACTTTGAGACCGCACTGGACAGGATCCACAGCGGCGTGCCCGGCAAGATGATCCTGTATCCCTGATCCTGTCCCCGCGGCAGGATAGGTGCCGGTACATATGGAAGGAGCCCGCCCACTTTTTGTGAGGAGGCTCTTTCCGCCACAGTTCGTTTTGACCATTCAACACAGAAAGGCCCTCGCCGCAATGCGGCGGGGGTCTTCTGTGTCAATCCGGCAGATGGAAGATGTCCTCCACCGCAGTCCCCAGCAGCCGGGCCAGCCGCATAGCCAGGCCCAGGGTGGGGTCGTACTTGTTATTTTCAATGGCGTTGATGGTCTGGCGGGTGACGCCCAGCTCCCGTGCCAGGTCTTCCTGCCGGAGCCCCGCTGCTTTCCGCAGCTCCCGGATCCGATTCTCCATGGTTCACAGCCCCATCCGCCACAGCAGCAGGCCGAAGGCCAGCAGAAAGACCACCAGCAGCAGGACATACAGCAGGAGGCTCTTGGCGCCGTCCCGGTCCCCGGTGCGCCATTTGCCCACCTGCAGAGCCAGGAAGTACAGCAGATTCTGAAAGAGGAACAGGTACATGGGCGCGGTGAACCGGCCGGTCTGGGCATGCTCCCAGATCCCCCACACAAACAGGGCCACCACCGTGAAGAACCAGGCCACCCGGATGGCGTTCAGGGAGAGGTGGAGCTCCATCTCATCCATTTTCCGAAAGAATTTCATGGGACTGCCTCCTTTTTCGGATTGTCAAATTCTTTTGACATTTTCGTTATAGCACGGCGGGCAGAAAATATCAATAGTATTTTACATTTTACTGGCAAGGCAGAAACCTGCCGCGGAATCCAGGCTGGCCCTTGCGCTTTTGGACCTGAAATGATACAATAATTGTCCGAAAATATCAGCAAGGGAGCGCTGCTTTTATGAAATTAGGAATCGTGGGACTGCCCAATGTGGGCAAGTCCACTCTGTTCAATGCCATCACCAACGCCGGCGCGGAGAGCGCCAACTATCCGTTCTGCACCATCGACCCCAACGTGGGCATGGTGGCGGTGCCGGACGAGCGGCTGGACAAGCTGGCGGAGATGTACCAGCCGGACAAAAAGACCCCGGCGGTCATCGAGTTCGTGGACATCGCCGGCCTGGTGAAGGGCGCCAGCAAGGGCGAGGGCCTGGGCAACAAGTTCCTGGCCAACATCCGGGAGACGGACGCCATCGTCCACGTGGTCCGCTGCTTTGACGACGAAAACGTCATCCATGTGGAGGGCAGCACGGACCCCCAGCGGGACATCGACATCATCAACATGGAGCTGGTGATGGCGGATCTGGAGATGGTCCAGCGCCGGGTGGAGAAGGCCACGAAAGCCCTGAAGGGCGACAAGAAGTTCCAGCATGAGGTGGACGTGTTCTCCGCCCTGCAGAAGCACCTGGACGAAGGCAACCTGGCCCGGACCTTCCAGTGCGACGAGGACGACGCGGCCCTGATCGCCACTTCCGATCTGCTGACGCTGAAGCCGGTGATCTACGCCGCCAACACCGACGAGGCGGGCTTCACCGACCTGGCCAACAACCGGTACTACCAGCAGGTGCAGGCCATCGCCGACGCCGAGGGCAGCCAGGTGCTGCCCATCTGCGCCAAGATGGAGCAGGACATCGCCGAGCTGGAGGGCGAGGAGAAGCAGCTCTTCCTGGAGGAGCTGGGAGTGGAGGAGTCCGGCCTGGACCGGCTCATCAAGTGCTCCTACACCCTGCTGGGCCTGATCTCCTTCCTGACCTACGGCAAGGACGAGTGCCGGGCCTGGACCATCCGGAAGGGCACCAAGGCCCCCCAGGCCGCCGGCAAGATCCACTCCGACATCGAGCGGGGCTTCATCCGGGCGGAGGTCATCGCCTATGACGACATGATCGCCTGCGGCAGCGTCAACGCCGCCAAGGAGAAGGGCCTTCTCCGCAGCGAGGGCAAGGACTATGTGGTCCAGGACGGCGACATGATCTACTTCCGGTTCAACGTGTGATGACAGACCAGGAGAGATTGGCGGCCTATGACCGCCTGTATGCCGACCTCCTGAAGGAGCGGGACAAGGTCCTGACGGACATGGACAAGCTCCGGGCCGCGGGAAAGAACCGGGGCGCCGCGTTCCAGCAGCTGCTGGCCCAGAAGCTGACGGTCCAGAACCTGATCGGCCGGTTCGAGATCTACGGCATCAAAGAGACGTGAGAGACAGGCAGGCGCGTTTGCGCCTGCCTGTTTTGTACCCAGCGGTTGAAAAGTGCCTTCCGGAGGAAACATTCCGGGGGCCGCCGGCGTGTATAGGGTGAAAAGCGCTTTTCAGACGAGAGAAAGGAGGCATTGCATGGAAGATCAGGAACACCTGCTGCGCAATGCCATGGAACATCACGGCGCGGCCGTATACCGGCTGGCGCTGTGCCGGATGCAGAGCGTCCAGGACGCGGAGGATGTGTACCAGGACGTCTTTCTCCGGCTGCTGGACCAGAACGCCGCATCCTGGGATGAATGGGATGAAGAACACCTGCGGGCCTGGCTGCTGCGGTGCACGATGAACCGGTGCTGCGACCTGCACCGCTTCCGCCTGCGGCGGCCGGTGCTGGCCCTGGCGGATCTGCCGGAGATGGAGGCGGAGACGGACAGCGGCGCCGCCGAGCTGTGGGACGCGGTGGCCCGTCTGCCGGAGAAGCTGCGCATCCCCATCCACCTGTACTATGCCGAGGGATATTCCACGGAGGAGATCGCCGGGCTGCTGGACGTCCCGGCGGCCACGGTCCGCACCCGGCTCCGCCGGGCCCGGAACAAACTGCACGACCTGCTGGGAGGAGACGACCATGAAGAAGAACGATTATCAGAATATGATGGAGCATATCCAGCCCCCCGCCGGGCTGAATGACCGGGTGCTGTCCGCCGCCCGGCGGCGGGCGGCGGAGCAAGAGCCCGCCGGACCCAAGCGCCTGGCGCCCAGGAAATGGCGGCCGGTGGTCCGGGCGGCGGTGTGCGCCGCCTGCGCCCTGGCCCTGGTGGCGGGCTCCGTGACCCTGTGGCCCATTGGCGGCGGAGAGACGGACGCCGACGGCGCGCCGGTGACGGCCCTGCCAACCTTCTCCTTCGGCCTGACGGCCTACGCCGCCGACACGGGGGAGCGCTACGAAGCCAACGCCAACGGGGGGCTGGCCTTCAGCACATCCGGCCAGGGCTCCTGGTCCGCCGAGGACGGACACTATACCGGCTGCCTGTTCCAGGTGACGGGAGAGAATATCCAGACCATTTCCCTGGCCATCGACCGGGAGGCGCTGTACCGCAGCAGGACCCTGAGCGACCTCCCCAGGGAGGAGGTGCAAAGGTACCTGGAGGCCGAGGCCAGCGGCACGGAGTACCAGCTGCCCGGCGGTGACGAGGCGATCAACGCCATTTACAGCGACGAGGAAGAAGGGACCCTGACCCTGGATGTGGTGACAGACCTGGGGGCCAGCGTCACGGAGGACTATGACCCGGAGGCCCGCTACGGCTTCCTGATCCAGGACACCGGCGGCATCGACTGGGAGGGCGACCCCCGGACGGCCAACCAGGAGAGCATCGACCGGCTGGACGGCGCCCGGCTGACGGTGACCGTGACCTTCACCGACGGCACGGAACAGACCAAGACCTATCAGCTGTCCACCGGCAAGCTGCGGGTGGAATATGCGGAGGACGGCACCCTGACCCTCCTGCCCCAGCTGGCCGGGGACGAGGACCCCTGGATCTACGGCGTCTACGCGGTGGATGAGGCGGCCAGCCGCTTCCTCCGGTGGCCGATGGAGGGGGCCAACACCATCAGCCTCTCCAACTTCTACGGCACCCGCCGGGTGCAGCCGGGCGGTAAGACCTATCAGGTCCACACCGGCATCGACATCGCCGCGCCGGAGGGCGAGGCGGTCCTGGCGGCGGCAGGCGGTACGGTGGTGGAATTCGGCTATGATGTGGAGCGGGGCAACTACCTGGTCCTGGACCACGGGGACGGCCTTACCACCCTCTACGGCCAGTGCCGGGACTTCACGGTGGAGGAGGGCGACACCGTCCGGGCCGGGGAGATGATCGGCACCGTGGGGAAGACCGGCATGGCCACGGGGCCCCATCTCCACTTTGAGGTCCGCCAGAACGGCGAGCCCCAGAACCCGGTGGCCTATTTCGACAGCGGCGTCCGGGACACTCTGCGGATGGGCTGACCCGGCGCTCAGATAAACACCCGGCGCGGATCTCTCCGCGCCGGGCGCTTGTTTGCAGACGGCGGCTAATCCTTGGCCCTCCGCCGGGCGGCGGCCCGCTCCTCCAGGCGGGAGACCGCCAGGGCGCAGGCGGCGTCGCCGGTGATGTTGACGGCGGTGCGGCCCATGTCGAAGATCCGGTCCACCCCCATCACCAGGCCGATGCCAGCCACCGGCAGGCCCACGCTCTCCAGCACCATGGTCAGCATCACCACCCCCGCGCCGGGGACGCCCGCCGTCCCGATGGAGGCCAGGGTGGCGGTGAGGACGATGGAGGCCATCTGCCCCAGGGTCAGGTCCACGCCGTAGCAGGCGGCGATGAACACGGCGCACACCCCCTGGTAGATGGCGGTGCCGTCCATGTTGAGGGTGGCCCCCAGGGGCAGGACGAAGGCGGCCACCTCCCGCCGGGCCCCCAGCCGCTCCGTACAGGCCAGGTTCAGGGGCAGGGCTCCCATGGAGGAGGCGGAGGAGAAGGCCAGGGCGATGGCCGGGAGCATCCCCCGGAAAAACGCCAATGGGCTGACGCCGCCCAGGAGCTTCACCGTGGCGGAATAGACCACCAGGGCGTGGAGCGCATAGCCCAGATAGGCGCACAGCAGCACCAGCCCCAGGCTGCCCAAAATGCGGGGGCCGTTCTCCGCCACCACCGGGACCATCAGGCAGAACACCCCCAGGGGGGACAGGCGCACCAGAAATCCCATGACCCGCATACAGACCGCGTTGACGCTCTCCGCCAGGTCCGCGGCGGGGCGGCCCCGCTCCCCGGCGGACAGGATCCCGAAGCCCAGCAGCAGGGCCGCCGCGATTACCTGGAGCATGGCCGCGTCGGCAAAGGGGGCGACGATGTTGGAGGGGAAGATGCCGACCAGGGTATCCAGGGGACTGCCCGGCTCCGGCGGCTGATAGGCGCCGCCGCTCTCCAGGTCCAGCACCGGGAACAGGCCCCGGAAGAGGCTGGCCAGGGCCAGAGCCAGCACGATGGCCCCGGCGGTGGTGAGGGTGTAGTAGACCAGCGCCTTGACGCCGATGGAGCCCACGGTCCGGATGTCCCCCAGGGAGAACAGGCCGGAGAGGATGGAGCAGAACACCAGGGGGACCACGAGGAATTGCAGCAGGTTCAAAAAGATGGTGCCGAAAGGGGCGACCCAGCCGGCGGCCAGCTCCGGCGCGCCGGTGAGGCACAGGCCGGCCAGAATACCCAGCCCCAGAGCCAGGAAGATCTGGGCGGCCAGGGGAACGCGGCAATGGCGCATGGGGACAACTCCTTCCAGGGCCGCCCGCTGGGGCGGCGGGAATGGAGGTAGTATGTGAAAAAACCGGGGGTCCCATGTGTCCTCCGGCGGGCGCCCGCGGCAAAACAAGGGGGACCTCTCCTTGCGGGAGAGGTCCCCTTCGCCAGAGCGTGTCCGGCGGAGCCGCGCCCTCGTCCTCCGGCGTCCAGCCGTTGTCCGCCTGTTCCATTCGCAGGGCCACCCGCAGGCGGGCCTGCCGGAGGATGCGGTCGGCCTCCCGCAGGGCCTCGTCTAAAATCTCATAGGCGGCCTTGTAATCCGGTTCCTGGGGCATTTCCATCACCTCACTGGGTATTATAGGTCTAAATCACCCTATTTTCAATAGGTCAACAGGGCATAATTTTCGTAGGTGATGACGATGACGCCGATGAGAGCCCTGCGAAAGGCCAAGGGATATTCCCAGGTCAAAATGCAGATGCTGACAGGGATCGACCAGAGCGACTACTCCAAGATCGAGACCGGAAAGCGCAATATGACCTTTGAGCAGTGCCGCCGGATCGCCCTGGCGCTGGAGACCAGCATGGACTACCTGGCCGGGCTGACGGACGAGCAGAGACCCTATCCCCCGAAAAAGAAATAGGGAACGCATATCGTCAGAGGCGGCTGTGAGGTGATGCCCATGTATCCGCGTATCCGGGACCTGCGGGAGGATAGCGACCGGAGCCAGACAGAGCTTGCAAAGCTGCTGGGGATGTCCCAGACAGGCTATTCCAAATATGAGACCGGGGAGAACGACGTTCCTGTGGCGATTTTGGAGAAGCTGGCGGATCTCTACCACACCAGCGTGGATTATCTGCTGGGCCGCACAGACCAGAGGAAGCCCTATCCCCCGAAAAAGTGAGGACCGCTGCAAGGCAGCGGTCCTCTGTCGTTCAGTCGTGGGCCCGGGGCAGATTCCACCGGAAGTGGGCGGAGAGGATGCGGATGGCGATGACCAGCCCGCCGCCGCAGAGCATGGCGGCCATCTCGCCCGCCAGGGGCCAGAGGGCCGCGCAGGCCAGGGCACCGGCCAGGGAGGCGGAGGCGTAGACATGCTTGACAAAGATGTAGGGCGTGTCCCCGGCCATCACGTCCCGCAGCACGCCGCCGCCCACGCCGGTGACCACCCCCACGAACACCAGCAGGAACAGCGAGGGGTGGGGAGCGGCCTGATAGGCGATGCGGATGCCGGACACCGTAAAAATGCCCAGGCCTGCGGAGTCCATGGTCAGCAGCACCAGGTCATAGAGCTGCTGGTCCCACATGAGGAGCCGCCGGATCCGGGGCAGGAACAGCACCAGGGAGGTCAGCAGGGCCACCACGGCGTAGATGGGGTCCAGAAAGGTGCTGGGCGGCGTGATGCCCAGGATCAGATCCCGGATGACACCGCCGCCCACCGCGGTGGTGAGGCCCAGGATGCAGACGCCGAAGATGTCCATGTTCTTTTTCAGGCCGGTGATGGCGCCGGAGGCGGCAAAGGCCAGGGTGCCCACCAGCTCCAGGATCAAAAACAGCTGTTCCATACGCTCATTGGGCCCCCTGGCGGATCATCTCCATAAAGGCGGAGGCGGCCGCAGTGGGGGATACCTCCCGCAGGGTGCACATATCCACGCTGCGGGCGGGGATGTTGAAGTCCGTCCGCAGCTGGCGGATCTCTCCGCTGTCCAGGGCGTCCTGGACGAACTCCCGGGTCACCCCGGCCACCCCCAGGCCGATCTTGGCCAGGGACACCAGGAGGCTGCGGGAGGAGAGCTCGATCTCCGGCGTCAGGGTGATGCCGCTCTGGAGGAAATACTGCTCCAGAAACACCCGGCTGCTGGCCTTCCGCTCCAGCAGGATCAGGGGGAAGTCCGCGATTTCCTGCCGGGTGTACACGTGGTCGAAGTCGCAGCCGTAGCCGCTGCCGGCCACGAAGATGGCGTGGGTGGCAAAGCAGGACCAGGTGGCAAGGCTGCTGTCCGACGGGGAGGAGGCGAAGGCGATGTCCACGGCGCCGGACTTCAGCATGCTCAGCACCTTGGCGCTGCGGCCGCTGACGATCTTCAGCCGGATGCCGGGGTGCTGGTGGTGGAAGGTCTCCAGATACGGCGTCAGGAAAAAGCTGGTGACCGTGTCGCTGGCACCGATGGTCAGGGTCCCCAGCAGCAGCTGCTGGGCCTGGGACAGCTTGTCCTCCCCCGTGGCCAGCAGGCCCAGGGCGCTGCGGACGTACTGGTAGAGCATCTGCCCCTCCCAGGTGAGGGAGACGCCACGGGGGCTCCGGGCGAACAGCCGGGCCTGGAGGGCGGTCTCCAGCTGCTTGATGGACTGGCTCACCGCCGACTGGGAGATGTAGAGGTTCTTCGCCGCCAGGGAGATGTTGCCGGTCTCCGCAACCTCTTTGAAGACCCGGTATAATTCCAGCTTTACCGCCATGGGATGTCCCTCCAGCAATCAGAAATTCTAATGAATTGTAGAACCATTATAAGAGAGCGCGGGGAAAAACGCAACCGGCGGAGAAAAATTTTTCCGGGGCTTTCCAAAGGGAGGCGTTTTTGGTATACTAAAATATTAGATTTCAGAAAGGGGGGCGCGGGATGGAATATCACATTCTGGCGGTGGGAGACGTGGTGATGGAGCCGGGCCTCCGCCACCTGGAGCGTCATCTGCGGTCCCTGCAGAAGTGGAAGGACATCGACTTCACCGTGGTGAACGGGGAGAACGCCGCCGGCGTGGGGCTGACCCGAGAGCAGGCGGAGCGCATCTATGACGCCGGCGCCGACGTGGTGACCCTGGGGAACCACGCCTTCGGCAAGAGCCAGATCGCCGACTTCCTGGAGGATACCCCCTGGCTGCTGCGGCCCGCCAACTACACCGGCCGGGCCCCGGGCCGGGGCTGCGGCATCTACGACCTGGGCGGCGTCTGCATCCGGGTGCTGAACCTGATCGGCCGGTGCGACCTGGCCTGGGGGGCGGACAACCCCTTCACCGCCGCGGACCGGCTGCTGGGGACGGGGGAGGCGGACTTCACCCTGGTGGACTTCCACGCGGAGGCCACCAGCGAGAAGCTGGCCATGGGCTACTACCTGGACGGGCGGGTGTCCGCCCTGTGGGGGACCCACACCCATGTGCCCACCGCCGACGAGCGGGTGTGCCCCAAGGGCACGGGCTATATCACGGACCTGGGGATGACCGGCGTCATCGAGTCGGTGCTGGGCATCGACCCCCGCCAGTCGGTGGAGGGCTTCCTGGGCGGGCTGCCGGGCCGCTATCGGGCGCCGGAGGGGCCCGCCAAGCTCCAGGGCGCCATCTTCACCCTGGACAGCGCCACGGGACTGTGCACCGCTGTGGAGCGGGTCGACGTCCGCTGACAAGACCATACTTTCAGACAGAGAGGAACGAACCATCATGTCCATTGAAAAAGTCAGAGCCTATTTCAAGCCCCTCGGCATCGAGGGCCGCATCCGGGAGTTCGACGTCTCCTCCGCCACGGTGGAGCTGGCAGCGGTGGCCGTGGGAGTGGAGGGCGCCCGCATCGCCAAGAGCCTCAGCTTCAAGGTGGAGGACAAGCCCATCATCATCGTGGTGGCCGGGGACGCCAAGGTGGACAACAGCCGCTACAAGGCCCAGTTCCACACCAAGGCCAAGATGCTGACCCATGAGGAGGCCCACGAGTGGATCGGCCACGACGTGGGCGGCGTGTGCCCCTTCGCCCTGCCGGAGGATGTCAAGGTCTACCTGGACGTGTCCCTGAAGCGGTTCGAGACGGTGTTCCCCGCGGCTGGCAGCAGCAACAGCGCCGTGGAGATGACCTGTGACGAGCTGGAGCGGTACGCCTCCAACTTCGTGGAGTGGGTGGACGTGTGCAAGGGCTGGCGGCCGGAGGAGCAGGCATGATCCGCTTCCTCCACGCCGCGGACTTCCACCTGGACAGCGCCTTCGGCGCCCTGCCGGACCGGCAGGCGGCGGAGCGCCGCCGGGAGAGCCGGGAGCTGCTGTTCCACTTGGCGGACTATGTGAACAGCCATCAGATCGACCTGGTGCTGCTGGCGGGGGATCTGTTCGACAGCGCCAGTCCCTTCCGGGAGACGGGGGAGCAGCTCTCCGCCGCCCTGGGCCGGATGGAGGCCCGGGTGTTCATCGCCCCCGGCAACCACGACTGGTACGGCCCCGGAAGCCCCTGGGAGACGGTGGATTGGCCAGAGAACGTCCATGTGTTCCGGGAGAATGCCCTGACGGCGGCGGAGGTGCCGGAGCTGGGGCTGGTGGTCCACGGGGCGGCGTTTACCGGGCCGGACCAGCCGGAGAGCCTGCTGGCGGGCTTCACCGCCCCGGCGGACGGGAAGATCCACATCGGTCTGCTCCACGGGGAGCTGGACGGGGCGGAGGGGCGGTACGATCCCCTCCGGCGGGAGGAGGCCGCGGCCAGCGGCCTTGCGTATCTGGCCCTGGGCCACGTCCACAAGCGGACGGAGCCCCTGACGCTGGGGCGGACCGTCTGCGCCTGGCCCGGCTGCCCGGAGGGCCGGGGCTTTGACGAGCTGGGGGAAAAGGGCTTTTACCAGGGGACCATTTCTGATGACAGCCAGGTCTCCCTGACCTTCGTGCCCTTTGCCCGGCACCGGTATGAGATCTTGGAGGTGGACGTCACTGGAAAGGACCCCCGCGCCGCGGTGGAGGCGGCCCTGCCGCCGGACACAGCGGGGGACCTGTACCGCATCCTCCTGACCGGCGAGACCGGGGAGGGCGGCGCCGGTGCGGCGGGGCTGCAGGAGGCCCTGGCAGACCGGTTTTACGCCCTGGAGGTCCGGGACCAAACCCGCATAGCGGAGGACCTGTGGCGGCGGGCGGAGGAGGACTCCCTGCGGGGATTGTTCCTCCGGGAGCTGCTGGCCCGCCGGGAGGCGGCGGAGGACGAGGCCGCCCGGGCGGAGATCGACCTGGCCGCCCGGTTCGGCCTGGCGGCCCTGGACCACCGGGACCTGGGCTGATCGGGCGGCGGCGCTTTGCGGCGCCCTGCTTGGCCGGAAAAAGCCAGAGTTCCCCACTTGACAAGGGAAAATCACCGTGCTATATTTGGTTTTGTTGAGAAAAAGGCATTGAAAAGGACGCTGTCCGGGCAAGGCAGCAGAGAGGGGCCGCCGCGGCTGCAAGCGGCCCTGGTCAGGGCCCGGGGCACAGCCACCGCCTTGGAGCCGCCCACCGATATGTAGGCTGGGACGGGACCTCCCGTTACAGAGGACACGAGCGGCATCCGGCAAGACCGGATGCAAGCAGGGTGGAACCGTGGAATACGACTTCGTATCCCACCCCTGATCATTCAGGGGTGGGATTTTTATTTTGCAAAAACCAATTTCTGCCCCTCATATCTCAAAGGAGGATCAACCATGTCCGAAGAAGTGAAGAACAACGAGTTTACCTTTGACAACCCGGAGTACCGCCAGACCTACTGGCACACCTGCTCCCATGTGATGGCCCAGGCGGTGAAGCGCCTGTGGCCGGAGGTGAAGCTGGCCATCGGCCCCTCCATCGACGAGGGCTGGTACTACGACCTGGACGCCCCCTTCGCCTTCACCCCCGAGCATCTGGAGCAGATTGAGGCCGAGATGCGGAAGATCTGCAAGGAGAAGCTGAAGCTGGAGCGGTTCGAGCTGCCCCGGGAGGAGGCCCTGAAGTTCATGGAGGAGAAGGAGGAGCCCTATAAGATCGAGCTCATCAACGACCTCCCTGCCGACGCCCACATCTCCTTCTACAAGCAGGGGGAGTTCACGGACCTGTGCGCCGGCCCCCACCTGGACTCCACCGGCCGCATCAAGGGCAACGCCCTGAAGCTCACCGCCTGCAACGCCGCCTATTGGCGGGGCGACTCCAGCCGCCAGACCCTCCAGCGGATCTACGGCATCGCCTTCCCGAAGAAGGACGAGCTGGACGCTTACCTCGCCCGGATCGAGGAGGCCAAGCGCCGGGACCACCGGAAGCTGGGCAAGGAGCTGGGATTGTTCATGATGGCGGACGAGGGCCCCGGCTTCCCCTTCTTCCTGCCCAAGGGCATGGTGCTGAAGAACACCCTGCTGGACTACTGGCGGCAGGTCCACAAGAAGTACGGCTATGTGGAGATCTCCACTCCCATCATCCTGAACCAGGAGCTGTGGCACCGCAGCGGCCACTGGGACCACTATAAGAACAACATGTACACCACCGTCATCGATGGAGAGGACTATGCCATCAAGCCCATGAACTGCCCTGGCGGCATGCTGGTCTACGCCAGCGAGCCCCACTCCTACCGGGAGCTGCCCCTGCGGGTGGGCGAGATCGGCCTGGTTCACCGGCACGAGCTGTCCGGCGCCCTCCACGGCCTGTTCCGGGTGCGCTGCTTCAACCAGGACGACGCCCACATCTTCATGACCCCGGACCAGCTGAAGGACGTGATCCAGGAGACGGTCCGCATCTTTGACGAGATCTACTCCACCTTCGGCCTCAGCTATCAGATCGAGCTGTCCACCATGCCCGAGGACCACATCGGCACCGTGGAGGAGTGGGAGCACAACCAGGAGATCCTGAAAGAGGCCATCACGGAGATGGGCAAGGACTTTTCCATCAACGAGGGTGACGGCGCCTTCTACGGCCCCAAGCTGGACTTCCACCTGGCGGACTCCCTGGGCCGGACCTGGCAGTGCGGCACCATCCAGCTGGACTCCCAGATGCCGGAGCGGTTTGAGCTGGAGTACGTGGGCGAGGATGGCGAGAAGCACCGCCCCGTCATGATCCACCGGGCCCTGCTGGGCTCCATCGAGCGGTTCATCGGCGTCATCACCGAGCATTTTGCCGGTGCGTTCCCGGTGTGGCTGAACCCGGTGCAGGTCAAGGTCCTGCCCATTACGGACCGGGCCCTGGAATACGCCGACCAGATCTCCAAGCAGCTGGACGGCGCCGGCTTCCGGGTGGAAGTGGACGCGCGCAACGAGAAGATCGGCAAGAAGATCCGGGAGGCCACCCTGGAGAAGATCCCCTATATGCTGGTGGTGGGCGACCGGGATATCGAGAATCAGACCGTCTCCGTCCGCCTGCGGACCGGCGAGGACCTGGGCGCCATGAGCCTGGAGGACTTCACCGCCCGGCTGAAGCAGGACGTGGACACCAAGGCCATTTGGTAAGATGAGATATGACGGCCCGGGCCATTGGCCCGGGCCGCTGTGATTCCGTGCGGCGGACTGCCCCTATAGAAAATCCCGCCCTTTTTTCGGCGGTTCTGCGAATTGCCGGAGCAGGCCGGCGGCGGTATAATACGACCCATCTGGAAACCGTGAAACAGCAAAGGAGGCTGCTATGAGCCAAGAGATCCACTATTTGGAAACCGGGTCCCAGGACCCGTTCTACAATCTCGCGTTTGAGGAAGTGGTGCTTCGGGACCGAAGAGAGGGGGAGTATCTCCTTCTCTGGCAGAACGACAACACCATCGTCATCGGCCAGAACCAGAACGCCGAGGGGGAGATCAACCGGGCCTTTGTGGAGGCCCATGACATCCATGTGGTCCGGCGGACCACCGGCGGCGGTGCGGTGTACCACGACCTGGGCAACCTGAACTACTCCTTCATCACCGACGCGGGAGACGCGGAGCGGCTGACCATGGAGCGGTTCACCCGCCCCATCGTGGAGGCGCTGAAGGGCCTGGGGCTCCAGGCGGAGGCCTCCGGCCGCAACGACATCCTGGCGGAGGGGCGGAAGGTGTCCGGCACAGCCCAGCGGCTGCTTCGGGGGCGTTTCCTGTATCACGGGACGCTGCTGTTCGACGCCAACCCCGGCATGGTGGCCGGAGCACTGAACGTGGACCCGGCCAAGTTTGAATCCAAGAGCGCCAAGTCTGTCCGCAGCCGGATCGGCAACATCCGGGACTTTCTGAAGACGGACATGGACCTGGCGGCCTTCTGGGAGTATCTGAAAAAGGCGCTGGCCGGCAGCGGCCTGGTGGAGGACCACCTGACGGCCGAGGAGCTGGCCGCCGTGGACGAGCTGAAGCGCACCAAGTACGACACCTGGGAGTGGAACTTTGGCCGCTCTCCCAAATACAACCTGCGGAACAAGCGCCGCTGGGACGGCGGCACCCTGGAGCCCTGTGTGGAGGTGGACCAGGGGACCATCCGTCAGATCGTGTTCTATGGGGATTTCCTGGCGGTCAGCCCGCTGGACGAGGTGACCGGCGCCCTGGCGGGCACGCCGTTCCGCCGGGAGGACGTGGCGGCGGTGCTGGACCGGTTCCCGCTGTCGGAGTATTTCGGCACCATCACCCGGGACCAGGTGCTGGACACCCTGTTCTACGTGGACGGACCGGAGACGGCCTGAAAAACAAAGGGGGGACGTGCTGAGCACGTCCCCCAAGGAAATGTACTTGTCAGGCGATGATCTCCCGCTGGAAGGGCTCCAGCAGGACCCGGACGTCCGGCACGCCCTCCACCTGTGCCGCGCCCTTGCGGGCGGCCTCCCGATAGCCCCAGCGGTCGTTTTGCTGGAAGGGAAGATGGTAGACGAACAGATGGTGGGGGCGGATGGTCTCCTGGATGAAATGGCGCCCCTTCCGCAGGGTCACCCAGGGGAAGTTCAGCAGCGCCAGGTCGATCTGGCGGCCGCCGATGAAATCCGCCAGCCGCGGATCCGCCACCGCGCAGTCCCCGGCGATCAGGACCCGGAAGCCGCCGCACTCCAGAATGCAGCCGTAGTGGGGGACCTCCCGGTACTGGGGACCCTCATGGGTCAGCTGGAAAAAGTCCATGCGCAGATCGCCCATGGTCAGATGGCTGCCGGGGCCGGCCAGACGGACCTGGCTGTCGAACTCCTGCTCCGGCAGCACCAGAATGGCCGCCGGGTCCCGGGCCAGGACCTGTTCCGTCAGGGCGCGGGAGTAGTGGTCCGGATGGCAGTGGGTGTAAAACAAAAGCTCCGGACGGGCAAAGTCCGGATGGGCCTGCAGGATGTTCCAGATCTCGGGGGTCACGGTGGAGAAGCCCACGACGCGGCGGTCGTGCAGCGCGTCAGACCAGACCCGGTGCTGCCCCAGGTGCAGGGCGACCCCGGCGTTGACGCTGAGCGTGATTTGACAGCGGGACATGATGAAAACTCCTTGTGTACAGGTGATTCGCTTGCGGGGCGATTTTGCATTGAGCATAAAATTTCAAAAAGAAAATCATGCGTCGATAGGTTGCGCAAGGGTTGCGCAAAAGCGCGCATATGCTGTAGAATGACTTCAGTATACCATAAAATTTCAAAAAAATCAGCAGTTAATACAAAAAAAGCTCGAAAATCTGTGGAAAATGCTCATATTTTATGTTTTACACAAAAATGGTATGACAAATAATGGATAGAATCGTCACAATGACGAATTTTTGATTACTGATTGCACTTGGAAGGGCAAAGTGATATACTTGTCTCCGTTAACAGAAATTTAATAATGTATTTCTGGCTAACAGGCCGCTCAATAACGGTTTATGCATACGGCATGAGAGACAGGCAACTATTCATGCGCAGGAGACGTATAAATATTCCGTTAGGACGAGAGCCACACTAACTGAAGGGATTGATCGAATGAAAGCCTACAAGACGATCATGAACGGCATCACAAAGGTCGAGGAATTCGTGCTCTGCGTGATTACCGTTGTGGTCACCGCGATCACGTTTATCAACGTGCTCTCCCGGTATGTTTTTCACTCCAACTTCGCGTGGTCCGAAGAACTGGTCATCAATGTGTTCATCCTGATGATCATGCTGGGCTGCGCCCTGTGCACCAGAGACGGCAGCATGATCACGCTGTCCTTGATCTTCGACAACGTGGGGATCATGGGGAAGAAGGTCCTGACCGTGATCGACACTGTCGTGAATCTGATTTTTTACGGGATTTTGATTTACACCGGTTTTGACAAGGTGGCCGATCAGATCAGCACTGGTAAAGAGACCTTCTCTCTGGGCTGGCCCGAATGGGTGTTCACCATCCTGCTGCCCATCGGCTCTATCTTCCTGGTGCTCCACGCCATCGAGTACATGGTGGATGTGCTGGGCAACAACGCCGCGTGCGTACAACCCGCTGAGACTGAGGGAGGAAAAGAGAGCGTATGATTAACCTGATCCTGTTCGGCAGCTTCTTCGTGATGCTGCTGCTGAATATCCCCATCGCCGTCAGCCTGGGTATGTCCTCCATTTTTGCACTGCTGTACAGCGGCTCCGCTCTGACGGTCATTCCCACCAACGTGTACAGCGGCATGGCCAAATTCCTGCTGCTGGCCATTCCGTTCTTCGTGCTGTCCGGCAACATCATGGCCAAGGCCGGCATCTCCAGCCGCCTGGTCGCCTTCGCGGATGCGTGCGTGGGCCATCGCCGCGGCGGCATCGCCATCGTGGCTGTCATCGTGGCCTGCTTCTTCGGCGCCATCTCCGGCTCCGGCCCCGCCACCGTGGCGGCCCTGGGCATCATCCTGATCCCTGCCATGATCAACCGCGGCGGCTTCTCCGCCCCCTTTGCGTCTTCCCTGATGGCCAGTGCCTCTTCCATTGCCATCGTCATCCCGCCCTCCATCGCGTTCGTGGTGTACGCCTCCATCACCGGCGTCTCCGTGGGCGATATGTTCATGGGCGGCTGGATCCCCGGCATCATGATGGGCCTGGCTCTGGTGATCATCGTCATGATCGAGTGCCGCAAAAAGGGCATCCAGGCCTCCAAGGCCAAGTCCTCCTGGGGTGAGCGCTGGAAGGCTTTCTGCTCCGCGTTCTGGGGCTTCCTGATGCCCGTCATCATCATCGGCGGCATCTATGGCGGTATCTTCACACCCACTGAGGCCGCTGCCGTCTCCGTGGTGTACGGCCTGGTGGTCGGCGTGTTCATCTACCGCGAGGTCAAGATGAAGGACATGATCGACATCCTGGTGGACTCCGGCAAGACCACCGGCGGCATCATGCTGATCATCGGTGCTGCCACGCTGTTCTCCTATGTGTGCACCGTGTTCGGCATTGCCCAGGCTGCTCAGGCGCTGCTGCTGCAGATCGCAGGCAATAAGTACATCTTCCTGCTGATCGTCAACATCATCTTCCTGATCGCCGGCTGCTTCGTGGACGCCAACTCCGCCATGTACATCTTCATCCCCATCATGTACCCCGTTGCCACCCAGCTGGGCATCGATCCCGTCCACTTCGGCGTGATCTCCACTGTGAACCTGGCCATTGGTCAGGTGACTCCTCCCGTGGGCGTCAACCTGTTCGTGGCCATCGGCGTGTCCGAGAAGCTGCAGGGCCTGCGGGACAAGACCAAGGTCACCATCGTCTCCATGTCCAAGGCCGTGTGGCCCCAGATCATCGCCTGCGTGATCACCCTGCTGCTGGTCACCTACATCCCCTGGTTCTCCACCGCGCTGCTGTTCGGCAAGTAAGCGGCACCTGATTCTGCTGTGACCACTCTTTGTGGTTTCAGATACGTACTATTTTAAGGAGGCAAAACCATGAAAAAGTTTCTTGCACTGCTCCTGGCGCTGACCATGGCGCTGGCCTTGGTGGCCTGCGGCGGCGGCAGCGACACCGCTGATACGGGCTCCGGCGATACCAGCACCGGTGACACCGCCACCGGCGAGTTCGAGTCCATGACCTGGAAGTTCGCCTGCTCCGCTACCGAGACCTCTCCCTGGGTGGACGGCGCCAAGGAGTTCGCCCGCATCGTGGGCGAGCAGACCGGCGGTGCCATCACCGTTCAGTACTATCCCGCTGACCAGCTGACCGCCGGCAGCCAGACCGACGGCATCCAGGCCCTGATGGACGGCACCACCGAGCTGTCCATGCACTCCAATCTGATCTGGTCTTCCTTCGACCAGCGGTTCAACGTGGTCTCCCTGCCCTTCCTGTTCGACAGCGTGGAAGAGGCTGACGCCGCTCTGGACGGTGCCGGCGGCCAGGCTCTGGGCGAGATCCTGGAGAGCGAATACAATGTCCACCTGCTGGGCATCGCCGAGAACGGCTTCCGTCACATCACCAACAGCAAGCACGCTGTTACGAGCCTGGCTGACATGGAGAACCTGAAGATCCGTGTCGCTGGTTCCCAGCTGCTGAACCGCGCCTATGAGCTGTGGGGCGCTGACTACACCAACGCCAACTGGTCCGAGGTGTTCACCGCTCTGCAGACCGGCACCTATGACGGCCAGGAGAACCCCCTGCCCACCGCCGATGCCGCTTCCATCCAGGAGGTCCAAAGCTATCTGACCTATTGGACCGGCGCCTATGACTGCCTGTTCTTCTGCATGAACGCGGATCTGTACAACTCCCTGTCTCCCGAGCTGCAGGCCATCGTGGACGATGCCGGCCAGCAGGCCTGCGTGTACGAGCGTGAGCTGAACCGCGGCCAGGACCAGGAGATCATGGACAAGTGGGCCGAGGCCGGTGTGAAAGTCACTGAGCTGAGCGCCGACGCCGCCGCTGAGTTCGCTGAGGCTTCCGCTCCCGTGTACGACGAGTTCGCCGACGAGCTGACCCCCGAGCTGATCGAGGCTTTCACCAGCGTCACTCAGGCTGACAACGCCGCCTAATTGAAAAGGCAGCCTGCGTTTCCGTAGAATAACGGTCAAAGGGTTTCGTAAGTTGCGTTAGCTGAAAGAACGTGGCTGCAGGAAACTGTCGCCACGTTCTTTTGGTAAAATATAGGTGAAATTTTTGACGATTTCGCCCAACGCATATCCACAGCAAATTTCAAAAAGTGCCGGTGAGCGACCGGCAGAAGGGAGTTTTTTCCTATGGCAGCAACAAAAGCAGCAAAGTACACCAAGGAACTGGCAGAGCACTTCTACGAGACCATGTGCACGATCCGCAAGTTCGAGGAGAGCGTGAAGCACGACTTTCTGAACGGTGAGATCCCCGGCTTCGTGCACCTGTACATCGGTGAGGAAGCCATCGCCACAGGCGTCTGCTCTGCTCTGCGGAAGGACGACATGATCGAGTCCACCCACCGCGGCCATGGCCACTGCGTGGCCAAGGGCGCCGATGTGAACCGGATGATGGCCGAGATCTTCGGCAAGAAGACCGGTCTGTGCCAGGGCCGCGGCGGCTCCATGCACATCGCCGACTTCTCTGTGGGTATGCTGGGCGCCAACGGCGTCGTGGGCGGCGGCTACAACCTGGCCACCGGCGCGGCTCTCGCCAACAAGATGATCCTGAAGAACGACAAGGTCTCCGTGGTGTTCTTCGGTGACGGCGCCTCCAACCGTGGTACCTTCCACGAGGCCATGAACGTTGCCTCCGCCTGGAAGCTGCCCGTCATCTTCGTCAACGAGATGAACTGCTGGGCTTCCACCACGCCCTACCGCACCACCTGCAACGTGGAGAACATCTCTGACCGTGCGGCCGGCTATCATGTGCCCGGCGTCATCGTGGACGGCCAGGACGTCTTTGCCGTGTACGAGGCTGCCAAGGAGGCTGTTGCCCGCGCCCGTGCCGGCGAAGGCCCCACCTTCATCGAGGCCAAGACCTACCGTATCGAGGGTCACTTCGTGGGCGACCCCGAGCTGTATCGTGACCACGCCGAGACCCAGAAGATCTACCACGACACCGATCCTCTGAAGATGTTCCGCGCCAAGGCCGCCAAGCTCAAGCTGATGACCGCCGAGGAGTGCGACGCCATCGATGCCAAGTGCGAGCAGAAGATCAAGGACGCCAAGGAGTACGCCATGCAGAGCGAGTATCCCGATGCGTCTGAGTACATGAAGTACGTCTACGTGGATGACTAAGGCGAAGGAGGACAAATACGATGCGTAAGATCACTTTTTCTCAGGCCACTCAAGAGGCTATGGCCGAGACGATGGCGAAAGACCCCACCGTATTCGCGATGGGCGAGGACCTGGCCCGTCAGGGCGGTATCTTCGGTCAGTTCAAGGGCCTGCCCCAGCAGTTCCCCGGCCGGATCATTGATACCCCCATTTCCGAGACCTTCATCATCGGCGGCGGCGTAGGCGCGGCTCTGGCCGGTGCCCGTCCCGTGGTGGATATGCACTTCGCCGACTTCATTGGCGTGCCCATGGACGAGATCTTCAACCAGATGGCGAAGGTCCGCTATATGTTCGGCGGCCAGGCCAAGGTGCCCCTGTGCCTGCGTGCGCCCGACGGCTCTGCCGGCGGCGGCGCTGCCCAGCACTCCCAGTGCGTGGAAGCCTGGTTCCCCCACATCCCCGGCATCAAGGTCGTTGCTCCCTCCAACCCCTATGACGCCAAGATGGTGCTGATTGCGGCCATCGAGTCTGACGACCCCGTGCTGTACTTCGAGAACAAGATCCTGTACAAGGAGAAAGGCGAAGTGCCCGAGATCGGCGATGAGGAGCCCTACACCATCGGCAAGGCCCGCGTGGAGCGTGAGGGCAAGGACGTCACCATCGTGTCCTACTCCATCGGCATGAAGAACGCCCGCGGCGCCGCGGATCTGCTGGCCAAGGACGGCATCGAGGCCGAGGTCATCGACCTGATCACCCTGTCCCCCTGGGATAAGGAGACCGTGCTGAACAGCGTGAAGAAGACCCATCGTCTGTGCGTCGTCCACGAGGCGGTCAAGCAGGGCGGCTTCGGCGCTGAGATCTCCGCCACCGTCGCGGAGGAGGCCATGGAGTACCTGGACGCTCCCATCCTGCGGTACGGCGCTCCCTTCTGCCCGATCCCCTTCGCTCCCACCCTGGAGAAGATGGTGAAAGTGGTTCCGGAGGACCTGGTAAAGGGCATCAAGGGCATGTTTTAATGCCTGTCAGGAAGGAGCGTTTCGAGAATGGCAACTGAAGTATTGATGCCCAAACTCGGTCTGACCATGACCGAGGGCACCATTGAAGAGTGGAAGTTCAAAGAGGGCGACGCTGTCAAAAAGGGGGACATCCTGTTCTCTGTCGCGACGGATAAGCTGACCAACGACGTGGAGTGCGAAGAGGACGGCACCCTGCTGAAGATCCTGCTGCCGGAGGGCGAGACCGCCCCCTGCAAAAGCGTGATCGGCTGGATCGGCCAGCCGGGCGAGGCGATCCCCGGCGGTGACGGTGCTGCTGCGCCCGTGGCCGCTGCGGCACCTGCTGCCGCTCCCGCTGCTGCCCCGGCCGCAGCGCCTGTTGCCGCTGCCCCCACGGCCCATGCGGACCGTCCCGCCGGCGCGTATGTGCTGGCGACCCCCTTCGCCAAGAAGCTGGCGAAGGAGAAGGGCTATGACATCTCCCTGATCCCCGGCACCGGCCCCAACGGGACCGTGGTGGCCAAGGACGTGGAGAGCTTTGTGGCCGGCCCCAAGACCAGCCCCATGGCCGCCAAGCTGGCTGCCGAGCTGGGTGTGGACGTCAGCAAGCTGGACGTCAACGGCCGCGTGATGAAGGCCGACGTGCTGGCCGCCGCCGGTGTGGGCGCTGCCGCACCTGCCGCTGAGGCCGCTGCCGAGAGTAACGACGAGAAGCCTGTGAAGGTGAATCCGCTGCGCCGCAGCATCGCCGCCAACATGACCAACTCCTGGCACACCTCTCCGCGGGTCACCTACACCCGTCCGGTGGAGGCCACTGCCATGAAGGAGCTGCGGGCCAAGCTGAAGGACGGCCTGAAGGAGCAGGGGATCAAGCTGACCTACAACCACATCCTGATGAAGGTGGTGGCCAAGGCCCTGACCGAATTCCCCGACATCAACGCCAGCTTCGCGGACAACATGCTGACCCGTCACAAGCACGTGAACATGGGTCTGGCGGTTGCCAAGGGCGACGGCCTGATCGTGCCCAACGTGAAGAACTGCGAGGAGAAGTCCCTGGCCCAGATCGCCAAGGAGACCGAGGCCCTGATCGAGGCCACCCGCAACGGCAAGCTGGGCATGGAGGACATGACCGGCGGCACCTTCACCATCTCCAGCCTTGGGCCCTATGGCATCACCAGCTTCTCTCCCATCATCAACCAGCCTGAGCTGGCGATCCTGGGCGTGTGCGACATGGTGGATACCCCCGTGGTGCGCAACGGCGAGATCGTGATCCGGACCATGATGAACCTGAGCCTGACTGCCGACCACCGAGTGATCGACGGCGTGATGGCCTCCAAGTTCCTCAAGAAGGTCGCGGAACTGCTGGAGAACCCCTACATGCTCCTGGTCTGAGACCAGAAGAAAACCGCTTGAAGGGAACCCGGCCTGCGCCGGGTTCCCTTTGAGGGATAATTGTCCAAAATTTGACGATCCAAACAACTCGAAGCCATATTTGAATATGATTTTTGGGTAAGTTCATGAAAGAGGGACAGATAATTATGGCAACAGAAGTGTTGATGCCCAAGCTGGGTCTGACCATGACCGAGGGCACCATTGAAGAGTGGAAATTCAAGGAGGGCGATACCGTCAAAAAGGGCGATATCCTGTTCTCCGTTGCAACGGATAAGCTGACCAACGACGTGGAGGCCGAGGAGGATGGTGTCCTGCTGAAGATCCTGCTGCCGGAGGGCGAGACCGCCCCCTGCAAGAGCGTCATCGGCTGGATCGGCGCCGCCGGCGAGGCGGTTCCCGATGCCGCCGGCGCTGCCGCTCCTGCTGCGGCTCCCGCAGCCCCCGCTGCTGCCGCGCCTGCGGCTGCCGCCCCTGCCACGGCTCCTGCGGCCGCCGGTCAGAAGACCATCATCGTCATCGGCGGCGGCCCCGGCGGCTATGTGGCTGCCATCCGGGCGTCCCAGCTGGGCGCCAAGGTGACTCTGGTGGAGCGCGAGCACATCGGCGGCACCTGCCTGAACATCGGCTGCATCCCCACCAAGTGCCTGCTGCACAGCGCCGAGCTGGTGTCCGAGATCAAGGACCAGGGCGCTGACATCGGTGTGAAGGTCTCCGGCGTGGAAGTGGACTTCCCCCAGGTGATCGCCCACAAGAACGCCATCAGCAAGCAGCTGACCCAGGGTGTGGCCGGCCTGCTGAAGCAGAACAAGGTGACCCGCGTGGACGGCGAGGCCAGCTTCACCGGCCCCAAGACCCTTTCTGTGAAGAAGGCCGACGGCTCCGTGGAGGAGATGACCGCTGACGCCATCATCGTGGCCACCGGCTCCGTCAATTCCCAGCCCCCCATCCCCGGCCTGAAGGAGAACCCCAACTGCATCGACTCCACCGGCGCCCTGAGCCTGGAGAAGCTGCCCAAGAGCATGGTGGTCATCGGCGGCGGCGTCATCGGCCTGGAGCTGGCCTGCGCCTACGCGGCCTTCGGCACCAAGATCACCGTGGTGG
>DWZJ01000023.1 GCA_019118245.1 Candidatus Oscillibacter excrementigallinarum
ATTTCAGATAGCTGTTGTCCTGGAAGGAGGCGTCCAGGGAGAATTTGTCCAGGCCGTGGTAGCTCCCGCCGTCCACATAGTGGTCGAACTCCAGCTTCAGGCTGTACCGGGCCAGGCCGTATGACTCCGTCAGCCGCCGGGAGTTGTTCCCCTTGGCCCGCAGGCCCACCTGGCGGAACGCCTCCCCGTCGATGACCACGGTGCAGGGGACATACTGCTCCTCCGGCGCGTCCGCGATAAACCGGGCCCAGTTCTCCACCCGCAGGTCCACGGTGTGGACGCGGCTGCCGTCAAAGAGCCGGGACGCATACGCCGGCGCGGCGGAGGCGGGCTGGAGCCCCAGGGCCTCCCCGAAGAAGAGCAGGCCGGTGAGGGCCAGGGCCAGAACCATGGCCAGGGCGCAGAGCTTGTCGATGTGCTTGTGGCGGATCATGGCGGCTATCCCATGTAGTCCCCGTTGTAGGAGACCAGGACCACATGGTCCACCCCCGACATGGCCCCCAGCTCGTTGACAAAGCCGGTGTCCGCCTCCCGCAGGCGCACCTCGTAGTTGAGCTCGATCTGGCCGGGAGAGACGCTCTTGCTCTTGAGATCCAGCCGCCGCACCCGGGCCTCCACCAGGGCGCGGACCTGCTCCTCCTCCCGGGGGGACGCACAGCGCACCACCAGGATATAGGGGGACTCCCCGCTCTTCTGCCGGGAGAACACCAGCAGGACCGCCCCCACAAAGAGGCTCCCCAGCACCGCCAGGGGGATCAGCCCCGCCGCCAGCACGATGCCCGCCGCGATGGACCAGAACAGGAAGGCGATGTCCATGGGCTCCTTGATGGCGGTGCGGAACCGGACGATGGACAGAGCGCCCACCATGCCCAGGGAGAGGACGATGTTGCTGGTCACCGCCAGGATCAGCAGGGTGGTGATAAGGGTGAGGGCGATGAGGGTCACCCCAAAGCTGGGGGAGTACATCACCCCGCTGTAGCTGCGCTTGTACACCAGGAAGATGAACAGGCCCAGAAGAAAAGCCAGCACAAGGGCCAGAGCGGTGTCCAGCAGGGAGACGCTGTCCAGCCGCTCCAGAAAACTGGATTGGAAGATGTCCTGAAAGGTGGTCATGGGCAGGGTGCTCCTTACATTTGAGATTCAGTCGAACCGGCGGCACAGGGCGTACTTGGAGCAGGCGCCGGCCCGCCGCCCCGGCACCTGGACCGCCATGCGGACCAGCTCCGGCAGAAACGCGTCGTATTTGACCTCCAGCACCGTGAGACCGGCCAAGGGCTTGAGGACCAATCGCTCGGGACAGAGGAAGTCCAGCGGGCTCAGTCCGGTGCGGATGTCCCGGTCCAGGGTGATGCGCACATTGCCGGGAGCGTACAGGAAGGCCTCCCGGTCATAGCAGACCGCCGTCCGGGGGGCCAGAAGGCTCCCCCGCAGCTTGTGGTACAGCTCCCGCAGCAACGGCTCCTCCCGCTCCAGAAGGAAGTCCGGCTCTCCCGCCAGAAGCCGCTCCCCCTCCTCCCGGGAGAGGCGGGCAGAGCGCTTGCCGCACAGGCCGTTCACCTTGAACTTCTTCTCCAGCTTCAGCCAGGCGGGATCATCCCCGTAGTACCGCAGGCGGAACTTCTCCCGGCGGTCCACCCCATCCAGCTTCTCCCGGAGGGCGGCGTCATAGGGGGTGTCCAAGTACAGGCTGGTCACCCGGTAGGAGCCGTCCGGCCCCGCGTGCTTGTCGTGGGGAAACAGGCGGCGCAGCCGCCCGGAGAGCACCAGATCCTCCGGGGGAGAGATCTGGTGCTTCCACTCGTGGCGCATGGGGGCTGGCTCAGTCGTCCCAGTCGTCGTCACCGTCGTCATCGTCGTCCCAGTGATCCTCGCCATCCCAATCGTCGTCATCATCGTCATCCCAATCGTCATCATCTCCGTCCTCGTAGTCGGTGATGCCGTCGGCGTTGAGACCGTAGTCGGTGTCGTCATAGTCAGTGACGCCGTCCGCGTTGGGGCCGTAGTCCGTGTCGTCGTAGTCCGTGACGCCGTCCGCGTTGGGGCCGTAGTCGGTGTCGTCGTAGTCCGTGTAGCCGTCGGCATAGGGGCCATAATCGGTGTCGCCGTAGTCGGTGAATCCGTCGCTGTTGGGGCCGTAATCGGTGTCGTCGTAGTCCTGGTAGTCCATGTCCATCTCGACGACCTTGCCGGTGACGGCGTTGACCTCATACTCGTACTCCACGCCGTCCAGCACGAACTCCACCTCGTACTCCCCGTCGTCCAGGTCGTAGTCCTTCTCCACGAACTGGATGTCGTCCCGGCCCAGCTGGGCGGAGAGGATGTTTTGGGCGGCCGCGGCATTGATGTAGCCCTTGTCGCCGTAGGCGTCGTCGTAGTCGTCGCTGTCCAGGGCCACGGTCTGGGAGCCGATCTGGTCGGCCTCCACCACCAGGCGGACGGCCTCGGCCAGGTCGTTCAGGAACTGATCCGTGGGGTAGGCGGAGCCCCGCTCCAGCTTCAGCACGATGTTCTTCTCATGCCCGTCGATGGTGGCGTCGAAGTAGCCGCCGGCGTTGATCGCGTTCACCAGCTCGGGGATGACGGCGGTGCAGGCCCTGCCCTCGTACCCGGTGTAGGAGGCCAGCACGGCTTTGGCGTCATCGTTGAGGGCGTGCAGGGCGACGACGTTGCCCGCCTTGTCATAGTCGATCTCGATCTCCGGGTTGACGCTCAGGAGCACCGTCCCGACGCTGCCGCCGGCGTCCGCCTGCATCACCGGCCCGGAGTTGTCTGCGGCGCCCTGGGAAGTTTCTGTTCCGGCGGGACTTCCGCAGGCGGTCAGGGTGGTCAGGGTCAGCGCGGCGGTCAGGGCAAGCCCAAACAGCTTGGGAGTGAAGTTCTTTTTCATATCGATCACCTCAAAATATTGTTGTGTTTGTCCTCTGCTGATAGATCACGAAGCCGCAGTCTGAAAAACGGGGTCCCTCCCAGAAAAGCTTTCCTCTCTTTGGCTTACATCGGGAGGATACGGATGCCGGACTGGAAAACCGGGGCCGCCGAAAAAATATTCTGAAATTTTTGCGGCCGGTCAGTCGCCGTCATCGTCATCATCGCCGTCCTCCCAGTCGTCGTCCCGGTCATCCTCCATGCTGTCATCATCGTCATCGTCCCCGTCGTCGCTTCCGTCGTCCCGGTCCTCGTAATCCGTGACCCCGTCCGTGTACGGCCCGTAGTCGGTGTCCGCATTGCTGGCGGCATCCGCATAGTCGGTGGCGCCGTCCGCGTTGGGGCCGTAGTCGGTATCTCCGTAATCCGTGGCGTCCTCCGCGGCTGCCGGCGGCGTCACCGGGATGACGATCTCCGGCGGATCGGTCTGGGGCGGCGTGACCTCCGGGGCGGGGTCGCTTCCCAGCCGGATCACGATGGTCTCGCCGTACCGCGCCTCCAGCTGCGCCCGGACCTGAGCCTCCTCCCGGGCCTGCCAGTCCGCGTCGGCGCTGTTGACGGTGATGGAGACGGTCTCGCCGCCGGAGAGATATCCCATGTCGATGGCCCGTTCCACCAGCTCATTGGCGGCCGTCTCCCGGTCTTTTCCCTTGTAGGAATACCCCTCGACCAGATCCTCGCCGTCTTCATTGAGCCCCTCCAGATCCAGGACCCGGTCGGTGCGGCTGACGGTCATCTCCACGTCCGGATTGATCTGGATGCGCAGGGTGCCGTAGGCGGTGTAGTTGGGCTGATACCAGCCGAAGAACACCAGGCACAGGCAGGCGGCCAGGCCCGCCAGGCCGGACAGCGGCTTCCACGCGGCGGGAGCCCTGGACCTCGGCTGCCGGAGCTCCACGATGTCCTGGACGGTGTCCCCCACCTGGTAGCGGAGGTTGGCGGCCTTGAGGAAGCGGCCCTCCTCGTCCAGCACCACCGCGTAGGCGGGATGGGTCTCCATGACCAGATATTTCATGTCGCGCTCCCTCCCTTCGCCGGAGCCAGCTGGCACAGATGCCCCCGGATGATCTCATAGCCGTTGGTGAAGGCCAGCAGGATGGCCACCAGGTACTTCCGGTGCCGCTCCAGGGTCTTTTTCTCCACACCGGAGTCAGCCGCCAGCTCGTTGATGGGCAGACGGCCCGACGCCACCAGCCGGTCCAGCAGCTCCGGGTGGGACCGGGCGTGGTCCAGCACCCGGCGGCACGCGGCCAGGGTCCGGTCCTGCCGGGGGCAGTTGTCCGCCACATCGGAGAAGGTGATGCCGAACCGCCCCAGCTGTTCGCCGAACTCCCGGATCTCCTGCTGGCTGGCGGACCGGGCCTCATAGTCCCCGATCTCGTCCCGGTGGTCCGGCAGGGTGTCCAGCAGGGTCCGGTCCTCCCCGTCCCCGGCGGGCGCGTGGAGGGAGATGACGTTTCCGTGGCGCTTTTCCGTCCGGTAGTGGTCGATGAGCCGGTTCCGGATGGCCCGGGCCGCGTAAGGCAGAAAGGCACCCCGGCCCCGCTCGTAGCTGAGGATGGCCTCGTAAAACGCCAGCATGGCGATGCTCAGCTCGTCCTCGTGGCCGTCCTCCGGCGCGGCGTGGGTGAACTTCACCGTTTCGCTGCGGATAAACCCGATGTACTGCCCGATGAAGGCGTCCGCCGCCTCCGGGTCGGTCTTAGCGTTGTATATCTGCGCAACGATCGGGTGCGCTGTCCCTACCATCCTGATCCCCTCCATCCCGCGCCATCGGAAGGATACGGAGGCTCCTTCCGATTTTCGGGGTGTGTGTTCTGCTTTTTACACAAAGGCATATAAACCTTCATTTTACCATTGTACTGGATCTGCGCAGAAACTGCGCCCATGGTAAGGTCAAACTCTCGTAAAATGTAAGTAAAATGTTGCGGAAGCTGGCGGATGCCCGCAAAATGGGAGAAGGCCCGGACACGGAAACACCGCGTCCGGGCCTTTTGGTACGGGTCAGGGATGCAAATGATCAGGGGGAGCCAAAGAGCCGGTCAGCCCTTCGTCACGTTGGGCACATGGTCCACCGGGGACCAGTCCAGCACCTCATCGCTGGGGAACAGATTTAGGGATTGCAGGTTTTCGAGACCGGAGAGGGCTTGAATGTCCAGGGTGAAGTCCTGCCGGCTGCTGCGGGACAGGGACAGCGATTGTAGATTTTCCAGGGCAGCAAACGGGTCCAGATTCGTGTAGGTTCCGCCGGAGAGGAACAGCTCCACCTCCCGGAGGGCGGTGAGATGCTCAATCCCGGAGAAACTCTGCACCCCTTCCAGATCGATCACCAGTTCCTGCAGCTGGGTCAGCCCCGAAAAGGGCTCCAGCGTCTGCGTCGGACAGGCCTCCTCCCGGAATCCCCGGAGCCGGAGTGTTTTCAGGTTGGTCAGCTGGGAGAAAACGCTCAGATCATCCACATAGATGTCTCCGCTGATTTCAACGGATTCCAGGCTTGCCAGGTTCCTCAGCGGACTGAGGTCGGCGCTCCCTACATTCAGGGAGAGAACACGCAGATGGGACAGGCCCGCCAGCGGTTCCAGATTGGAAATCAGGCCGCCCTCTGTGTGATGACTGCCCATAATGGAGAGTTCCTCCAGGGCAGTCAGCTGGGAGAGGGGGGACAAGTCCTGAATGTTGGATCGGTCCGGAATCAAAAGAACGCGCAGATTCGTGAGATTCTCCAGCGGTGTGAGGTCTGATAGCTCGCTGTAGACCATGGAGTTGCCGTCGCTGAGCTGGAGAACTTCCAGATTCGTCAGGCCGGAGAGTGGGGAGAGGTCCGTGATTTCCGTGTTCCCAGAGAGATTCAGGCTTTTCAGATCTTTCATCTCTGCGAGATTCTGCAGATCCGCATTCTCCAATCCCAGGTTGCTCAGATCCAGTTCTGTGAGGGCCGTGCTGTACGCCTCCCCACCGATGGTGACCTTGGGAGCCAGGGCCTCCGCGACGGGATTTCCGCCGCCTCCGCCGTCCGTGGCATCCCTAGCCCCGCCGCCGATGGCGATGCCGATGCCCACAGCAACGACCACCGCCGCCGCCAAACCCGCGATCAACGCGGGCTTGGCTTTTTTCTTCTCCGGAGCGGGCGCCGCCGCGGCGCCGGACACCGGCACCTCCACCACCTGCTGGGACTCGATGGCGCCCAGGAACTCCGCCGCAGACTGGAACCGGTCCTCCGGCTGGACGGCAAGACCCTTCAGAATGGCTTTGTCCAGATACTCCGGGATGTCTATTCCGCACTGGGAGACCGGGACCAGCTCATCGTGGTCCAGCCGCTCCAGCGCCTCCGGGGGCAGGAA
>DWZJ01000024.1 GCA_019118245.1 Candidatus Oscillibacter excrementigallinarum
ACGATCTGGATCAAGAACTTGCATCACAGCCAGGGTTCAAGAAGCCCTCGACCCGCACGGTCACAGAGAAGATTACAACTGATCCGCAGCAGGATACATTTCTTGCCCAATGGAAGAATCTCTTGTATATCACCGTCTGAACTGCAATAAGTCCACAGGGAAATATCTTCGTTGTTACCAGGTCCAGGGCGATGCCTGCCAGAAATGCACTTCCCGTAAGACTTGTTTTGATACGATAGGGGTACGAAGAAAAATTTTGGCCAGCCGCTGCTTTCCTGCATTTTACAGAGGGCATTTAAGGGTCAATACTCCGGAATACCTGTGCATGATGGGAAAACGGAAAATCTGGGCCGAAGGCAGCTTTGCCGTCATGAAAAGAGAGCCTAACCTTTTGAAAATCAGGAAACGAAGTATTCTCGCAGCAACTGAGGAGTGCCTTCTGTCTGCCATGGCATTAGACCTCGAGAGGATGGCTAAGGCCATCTTTTCTGCAATATATCTGGATAAAATGTGGGCTGAGACGATGATTTCTCAGTATATATTTGTCAACAAGTCCAACGATCTCCGCACACGGACACGCCAGCCCATTTCCCAGAATCTTGGCACCCACTTACGGATTTTGTAAAAGCCACTGACACTGTGTGGGAAACTGCAAGAGGCGGCACGGCCGGCACACCGGAGCGTTTCCGAATCCCGGATCGGAACCTGAAAAAGCACCACGCTAAGGCGTGGTGCTTTTTGCAGTGTCTGTGCAGAAAGGAACTCTATTCTTCCCGGAGGTGGATCACGCAGGCGCTCAGGTCGTAAAAGGGCTCCGTCATGGTGGGGGAGAGGCCGGTGATCGTGCCTGTCTGATACAAAACGGAAGTGGCGCTGAAGCAGACCGGCAGGATGGGCGCCTGCTGGGACAGCCGGGCACACAATGCCTCCATGGCGGCGGCCCGGTCCTCTGCGGCGGCATAGGCGGTCAGCAGCTGGTCGGTCTCCGGGTCGGACCATCCGCCGTAGTTGAGGCTGCCGCCGGTGCCCACCAGGGAGGCGAGGTTCCAGTCCGCAGTGAGCTTCACTTCGCCGTAGTACAGGTCGAAGTTCCCGGCGGCCAGGGCGGCGGTGTACTCCGACCAGGGAAGGGATTCTACCTGGATCTTCAGATCAAAGTCCGAAAGGGCCTGGGCGATATACTCCGCGGCGGAGACCTTGAAGCTGTTCTCCTCGTTGACCAGCAGCGTCACCGTGCGGGTCTGGCCGGAGGTGCAGCCCGCCGCCTCCATGGCGGCGGCGAAGCTGTCATAGGAGTAGAGGGCCTCCAATTCCTCGGGATAGAGGGAGGAGAGGGGGGACACCGGGAACTGGGCGGCCTGGGCGTGGCCGGACAGCACCGCGCTCACCAGGGTGGCCCGGTTGAGACCCAGCCCCAGGGCCTGGCGCACCGCGGGGTCCTGAAACACCTCCCGCCGGGTGTTGAAGCCCACATACTGCAGGATGGTGGTGTCCGCATCCACATAGCTGATGTTGCCGGTGGCGGTGATGGGGTCCGTGCCGGTGAGATCGGCGGTGATCAGCTGGATGTCGTGGGAGGAGAACTGGTAGAGCACCGTATCCCAGTCCCGGGCGGTGGAGAGGGCGATGCGGTCCACGGGGAGATCACTGTCTCCCCACCAGCCGGCGTGGGCTGTCAGGCAGGTGCCGCTCTCGTCTGTGGTGAGGGCGTAGGGCCCGGTGCCCACCGGCATCAGACTGGTCTCTATGCCGGATTTTACGATGGGGATGTCCAGCAGGGCGGGGAAGCCGGTGTTGGCGCTGGAGAGGGTCACGGTCACGACTCCATCCCCCGCGGAAATGGAAGCCACCTGGGCCAGCCGGGCGCTGTACCGCGGGGCGGACTGGGCCCGCCGCAGGGTGGCCGCCACATCCGCCGCCGTCAGGGCCGAGCCGTCGGAGAAGGTGACGCCGCTGCGGAGGGTGAAGGTATAGGTGAAGGTGGCCGGGTCGTAGCTGTAGGACTGGCAGAGCCAGGGCTGTGGCTCCAGCTGCCGGTCCAGGCGGAACAGCCCCTCATAGAGCAGGGAGCCCACTACCTGCTGGATGCCGTCCGGACAGGTCACCGGGTCCAGGGTCTGGTCCGGCGCGTAGGGGAGGGTGAAGGCGGTGGGCAGAGCGACCGCCTCTTCCGGTTCCTCCGTCTCCTCCTGGATCGGCAAACCCATGGAGTCCATGGGAGGATCCGCCCAGCAGCCGGTCAGCAGTGAGACCGCGCAAACCAGAGACAGGAGCTTCAAAAGTTGTTTCTTGGTCATGGCAAAGAGCCCTCCGGCTGGAAATTCATAGGCAGATCATGACCACCTGGGCGCCCCGGGCGTTGCCCATCTTCCGGTGGGACCAGAAGAGGTCGGGGCGGCAGGCGGTGCAGAGGCCGCACACGTCGATGTGTTCCGGCGCGACGCCGGCGTGGAGCAGCCACTGGCGGTTCAGTCCCGCCAGGTCCACGTGGTACTTGGCGCCCCGCCGCTCCCAATACGGCTCTGCCTCCGCCCCCAGGGCGGAAGCCTGCATGGCCTCCGGCACGTCGCTGTCGGTCTCAAAGCAGCATTTTCCGATGCAGGGCCCCACGGCGGCCAGGATGCGTTCCGGCCTGGCGCCCAGCAGGCAGACCATCTCCCGGACCGTCTTTTCCACGATGCCGGCGGCACAGCCCCGCCATCCGGCGTGGACCGCCCCCGCGCACCCGGCCTCCGGGTCGTGGAGCAGCAGGATGCCGCAGTCGGCGGAGAACACCACCAGGGGCAGGTCCCGTTCGGCGGTGATCAGGGCGTCGGCCTCATAGTCCCGCTCCCGGACCAGGCCCTTTCCGGCGTCAGCGGCAGTGCAGAGCCGCACGTCGTCCCGGTGGACCTGCAGGGAGAGGACGGCCCGCTCCGGCACGGCTCCCGTACAGCCGAAGAACCGGCGGTAATTCTCCCGCACGTTCTCCGGCGCGTCTCCCCGCCCGGGGCCCAGGTTCAGCGTATCCCACGGCGCCGGGGACACCCCGCCCCGCCGTGTGGAAAACCCGTGCCGCACCCCCTCCAGCAGGGGAGAGGTGAGCCACACCAGATCGTTTTGTTCGTGGTTCACAAATGACATGGCGGCCTCCTTTCTGTAAAAAGACCGCCCCCTGCCCTCCGGCAGGAGAGAACAGGGAGCGGAAGAGATAAAAGTGAAGAGATAAGGGATAAAAGATAGAGTGGAGAGTGAAGAGTTGAGAGTAGAATTAGGAATCGGACGGCGGGGTCAGATCGAGATGCGCTCGGACTCCGTGCTGACCCTGACCGCCAGGCCAGCGGCAGCGGGGATAGGCGCAGAGGGTATCCCAGACCTCCCCAGGCTAAAGGGTTCCCCAAGGGCGGCGCGTTTCCGTCCCTGACTGCCGCGCGGGACAGCCGACCTTCCCCCGCCGGCGGCAGGAGGTCTGCGCCAGCGCAGACCGACCCGCCGAACATTTTTTCTTTTCCACCGGGCGCGGCGCATTTTCTTTTTGATGTTTCAAAAAGAAAATGGGGGGCGCAATGAACCAGCCGCCATCACGGCTGAAGCTCCGTCCCTTCGGACGGTCGTCCTTACTGATCGTGATATTCTTTACAAGTACACTTCTTCCATTTCAAACCAGACCCGCAGGGGCAGGGGTCGTTGCGGCCGATCTTGTTGACCTTGACGGGCTGCTTCTTGGGGGCGGTGCCGTCGCCGCCCACGTTTTCCACCATGCCCTTGGCCACCCGCTCCCGCTTGACCTCCTCGTCCTTCTTCAGACGGACGGAGAACATCCGGCGGACCGTCTCGGTCTGGATGGCGGAGACCATCTCCTCGAACATGGTCAGGGACTCCTGTTTGTAGGCGATGACCGGGTCGGTGTTGGCGTAGGCCCGCAGGCGGATGCCCTGCTTCAGGTCGTCCATGGCGTCGATGTGGTCCATCCAGTACTCATCGACCACCCGCAGCATGATGACCCGCTCCAGCTCCCGCATGAGGGGCGTGCCGATCTCCGCCTCCTTGGCCTCGTAGGTTTTTTCGGCGGCCTCCATGAAGAGGTCCGTGAAGTCCTGCTGGGTCTTTTCCGCGGCCTCGTCCTCGGTGAACTGGAAGGTGTCCTTGGGGAAGTACAGCCCCTCCAGGCCCCGCAGCATCTCCCGGCAGCCGGCGGCATCCAGGGCCTGGACCTCGCCGAAGGCCATGGCCACATGGTCGGCGATGGCGGTGCGGGTCATGGACAGGATGGTGTCCTTCAGGTCCTTGCCGTCCAGCACCTCCCGGCGCTGGGCATAGATGATCTCCCGCTGCTTGTTCATGACATCGTCATACTCCAGCACGGATTTCCGGGACTGGAAGTTCCGGGACTCCACCGTGGTCTGGGCATTTTCGATGGCCTTGGTCAGCATCTTGTTCTCGATGGGGGTGTCCTCGTCCAGGTCGAACTTCTCCATCATGTTCTGGATCCGCTCGCCGCCGAAGAGGCGCATCAGGTCGTCCTCCAGGGAGATATAGAACCGGGTCTCGCCGGGGTCGCCCTGGCGGCCGGCACGGCCCCGCAGCTGGTTGTCGATCCGGCGGGACTCATGGCGCTCCGTGCCGATGATGAAGAGGCCGCCGGCGGCGCGGACCTTCTCCGCCTCCTCCGAGATGACCGCTTTGTGCTGGGCCATCTTCTCGGCGAACAGCTTCCGGGCGGCCAGGATCTCTTCATTGTCCGTCTCGGCGTAGCCGGTGGCGTCGGCGATGACCTCGTCGGAGTAGCCGGCCTTCACCAGGTCCGCCCGGGCCAGGTACTCGGCGTTGCCGCCCAGCATGATGTCGGTGCCGCGGCCGGCCATGTTGGTGGCCACGGTGACAGCGCCCAGCTTGCCGGCCTGGGCCACGATCTCCGCTTCCTTTTCGTGGTTCTTGGCGTTCAGCAGATTGTGCTGGATGCCCTCCCGGGCCAGCAGGTGGCTGAGCAGCTCGTTCTTCTCGATGGACACCGTGCCCACCAGCACCGGCTGTCCCTTGGCGTGGCAGTCCTTGATCTGCTGGATGACGGCCCGGTACTTGCCCGCCTCGGTCTTGTACACCACGTCGTGGTGGTCGTGACGCTGGTTGGGCTTGTTGGTGGGGATCTCCACGATGTCCAGGCTGTAGATGGTTCCGAACTCCTCCTGCTCCGTCATGGCGGTGCCGGTCATGCCGGACAGCTTGTCGTACAGGCGGAAGTAGTTCTGGAAGGTGATGGTGGCCAGGGTCTTGTTCTCGCTGGCCACGGTGACGTGCTCCTTGGCCTCGATGGCCTGGTGCAGGCCGTTGGAGTAGCGGCGGCCGAACATCAGGCGGCCGGTGTACTCGTCCACGATGATGACCTCGCCGTCCTTCACCACGTAGTCGATGTCCCGCTTCATCACGCCGTGGGCCTTGATGGCCTGGTTGATGTGGTGGGACAGCGTGGCGTTCTCCGGGTCGGACAGGTTCTCCACATGGAAGAACTCCTCCGCCTTGGAGATGCCCCGGGCGGTGAGCATGGCGGTCTTGGCCTTCTCGTCCACGATATAGTCCGCGTCGATGCTGGTGTCCTCTTCCTCCTTGTTGTCCACCTGCACCACCACCTGCTTCTTCAGGCGGGAGACGAACATCTCCGCCATGTCATACAGCTGGGTGGACTTCTCCCCCTGGCCGGAGATGATCAGGGGCGTCCGGGCCTCGTCGATCAGGATGGAGTCCACCTCGTCCACGATGGCGAAGGCGTGGCCCCGCTGCACCAGCTCGCTGGAGTAGATGCACATATTGTCCCGCAGATAGTCGAAGCCCATCTCGTTGTTGGTGCCGTAGGTGATGTCCGCGGCGTAGGCGGCCTGCCGCTCCTTGGTGGTCAGGCCGTGGACGATCAGGCCCACCTTCAGCCCCAGGAAGCGGTGGACCTTGCCCATCCACTCACTGTCGCGCTTGGCCAGGTAGTCGTTCACCGTGACGATGTGGACGCCCTTTCCGGTCAGGGCGTTCAGATAGGCCGGCAGGGTGGCCACCAGGGTCTTGCCCTCACAGGTCTTCATCTCCGCGATGCGGCCCTGGTGCAGCACGATGCCGCCCACCAGCTGCACCCGGTAGGGGCGCATCCCCAGCACCCGGTCGGCCGCCTCCCGCACGGTGGCGAAGGCCTCCGGCAGGATGTCGTCCAGCGTCTCGCCGTTCTGGAGACGCTCCTTGAACTCAGTGGTCTTGGCCCGCAGGGCCTCGTCGCTCATGGCCTTGTATTCGTCGGCCATGGCTTCGATCTTGTCCACGATGGGGTAGATGGATTTCAGCTCCCGGGAGCTGTAATCACCGAAGATTTTTTTCATCAGACCCATGATTGTGATACTTCCTTTCCGGACCCGCTCCCCACGCTCCGCCGCTTTGGCAGAGCGCCGGCGGGAAGGTCCGTTGATCCCATATTATTATAATAAGTGGGGCAGTCCCACAAAAAAGCAGAAATAGCATACCACAATCCCCGGTGGAATGCAAAGAAAAAACAGAAATTGTGAAAAAAGTTCATAAATATCTGGCTATCTCCGGCGGAAATGATGATTTTCCGGCAAAAGCTCCGGCAGAAATCGGCCAAAAGAGACAAATCCCGCCGGGAGACAGGAAACCGTTTACCTGTTCCTAGCCCAGGGTGAACTCCGCGGCCAGCAGAAAGTCCGTATGGCCTCCGGAGGGCTGCTCTGCGGAAAACCACTTGGTTACCCGGTAGTGCCCCGGCCACAGGGGACCATAGGAACGCCCCCAGTCCAGCTCCAGTTCCCGGGGACTGCCGGAACTGTACAGATACGCCTCCATTGTGGCGGCGATCCCGCCGGGAAAGGCGTTCAGCCAGTACCACTGGCCGCCCAGTTCCATCTGGAGACCCAGCAGGGCCTCATTGCCGCTGCTGATGTCCAGGTCCGTGGTGTTCAGGACCTCCACCGTGATGCCGGTGGAGCTGGCGGTGCCCTCCACTGCCGTCATGGTGACGCCGGGAAAGGCGTTCACCTCCCCGTCAAAGGCCCTGCCCACCCGCAGGATGAAAATACCGGCTGCCAGAAGCAGGAGCAGGATGCCCGCCAAAAGCAGCCTGGAAGTCCGCCGCTTCATAGAAATGCACCTCCGTCCGAACCATGCAGGCGGTTTTTCACGGTATGGGCCCCAGCTCCTCGTCCAGCAGCATCCGGATGCGGCTCTGGACCGTGCCCTCGCCGGTGGAGGCGTCGTAGTCCACGCTCACCAGCCGGGTGTCCGGCAGCTTCCGCTGGAGGGCGGCGTACTGCCCCTTGCCGAAGATGTGCCCCGGCAGGCAGGCGAAGGGCTGGACGCAGAGGATCTTCCGGTACCCCAGCCGGGCCCAGCCCACAGCCTCAGCGGTGATGAGCCACCCGTCCGCCACCGTTACCCGCAGGGGGGCATATCCCTCCGCCTGGCGCTTCAGCTCCGGCAGCGGCGGCAGGGCGTGATAGCCCGCCTGCTTCAAGATCGCCAGCATCTCCCGCTGGATGCCCGCCAGGTACGACGCCAGCAGCCGGTATGCCCGCCTGGCCGGGGCGGAGCCCTTCAGGGCGTGGCCGTCCATGTAGTACAGGGCGTACCAGGTGATGCCGCCCACGCCGATCTCGCAGTGCTCCGCCGCCAGATACCGCTCCAGATTCCAGTTGCCCAGGTGGCAGTATTTGGTGTAGATCTCTCCCACGACGGCCACCTTCTGGACCTTCCGCTCCGTCCGCTCCACGGCCTGGAAGTCCGCCGCCATCTCCCGGCACCGGCCCAGCATGGCCCGGCGGGAGAGATCCCGGTCCTCCGCCAGGTCCCTGCCCAGGGTCTCCATCCACCGGCGCCAGAGGGCCTCCGCAGTGCCGGGGACCGCCTCGTAGGGCCGGGTCTGGTTCCGCAGCAGGGCCAGGGTGTCGCCCCACACGGCGGCGGACAGGGCCCGGCGGACCATGGCGGCGGTGATGGGCAGTCCGGTGCCACGGTCGATGTCCCGGACGTTGAGGCTCAGGGTCTCCACCTGGCCGTAGCCCAGCCGGTCCAGCACCCGCCGCAGCAGGCGGATGCCGCAGGAGCCCCGGCACTCGTCCCCCGCCTGGCCGAACAGCACGCCGCACCGGGCCGGATCGTACCGCCCGGACTGAAGGGCGGAGAGCACCTGCCCCGCCACCAGGAACACCGGATAGCACAGCTCGTTGTGGAAGTATTTCAGCCCCAGGTCTGCCAGATGAGGGTCATCCTCCGTCAGCAGCACCGGCTCCCACCGCTCCGAGGCAAAGGCATATCGCAGCAGGGGGAACCAGTCGTCCAGCAGGGAGGGGATCAGCAGCGTCTTCCGCTCCGCCATGGCCCGCACCTCCTTTTACCACCAGCATACCGGTCCGCCGCTGGGAAAACAAGGCCAAAATGGTTACAAAATCCGCCGGAGGCCCCGCCGCCCCTTGCCCTGCCAGACCCTTTGTGTTAAACTGACAAAAAAGGCACCTGCCGCCGGGGCGGACAGGTGCGAAAAAGGAGGTTCCCCCATGAAGCTCAGCTTTTACGGCGCCGACCAGTGCGTCACCGGCAGCTGCCACTGTCTGGAGGTCAACGGGAAGCGCATTCTGGTGGACTGCGGCTTGCAGCAGGGGCGGGACGAGGTGTCCAACGACGCCTTTCCCTTTGCGGCGAACGACATCGACTTCGTTCTGGTGACCCACGCCCACATCGACCACACCGGCCGGATCCCCATGCTGGTGAAGCAGGGCTTCCAGGGCCGCATCGTCGCCACCCGGCTGACCGCCGATCTCATGGACATCATGCTCCAGGACTCCGCCCACATCCAGGAGTCCGACGCGGAGTGGAAGAACCGGAAGGCGGAGCGCTCCGGCGCCCCCCGGACGGAGCCCCTCTACACCATCCAGGACGCCCTGGACGTGGCCAAGTACATGACCACCTGCGAGTATCACCAGGTCATCGACCTGTGCGAGGGGGTCCGGGTGGAGTTCGTGGACGCGGGCCATCTGCTGGGCTCCGCCTCCATTGTCGTCACCGCCACGGAAAATGGCGTCACCAAGCAGATCGTCTTCTCCGGCGATATCGGCAACGTGGACCAGCCCATCATCCGGGACCCCACCTATCTCACCGGCGCGGACTACGTGGTGATGGAGTCCACCTACGGCGACCGGAACCACACGGAGGTGTGGAGCTACACCGACGACCTGGCCAGGATCATCGACGAGACCATCGCCAAGGGCGGCAACGTGGTGATCCCCTCCTTCGCCGTGGGCCGCACCCAGGAGCTGCTGTACTTCATCCGGGAGATCAAGGACGCCAAGATGGTGAAGAGCGACCCGGACTTCCCGGTGTATATCGACTCCCCCCTGGCCAAGAAGGCCACCACCATCTTCACCGGCGACCTGCGGGGCTATCTGGACGAGGAGGCCCTGGCCCTGGTGCAGGACGGCACCCATATGTTCAACTTCACCAACCTGCGGATGACGGAGACCAGCGAGGAGTCCAAAATGCTGAACATGGACCCCACCCCCAAGGTCATCATCTCCGCCTCCGGCATGTGCGACGCGGGCCGCATCCGCCACCACCTGAAGCACAACCTGTGGCGGCCGGAGTGCACCGTGGTGTTCGTGGGCTACCAGGGGGAGGGCACCCTGGGCCGCAGCCTGCTGGAGGGCGTCCCAAGCGTGAAGCTCTTCGGCGAGGAGATCGCCGTCCACGCGCGGATCGAGAACTTCCAGGGCCTCTCCTCCCACGCGGACCGGGACCATCTGCTCTCCTGGATCCAGTCCATCCAGGCGCCCAAGCCCCAGCACGTGTTCGTGGTCCACGGGGACCGGGAGGTGGCACCCTACTTCGCCAGGACCATCCAGGGCCTGGGCTTCAGCGCCCACGCGCCCCAGTACACGGAGGTGTACGATCTGATCGCCGGCAAGGTGACCGAGCCCGGATATCTCCCGGAGCGGAAGGCCAAGACCACCGGCGGCCAGCGGGCCAGCGCGGCTTACGAGCGGCTGGTGGCCGTGGGCAATCTGCTCATGGAGAGCATCAAGCGCAGCCGCGGGCGGGACAACAAGTCCCTGGCCCGATTCGCCGACCAGCTGCGGCAGCTGCTGGAGAAGTGGGAGAGCTAGGGCAGCTCCCTGGCCAGGGAGAAGGCGGCCTGGAACGCGGCCTCCAGCTCCAGACTGTGGAGCTGTGCCGCGGCGTCCTCGTATTTTTCCAGCGTGTCCCAGCTGTCGCCGGAGAGCAGGTCCCGGAGCCGCCGGGACAGGCGGGCGGTCAGGTGGGAGACCTCCCGGTACTCCGGGGAGGAGAGGTAGGAGGGGAGGAGTTCCTCCTTGGCATATTCATAGAGAACTTGCATCAGGTCTGTCATAGTAAAGACACTCTCTTGATGATCAGTTTGGACATGACTATAATACATGACCAGACTGGACGTGTCAAGATGTTAGAGGAAATAATATGATAAAATTTGACGAAAGATTAAAAGAGCTGCGAAAAGAAAAGGGCGTTACCCAGCGCGAAATAGCAGAGTTTTTGGGAATCAAGACCCGTCCATACCAGAACTATGAGAGCGGCGACCGCCGCCCGGACTATGAGAAATTGGTGGCCCTGGCGGACTACTTCGATGTCACCACCGATTATCTGCTGGGCCGCACCGACCGGCGGGGGTAACATGAGATGGGCCGCCGGACGGCGGCCACGGGGGTGTCTGCTCCCGCAGGGGGCTTGTCCAGCGGGATGCACCCCCCATTTTCTTTTCCGTCTTGCGGAAAAGAAAACGGGCCGTGCACGGTCCAAAAGAAAAGGCCGCTTTGGCGCGCTCCGGTGCAGTGGCCCTCCGCGCGACGGGGGTCGGCGTATCGGTGCAAGCGTCGATTTTGCCTGGCCTTCGGGCACGCTATCCCCTTCTGCGAGTTTGTAACTGCCGTCCCGTGGCGGATGGTGCAGAGGGCGTCGGGGTGGTCATCGCATTGCCTCTGCTCCTCTTTTCGCTGCCGCTGGCCTGGAGGGCAACGAGAGCCGGTGCAAGCCCCCACGCCCGCCAGGGGAGCGCGTAGCGGAGCGGAACGCGCGGAAAGAGGAGCTGGTCAAATGCGTCCTTGCACCCCGATTCTCGTCGGTACCCGCGCCGCGGGAATCCGCCGTCAAGTCCGCACCGCACCCCGCCGCGCCCGTCGGCAAGTCTCCGTAAACACGCAGGCACCATCTCACGCCGACCCCCGTACAGCAACTTTGCACGCACGTGCAAAGTTGCGACCAAAGCGTTTTTTCTCTTTGGACCGTGCACGGCCCGTTTCTCTTTTGGCAAGACCAAAAGAGAAATGGGGGGCGCATCTGCCAGCCATCAGCATGGCTGAATCCCCGCGTCCAATGGGACGCACTCCCCGGAGGTATCTATGGATCGACTTCATGAACATCAAATCTACACCGGCACGGTGGAATCCTACTCCAGCGAGGGCCTGGGCATCGTCCGCCTGGACGGCGCCGTGGTGTTTGTCCCCGGGGCCGTCCGGGGGGAGACCGTGGACTTGAAAATCACCAAGGTGATGAAGACCGCCGCCGCGGGGGAGATCGTGAAGCTCCACAACCCCTCTCCGGACCGGGCAACGCCCGAGTGCCCCTATTACGGCCAGTGCGGCGGGTGCGACTTCCAGCACCTGACCTATCCGGAGGAGCTGCGGGCCAAGCGCCAGCGGGTCCAGGACGCCCTGACCCGCCTGGGCGGCGCGGACATCCAGGTGGAGAAGATCCTGGGGGCCAAGGATCCCCTCCACTACCGCAATAAGAGCCAGTACCCCGTGGGGGCCGACGGCGCCATCGGCTTTTACCGGGCCCGGTCCCACCAGGTGGTGCCGGTGAAGCGGTGTCTCATCCAGCCGGAGGCGGCGGACAAGACCGCCGCCGCCGTGGGGGAGTGGATGCGGCGGTACAAGATCCCCGCCTATGACGAGACCACCGGCAAGGGGCTGGTGCGCCACATCTACGTTCGGGTGAACCAAAAGGGCGAGAGCCTCTGCTGCGTGGTGCTCAACGGAAAGCAGGCCCCCCGGGAGCCGGAGCTGGCGGCCTACGTCTGCGCCGCCGTGCCCCGCACCGTGGGCGTGCTGGTAAACAGCAACACCAAGCGCGGCAACGTGATCCTGGGGGAGAAGTACCGCACCCTCTGGGGGCAGGACTTCCTGATGGACACCCTCTGCGGCCTGACGTTCAAGCTGTCGGTGCCCTCCTTCTACCAGGTGAACCACGACCAGGCGGAGGTGCTCTACGGCAGGGCCCTGGCCTATGCCGGGCTAACCGGTGCGGAGACGGTGCTGGACCTGTACTGCGGCATCGGCACCATCACGCTGTGCCTGGCGAAGCAGGCCGGGCGGGTCATCGGCGCGGAGATCGTGCCGGCGGCCATCCGGGACGCCAAGGAGAACGCCGCCCGGAACCACATCGAAAACGCGGAGTTCTTCTGCGGCGACGCGGCGGAGGTGGCCGCCAAGCTGGAGGCGGAGGGCCTGCGGCCGGACGTCATCACCGTGGACCCGCCCCGGAAGGGACTGGCGCCGGAGGTCATCGGCTCCATCGCCGCCATGGGGCCGGAGCGGGTGGTGTACGTCTCCTGCGATCCCGCCACCCTGGGCCGGGACGTGAAGCGGTTCGGCGAGCTGGGCTACCGGGCCGTCCGGGCCTGCGCCGTGGACATGTTCCCCGGCACCCGCCACGTGGAGACGGTCGTCCTCTTGTCGCGGGGAATATATCCCCAGAGTATTGAAATAAAAGTTGATGTTGGGGATGGAGAAGTTACGGAACAGCCGACATATAAGAGGATTCAGAAGTATGTGGAAGAAACCTATGGGTTTAAAGTTCACACGGCGTATATTGCAGAAGTGAAAAGAATGTGCGGACTCGAAATGCATAAGGCTCCAAATGCGGTAGAGCAAAGAAAGTACCAGTATCATACTTGCCCTGATTATAAAGTCAAGGCAATCAAAGCAGCCTTAGCACATTTTGGAATGATTAAAGAAGAAGATTTAAGCGAAAGGTCTCTATTATGCGAATAGTTAACAAGGCCCTGTCTGCGAAAAGCAGATGGGGCCTTGCCAACATAAATAGAAAAATGAGTGCCTTTCCAACTGCTTCAAAAAGAGAAGGGGGAGT
>DWZJ01000025.1 GCA_019118245.1 Candidatus Oscillibacter excrementigallinarum
TCATGTGCCCCACGGCGAGAGCAACTACATGCTCTTCGGCGCCATCATGGACTACTATGACGAGCACAAGCCTGACGGGGAGATCATGAAGTTCAAGGAGCTGGTGGCCAAGATCCTGGGCTGCGAGGTCAAGGACGCCATCCCCGAGATGAACGCCCTGCTGCAGCGCATCCTGCCCCTGCGGCCCCTGCTGGACTGCGGCTTCACCGAGGCGGACTTCAAGGCCTTCCCCCTTAGCGTCGAGGCCAACCAGCAGCGCCTGATGACCAACGCCTACTATCCCTTCGATCTGGAGAGCGAAGAGGCCATCTATCGCAAGTGCTATTAAAATTTTTCCAGACAACGCATGGGAGAGGCGGCTTCTGCCGCCTCTCCTTTTTCTTGTTCTGTGGGCGCTTCCAGAATGTTTTTCTTGAATCTCGCTGCAAGAATCGTTAAAATTGCACAATATTTTTCGATGTACTCAAAAAGTTATGGTCGTTTTTTCGTTTTTTTCAGATTGACATTCGCGGGCACAGCCGTTAGAATGAATAGCAACATCGATCCGTTGTCTGGTCGTGAAAGGAGCTGAACACCATGAGGAATCCCATGACTGCCTCCCGGTATATGATGACTCGTGGTGCGTCCGCTGGCTGCGCGGCGTCTGCTTTCCGCGCCCATTCTGCGGAGATGTCCCGCAATTCCTCTATGAACAATATCGCTCTGAGCATGGACGCCGCTCTGCTGGCGTCCATTATTATTTGCGCCCTGGCGATAATTTCCATTCTGGGCTCCGTGCTGGTATCCGCCCTGTTGGTACTGGTATTGCTGGCCGCAGAATATGTTGATACGCCAAGATCGCGTCGAGGTGCATAACTGTTTGATACAGTAAAGCGGCTCCGCATCTGGCGGGGCCGCTTTTTTGTATAATTCTATCCAGGAAAAGGAGATTCCAAGATGAAAAAGAAGTTACTGGCACTGGCCCTGGCTTTGACCATGGCACTGAGTCTGGCCGCCTGCGGCGGCGACAGCGGCAGCAATGCCGACAGCACCGGCGAAGCCGGCACGGAGGAGAACTCCGGCGCTTCCGGCACCGCCTTCAAGGTGGGCGTCATCGGCCCCATGACCGGCGGCGCCGCCATCTACGGCACCTGCGTGGCCAACTCCGCCCAGATCGCCGTGGATGAGATCAACGCCCTGGGCGGCGACATCCAGTTTGATCTGATGGTCGAGGATGACGTCAACGACGCCGAGACCTCCCTCAACGCCTACAACGCCCTGATGGACGATGGGATGCAGATCCTGGTGGGTACCGTCACCACCACGCCGGCCCTGAACGTGGTGCCCCAGGCCTATGAGGACCGGGTGTTCACCATCACCCCCTCTGCCTCTGGTGACGATGTCATTTCCATCGACAACAATGACAACGTGTTCCAGATCTGCTTCACCGACTCCAACCAGGGCTCCCGCTCCGCGCAGTATATCAATGAGCACTTCCCCGATGCCAAAATCGCCATCATCTACAAGAACGACGATCAGTATTCCATCGGAATCCGGGACAACTTCAAGTCCGAGGCCGACGCCCGCGGCATGAGCATCGTCTATGAGGGCACTTTCACCGAGGCCAGTCAGACTGACTTCAACGTGCAGTTGGCCGCCGCCCAGTCCGCCGGCGCTGACCTGCTGTTCCTGCCCATCTACTACACTCCCGCCTCTGTCATTCTGACCCAGGCCAACGCCATGGGCTATGCCCCCACCTTCTTCGGCGTGGACGGCATGGACGGCATCCTGACCGCAAAGAACTTTGATCCCTCTCTGGCAGAGGGCGTGTACCTGCTGACCCCCTTCTCCGCTGACGCGCAGGACAAGATGACCCAGAACTTCGTCTCCAAGTATCAGGAGGCCTACGGTGAGATCCCCAACCAGTTCGGTGCCGACGCCTATGACGCCATCTACACCCTGTATCAGGCCATCCAGGCCGCCGGTGTCACCGCTGACATGAGCAACGAGGAGATCTGCGACGCCCTGATCGAGGTCATGCCCACGCTGGCGGTCACCGGCCTGACCAGCGCCGGCTCCGAGATGACCTGGGACGCCAGCGGTGCTGTCAGCAAGGACCCCACCGCCGTCATCATCGAGAACGGCACCTACGTCACTCCCTGACAAATCTGAACACACACTCCGCTGAATAGAGGACAGGGACCGGCTGCCGGACTTCCGGCAGCCCTCCCTGGGCTTCTATGGTGGAAACCGACGCGGGGAAATCGTCACCGCTCCGGTTTCTGCCATAGAAGGGGAAAGAGAGGAAAATAAGTATGGAATTTCTATCCTACCTGATCACCGGCATCAGTCTGGGAAGCATCTACGCCATCATCGCCCTGGGCTACACCATGGTGTACGGCATTGCCAAGATGCTGAACTTCGCCCACGGCGATGTCATCATGGTGGGCGCCTATGTATCCTTCTACGTGACCATGTTTGCCGGCAACAGCCTGCTGGGAGATGCCCCCTCCGCCCTGGCCACCGGCGCTGTGGCGCTGGTCTCCGTGCTGCTGGCCATGGCAGTCTGCACGGTTCTGGGCGTGGTCATCGAAGGGCTGGCCTACCGCCCCCTGCGCCAGGCCGGGTCTCTGGCGGTGCTGATCACCGCCATCGGCGTCAGCTACTTTCTGCAAAATGCCGCCCAGCTGCTCTTCGGCGCCAATCCTGTGAACTTCACCCCCGTGGTCAGCGGCCAGCTGACGCTGTTCGGTGGCCAGCTGCGGATCTCCTATGTGGCGCTGCTGACCATCGTGGCCTGCGTGGTCATCATGCTGGGCCTCACCACTTTCACCGGAAAGAGCAAGATGGGCAAGGCCATGCGGGCCTGCTCCGAGGACCGGGGCGCCGCCCAGCTGATGGGCATCAACGTCAACGCCACCATCTCCATGACCTTTGCCATCGGTTCCGCCCTGGCGGCCATCGCCGGGGTTCTGCTGTGCTCCTACTCCCCGGTGCTGCAGCCCACCACCGGCTCCATGCCCGGCATCAAGGCCTTTACCGCCGCGGTGTTCGGCGGCATCGGCTCCATCCCCGGGGCCTTCCTGGGAGGACTGCTGCTGGGCGTCATCGAGGCCATGGCCCAGGCCTACATCTCCACCCAGCTGTCCAACTCCATCCTCTTCGCTGTGCTGATCGTAGTGCTGCTGGTGAAGCCCTCCGGCCTCCTGGGCAAATACGTGCCCGAGAAAGTGTGAGGTGGCGGTATGAAGAGCTATTTCAAGAACATGAAAACCATCACCAAGGTGGATTACGCCACGTATCTGGGCGTGATCCTGGCCTTCATCGTGGTGTCCATCTGCCAGTCCCAGGGGCTGGTGAACCGCTCTGTCAGCGGTATGCTGGTGCCCATCTGCGCATACGTGTGCATGTCTATCTCCCTGAACCTGACTGTGGGCATTTTGGGAGAGCTGTCCCTGGGCCACGCCGGCTTTATGAGCGTGGGAGCTTTCTCCGGCATCATCGCCGCCATGAGCCTCCAGTCCGCCATCCCCAATGACCTGGTGCGGATGGTCCTCGCCCTGGTGGTGGGCGCCTTCTTTGCCGCCATCGTGGGCTTCATCGTGGGCATCCCGGTGCTGCGGCTCCGGGGCGACTACCTGGCCATCGTCACCCTGGCCTTCGGCGAGATCATCAAGGACCTGATCAACTGCCTGCTGGTGGGCTGGGACGAGAACGGCCTGCACATCGCCCTGAACGTGGACGGCACCAAGAGCATGTCCTCCCTGGGCCTCAGCGAGAACGGCATCGAGATCATCAAGGGCGCCCAGGGCGCCACCGGAAACGCCCGCATCGCCACCTTCACCATGGGCTTTGTGCTTATCATGATTACCCTGATCGTGGTGCTGAACCTGATCCGCAGCCGGACCGGCCGGGCCGTCATGGCCATCCGGGACAACCGGATCGCCGCGGAGAGCGTGGGCATCAACGTCACCAAGTACAAGCTGATCGCCTTCGTCACCTCCGCCGCTCTGGCGGGCGCCGCCGGTGCCCTGTTCGGCCTGAACTACTCCAACGTCACCGCCGTACAGTTCGACTTCAACACCTCCATTCTGGTGCTGGTATACGTGGTGCTGGGAGGCCTTGGCAACATCTGGGGCTCCATCATCGCCACGGTGGTGCTGTACGTGCTGCCGGAGGCCCTGCGGCAGTTCTCCGACTACCGGATGCTGGTGTACGCCATCGTGCTGATCCTGGTGATGCTGGCCACCAACAATCCGCAGGTGCGGACGCTGCTTGGCCGGATCATTCCCAGAAGAAAGGGGGCTGCCATCGATGAATAAGAAATTCGAAAAGGGAAAGATGGTCCCGGTTCCCAGCCACTCCATCATCCCGGAGCGGGACATCGATAAGTCCCCCATCCTGGAGTGCAGCCATCTGGGCATCGACTTCGGCGGCCTGCGGGCGGTGAACGACTTCAATCTCACCATCGGCCGGACGGAGATCGCAGGCCTTATCGGCCCCAACGGTGCCGGCAAGACCACCATCTTCAACCTGCTGACCAAGGTGTACCAGCCCACCCGGGGCACCATCCTGCTGGACGGGCTGGACACCTCCGGCAAGACCACGGCCCAGATCAACCGGATGGGCATCGCCCGGACCTTCCAGAACATCCGCCTGTTCAACAACATGACCGTGGAGGACAATGTAAAGGTGGGCCTGCACAATCAGGAGCATTACTCCGCCCTCACCGGTGTGCTGCGGCTGCCCTGGTACTGGAGCCGGGAAAAGGCCGCCCATGACCGGGCCATGGAGCTGCTCTCCCTCTTCAATATGGAGGATCTGGCGGACCATCCGGCCGGCTCCCTGCCCTATGGCGCCCAGCGGCGGCTGGAGATCGTCCGGGCCCTGGCCACCAACCCCTCCCTCCTGCTGCTGGATGAGCCCGCGGCGGGCATGAACCCTTCCGAGACGGCGGAGCTGATGGAGAACATCGTCAAGATCCGGGACACCTTCCAGATCGCCGTCATGCTGATCGAGCACGACATGAAGCTGGTCATGAGCATCTGCGAGGGCATCTGCGTCCTGAACTTCGGTCAGGTCATCGCCAAGGGCACGGCGGAGGAGATCCAGTCCAACCCCGCCGTGATCGAGGCGTATCTCGGCAAGCAGAAGGAGGCGTGACCATGGAACCGATCCTGAAAGTCAACGACATCAACGTCTATTACGGCGCCATCCACGCCATCAAGGGCATCTCCTTCGAGGTGAATCCCGGGGAGATCGTCACCCTGATCGGCGCCAACGGCGCCGGCAAGTCCACCACCCTCCAGACGGTCTCGGGACTGCTCCACTCCCGCACCGGGTCCATCGAGTTCCTGGGGGAAAATCTGTCCGGTGTCCCAGCCCACAAGATCGTGGCCCGGGGCCTGGCCCAGGTGCCGGAGGGGCGGCGGATCTTTCTCCAGATGACGGTGGAGGAGAATCTGGAGATGGGTGCCTACACCCGGTCCGGCGGCGACATCGACGCCGATATGGAAAAGGTCTACAACTATTTTCCCCGGCTGATGGAGCGGCGGCGGCAGATCGCCGGCACCCTGTCCGGCGGCGAGCAGCAGATGCTGGCCATGGGCCGGGCCCTGATGAGCCGCCCCAAACTGCTGATGCTTGATGAGCCCTCCATGGGCCTGGCGCCCATCCTGGTGGAGCAGATCTTTGAGATCATCCAGGCCCTGCACAAGGCTGGCACCACCATCCTGCTGGTGGAGCAGAACGCCCAGGCGGCCCTGAGCGTGGCCGACCGGGGTTATGTGCTGGAGACCGGCAAGATCGTCACCTCCGGCACCGGCGCGGAGTTGCTGGCCAGCCCGGAGATCAAGCGGGCCTACCTGGGCGGCTGAACTCGAAAAAAAGGAGCGCGGATGCGCTCCTTTTTCCTTTGCAATCCACTGGAAACGTGGTATACTGCTGTCATGACAGAAAGGGGGGTGCTCCATGCGGGCAGAGGAACGGCGGGAGGCCATTCGGGAGTTTTTGCAGCAGGCAAAGCAGCCTGTCAGCGCCGGGGCGCTGGCGGCCCGGTTCTCCGTCAGCCGGCAGATCATCGTGGGGGATATCGCCCTGCTGCGGGCGGCGGGGGCGGACATCTCCGCCACGCCCCGGGGGTATGTGATCCTGCGGGAGACGGCGGGTCTGGTGCGGCAGGTGGCGGTCCAGCACGATGCCGCCGGTATGGAAGCGGAGCTGAACGCCATGGTGGACCAGGGCTGCACGGTGCTGGACGTCATCGTGGAGCACCCCATCTACGGCCAGCTGACGGGGCCGCTCCAGCTGGCCAGCCGGTATGATGTGGGGCAGTTCCTCGCCCGCTGCGGCCAGCCGGACGCCCGGCCTCTGTCGGAGCTGACGGAGGGCATCCACCTCCACACCCTGCGCTGCCCGGACGAGGCATCCTTTGAACGAGTATGGCAGGAGCTGCGGCGGCTGGGCGTTCTGCTGGAGGGCTGACGTTCCTGGAAAAAGCTGTTGACAATAAGACGGTTTTCGTGTATGATACGGTTTACAGGTGTCAAGACACCTGTAAACCGTATTCTGATTTCACAGAAAAAGCAGGTGTCTCCCATGGAACAGGTCAAAGGTTTTCTCAAGCGCAAGAACATCGTCATCTCTGCCAAGCGGTACGGCATCGACGCCCTGGGCGCCATGGCCCAGGGGCTCTTCTGCTCCCTGCTGATCGGCACGATCCTCAACACCATCGGCACTCAATTCCATATCGGCTTCCTCACCGCCCAGATCATCACCATCAACGGTGTAGGGTACACCATCGGCGGGCTGGCCTCCTTTATGAGCGGGTCCGCCATGGCGGTGGCCATCGGCTACGCCCTTCAGGCGCCGCCTTTGGTGCTGTTCTCCCTGGTGACCGTGGGCTACGCCTGCAACGCCCTGGGCGGCGCCGGCGGACCCCTGGCGGTGCTGTTCGTGGCCATCATCGCCGCGGAGGTGGGAAAGGCCGTCAGCAAGGAGACCAAGGTGGACATCCTGGTGACGCCCATCGTCACCATCCTCATCGGCGTGGGGGCCGCCTGGGTCATCGCGCCCCCCATCGGCGGAGCGGCCAGCGCCTTCGGCCAGCTGATCATGCGGACCACGGAGCTGCAGCCCTTCTGGATGGGGATGCTGGTGTCCGTGCTGGTGGGTATCGCCCTGACGCTGCCCATCTCCTCCGCCGCCATCTGCTCCGTGCTGGGGCTGACAGGGCTGGCGGGGGGCGCCGCCGTGGCGGGGTGCTGCGCCAACATGGTGGGCTTTGCGGTGCTGAGTTTCCGGGAGAACCGCTGGGGCGGCCTGGTGAGCCAGGGCATCGGCACCTCCATGCTGCAGATGCCCAACATCGTGAAGAATCCCCGCATCTGGCTGCCGGCTATTTTGACCTCCGTCGTCACCGGGCCCCTGGCCACCTGCTTTTTCAAGTTGGAGATGAACGGGGACCCCATCAACTCCGGCATGGGCACCTGCGGCCTGTGCGGCCAGCTGGGGGTCTGGACCGGCTGGGTCAGCCCCAGCGACGCGGCCCTGGCCAACGGCGCCGCCGCCATCGTCCCCACCGCCTTTGACTGGGCGGGGTTGATCCTGATCTCCTTTGTCCTGCCCGCCGTCCTCACCTGGCTCTTCGGCCTGTTCTTCCGGAAGATCGGCTGGATCCGGGAGGGGGATCTGACGCTGGCATAAGATAAGATCCTGCATACAGGCAGAAAACGCGGACCGCTGAAAAGCGGTCCGCGTTTGGGATTCTGCGCGCTTGTCCGGCTCAGCCCGCCACGGGGATCTCCACGATCCCGGCGGCGCCGGCGGCAATGGCATACTCGGGGAACACCAGCGTCACAGAGCCGTCCTGGTTCAGATAGAAGGACGTGGTGTCATCCACGGTGGTGAAGCCGCCCTTGTCCGCAGTGAAGAACAGCCCGGAAGTGTCCTGGTCGATATAGGCCTGGACAGCGGTGTTGCAGATGTTGACCCAGTCTTCACCCAGCACGTCCGCCAGGGTGATGTCCTTGTTGTTGGCCAGGTCCAGGTTGTAGCAGTACCGCTGCTGCTGGGCGCTGACCCAGCACTCCGCGAAATCCACCACAAAAGAGACCGTGGTGTCGGTCTGGGATTTGATCTCATAGTCGATGATCACATCCATCTCCCGGTCGCCCCACTGCTCCTCAGTGCCGCCGGTGGCCAGGAATGCCTCCTTGTAATCATCCCAGTCCGCCTGGGCCTGGGCCAGGTGCGCGTCCACCCGCTTCTGGATCTCGGCGTTGACGGCCTCGGTCAGCGTGCCGTTGGCATCCACCTCGGGAACGGACACATCGTAATCGATACCGTCCTTCACGGTCTCATAGTTCCGGACTGTCAGCACCTGGAACAGGCCGCCCAGCACCGGCACGTCGGCCGCGGCCGCCGCGAAGGTGGGGGACACATTCAGACCGCCGACCATCACCATACAGGCGGCTGCCACGCCAATGCCCCAGCGGAAGCCATGCCGCTTGGCGCGGCCGGCCGAGCGGCCCTGGCGGATGCCCGCCTGGACACGCTGGTCTAATTCCTCCGGAATGGGAGTGGATTCGTACTCTTCTCTTGCCTGCTTGAATTCGTTCATGTTCATGCCTCACTTTCCAAAGTTACCCGTAGTTTTTTCAGTCCCGTATACAGCCGCGTCTTCACAGTGCTCAGATTGCAGCCAGTGACCTGGCTGATCTCTTTCAGCGACAGATCCTCATAGAACCGCAGCTTGATGATGGTCCCCACCTCGGGAGGCAGGGCGTCCACCCGCTGGGCCAGAGTCCCGTCCGACGGCAGCGGGTCTTCATAGCTGCCCGCGTCTAGGGCCTCCGGCGGGATCAATGTCACCCGCTTGCGCTTGCGGAGCGCATCCATGCATACGTGGACCAAGATGTGATAGAACCATGCGCGGAGGGCCTCCGGGTCTTTCAGCTCCCTTTGTTTTTCCAGTGCCTTGCAGACGGCGGTCTGTACCGCGTCCAAGGCCTCTTCCCTGCTCTTCAGGTAGCTGTACGCCAGACGGTAAAACCGCGCCTGATCCATTACCAGATAGTCGGTCAGTTGTTGTTCCAAGTTCTGAGCCGCGCTTTCAGGGTCCTTTCTGTGTATTCTGCTAGATAGACGCGGTGAGGCGAAAAAAAGTTTGGATATGGAAAGATTTTCTCAAAAAATTTTCGAAGAAAAGAGAGGCCGGTCTCCCGGTCTCTCTTTTCAGGCGAACTCAATCGTAGCGCAGAGCGTCAATGGGATTCAGCTTGGCTGCCTTGTTCGCGGGTAGATAGCCAAACAGAATGCCCACCGCCACAGATACGCCGAAGGCCACGCCGATGCCCGCCGCCGTGGGGACGGCCACGAAGCCGTCGTTCCCGGTGCCCAGTACCAGAGCGATGATGTTGGTCAGCACATTGGCCATGATGATGCCCAGCACGATGCCGATGCCGCCGCCGATGGCGGAGGTGGTTCCCGCCTCGATGATGAACTGGCTGCGGATGTCCCGTCCTTTGGCGCCCAGGGATTTTCGGATGCCGATCTCCCGCGTCCGTTCGGTGACGGACACCAGCATGATGTTCATGATGCCGATGCCGCCCACCAGCAGGCTGATGGCCGCGATGAGGATCAGGATCATCATCAGGGTGTTCAGCATGGAATCCATGGCGTCCATCATCTCCGCGGAAGTCATGACCATGTAGTAGTCTGAGGACTGGTAGGTCTTGAACAGCCGATTCTCAATGATCCCCTTGGCCGTGGCCGCTGTGTCCCGGTCGGTGCTGGTCATCAGGTACATATCGCCGTAACCGCCGCCCAACTGCTGGGCATTGGCATAGGGGATGTAGATCACGTCGTCACTGCTGCCCTCGCTGCTGTCACCGCTCTCCGCCAGCACGCCCACCACAGTGTAGGGCACGCCGCTGACAGAGATCGTCTGTCCCAGCGGATCCGTCTGGAAAGCGGTCTGAGCCAGATAAGAGCCGATGACGCATACGTCCTGGTGGCGCTCCACATCGATGTACTGGAGGAAGCGCCCCTCTTCCAGACTGGAGCCCTGCATGGTCTTCTGGGTGTCGTTCCGGTAGAATGCCTCGCTGACGCCATAGACGCTGGTGCGCTCAAAATCCTCCGTTCCCTTGCGGATATTGGCCGTCGCACTCACATAGGGGGTGACGCCCGAGAGGTACTGGGGATATTTTTCTACGAGGGCATACATATCGTCCGTATCCACGTCCCGGGTGCCGCCCTCTCCGCGGCCATAGACCATGACCTGGATCAGATTGGAGCCCAGCTGCTCGAACTGGGCGTTCATGTAGTTCTGCATCCCGTTGCCGAGGCTAGTGATGATGATGACGGCGGCCACGCCGATGATGATGCCCAGCATGGTCAGCAGCGCCCGCATCTTGCTGAGCATCAGGGATTTGATAGCCAGCTTGAAGGACTGGGTGAAATTCATGCCAGGACCTCCTCTCCCGCCTCATCCTCCTGGGGCTGGACCACCGCCTGGGGATCGCTGGCGTCCCCGTCATAGATGATCCGGCCGTCTTGAAGGCGCACGATGCGCTTGGCCTTGACAGCGATGGAGTTGTCGTGGGTGATGAGGACCACAGTGTCCCCCTCCTGGTTCAGCTTCTGGAGGAACCGCAGCACCTCCCGTCCGGTGCGGGAGTCCAGGGCGCCGGTTGGCTCGTCAGCCAGGATCACCGAGGGCTTGCCCGCCAGGGCCCGGGCGATGGAGACCCGCTGCTGCTGGCCGCCGGAGAGCTGGCTGGGCAGGTTCTTCCGCTTGTCGGCCAGACCCACCCGCTCCAGGGACTGGATGGCCCGCTCATGGCGCTCCTCGGAAGAGATCCCGGCGTACAGCAGCGGCAGCTCCACGTTCTCCTGCACCGTCAGTTTGGGGATCAGGTTGTACTGCTGGAAAATGAAGCCCAGCATCTTGTTCCGGATCTCCGCCTGCTGGTCGTCCTCCATGGTGGACACGTCGATGCCCCCCAGGTGATAGCTGCCGGAGGTGGGCACATCCAGGCAGCCGATGATATTCATGGCCGTGGACTTGCCGGAGCCGGAGGAGCCCACGATGGCCACGAACTCCCCCTGGTCCACCGTCAGGTTGATGCCGTCCAAAGCGTGGACAGTCTCCTCGCCCATGTGATAGATCTTATAGACGTCTTTCAGCTCGATGAGATGGCTCATGGGATCAGCCTCCCATCATCATGCCCATCAGCGAGGACGCCTGGTTGTAGATGAGGACCACGTCCCCCTCCTCCAGGCCGCTGGTGACCTCGATGTACTCGTCGTCGTTGCGGCCCAGGGTGACCTCCTTGGTCTCCAGCTTGGTGACATCCACCACGGCGGTGCCGTCCTCATTCAGAGCGCCGGGACCGGGAACGGTCACGGTGTTGCCCCGCTCCACCGCGTCCACGGGGATGCACAGGGCGTTGGGGACCTCCTCGCCGATGATCTGGGCGGAGACGTTCATGCCCGGCCGCAGGTCGCCGTACTCCTCGATGATGATGGTGACGGGATAAGTGGTGGCGCCGTTGGCGGTGGTGCCGCTGATGCTGACCTTATCCACCACGCCGGTGAAGGTCTCCCCCTCCAGCGCGTCGGCGGTGATCCGGACCTCCTGGCCCACCTCCACCTTGCCGATGTCCAGCTCATCCACGGCCATCTCCAGCTCCAGATAGCTCAGGTCGTAGATGACGGCCAGGGTGCCGGAGGAGGCTCCATCCACCTTGTCGCCGGCCTTGAAGTTCTTCTCGATCACCGTGCCGGCGATGGGGGACTTGATGTTGTAGTCGTCCACCGCGTCCGCAGCAGTGTTGGCGGACAGCTGAGCGGACTGGAGATTCAGCCGGGCGCTCTCGATCTGGTCCCGGATGGTCTCGGACTCCACGGTGCACAGGGTCTCGCCCTTCGTCACCGTGCTGCCGGCCAGCTTGGTGAAGTCGTTCACCGTGCCGGAGCCGCTGGCATAGACGATGGAGGAGGCGGGCATGGACACCGGGGACTGGCCGTAGCTGGAATAGCTGCCGATGACGGCGGAGGCAGTCCCCGCGTCGGACACCGCGCCGGGGTTGTTCAGCCGCACCCGGACGGAGATGGCCTGCAGGCCGTTGCTGGTGATGGTAGTGGAGTTGGAGACATTGGTGACCGTGCCGGTCTGGGTGCCGGCGTACCCGTCGATAAACACCGTGGCCGTCTGCCCCACATAGAAGTCGCTGGGGGAGGCATAGGGGAACAGGAAGTCGATGGACAGCTCCGTACTGGCCACGATCCGGGCCAGCTGTGCGCCTGCGGTGACGCTCTCACCGTTGTGGACGTAGACCTCGCTCACCGTGCCGGAGATGGGCGCGGTGGGGTGCAGGGCCTCCTGGGCCTGCTGATAGGACATCTGGGCCTGCTCCACAGAGATCTGGGCCCGGTCCATGGAGTCCTGGGCATCGCTGCTGTCCATGGTATAGAGCAGGGTGTCCTTGGCCACCAGGTCGCCCTCCTCAAACGGGGCGCTGACGATGTCGCCGGACAGCAGTGTGGTGACGTTGTAGGAGTCCGCCGGCTGCAGCGTGGCCGTGCCGGAGACGCTGACCGTCAGGTCCTGCCGGGCGGCGGTGGCCACCAGATAACTGCTGCTGAGCTGACTGTTGACGTTTTTCGTCATGTTGGCTACACAGCCTACCACGATGGCCGCCACGACCGCCAGGACGACAAGGATCTTGATCCAGCGCTTCTTTTTCTTTCCGCCGAGGCCCTTCAGGGAAAACCTCTTTTTCTTGGGCTTTTCCGTCTCGGGCGCACTGGGCGTCTCGGCGGGCGTCTCGTTCATCCACTCAGTTTCCATGGTATGTAATCTCCTTGTTCTCGATTTTCGCGGCCGGGTCCTTTCCCATGCCGCGCTTGAAGATGTCCAGAATGTTTTCCAGGCGATCCCGTGTGGCGGGATCGCCCCCGGCCTGCAGGCCGGTGTAGATCATGGGCGCCGCCACCACCAGCAAGGTCCCCAGGATGTCTCCCAGGTCCCGGTCCTGCCGCAGATCCAGCAGATCCGGATTCACCGCATCCCCCAGCCGTTGGAGGATCATATCCGCGTCCAGCATCTCCAGCAGGCCGTTTTTCTGCATCCCGCTGTTGCAGCGGATGATGCCGAACATGGCGCCGACCTCCCCCAGGCACTGTCTATCTACCTTTGTCTGGATGTAATCGTACAGATCCAGCAGGGCCCGGAAGATGTCGCCCCCGTTCTGGAGCAGGAACTCCTCCAGCAGCATGAGCAGCTGGTCCATATAGCCCTTGATCAGATAAAGGAACAGGTCCTCCTTATCCTGAAAGTACATATAGAAGCTGCCTCTGGGGATACCCGCCTCTTTAATGATCTGGTTGATGGACGCCTCGTTGAAGGGCTTGTGGGAGAACTCCCGGGTCGCCGCCTCCAACAGTTTTTCCTGCTTTTCCGCCGGCAGATTCAAAAATGTGCTGCTCGGCACGCCGCCTCATCCTCTCTTAAACGAAATAGAAGGTCCGTTTTCTTCACTGCCTCCGCATCTTACACCTTTCTCCAGATGGAAGGTCAAGAGATTTTGGGCGAGCGGCAAAAGAAATATGACAACCTGTCGCCTATCATAGCTGACAAGTTGTCATATTGCAAGGGGTGCCCGTAAAAGTTCACAAATATTTCACAGTGTATCAAGCGCTTCATACAAGGGCCGGATCCGCTGATAGGACTGGGGGCGGTAAGTCACGGAGCCGATCCGCCGGCCGGAGACGCCGTACTTTGGCGAGTAGCCGAACAGGTCGACGTACTGGGCCAGATCGTCCCGCTCCGCCGCCATGGCACCCAGCAGCACCGCGGCGGCCCGGGCGTCATCCACCGCCCGGTGGCTGTTCACCGCCTGGTCCTCCAGGCCGTAAGCGGCGATGGCGTCGCAGAGCTTGTGGGGGTAGTCCCGCCGGTCCCGGTAGACCGTGAGGACATCCAGGAACCGGGGCGCCCGCAGGGCGGCCACCCGGCCGAAGGGCCGCAGGAAGTGATAGAGGAAGTTCAGGTCGAACTGGGCGTTGTAGGCGGCCAGCAGCGTCCGCTCTCCCTCCCCCAGCAAAGTGCAGAACACATCGCAGGCGGCGGACTTCTCCACGCCCTCCCGGTCCAGCTGCTCCGCCGTGATGCCGGTGAGCTGGGTGATGAAGGGCGGCAGCGCCCGCCCCGGGCTCAGGCGGATCAGCAGATCCATGCTCTCCGCCTCTCCGGCGGCGGTGTAGGCCGCGGCCCCCAGCTCGATGATCTCATCCTGTCCAAATTCAATGCCGGTGGTCTCCGTGTCGAATACCACGATCCGGTCAAACTGTGTCCAAAGCTCTGTCTCCATATCGGCGCCTCCAGTCGAATTCCGTCCTGTCCAGAATAGGGGAACTGGCGGGAATTGTCAAGAGTCGGATGCGGTTGACTTCTTTCCCCGGGACGGATAGAATGGGGGCAGTACCGCAGAGAGGAGGGTGCCCTGTGAAGCGTGGACTGGATGATGCCTCCTAAAATACCAAATCGATTTTAGGAGGCTTTTATGAACGACAATTTTACTCTGTCCCACACGGTGGTGGACCTGGACGCCTGGGACCGGGGGCCCGTGTTCCGGCATTTTATCGACGACCTGCGCTGTGTCATGAGTCTGACTGTGGACATGGAGGTGTCCCGGTTCCTGGACCGGCTCCGGACCGGCGGCTTTTCCTTCTATCCCGCCATGATCTGGGCGGTGTCCCGCGTGCTCAATGCCCACGCCGAGTTCCGGTACGGCTGGGACGGCCAGGGGCGGCTGGTCCTCTGGGACCAGATCGAGCCCTATTACGCCCACTTCCATCCGGACCGGGAGACCTTCGTGAAGCTGGTGACGCCCTTTGCGGCGGACCTGGAGACCTTCCACCGCCGCTTTCTGGAGGACCGCCGGCGGTATGCCGCCCTGGACCACTTCGACCTGTCGGACGTGCCGCCCAACACCTTCGACGTGTCCTGCCTGCCCTGGGTCCGGTACCGCAGCTTTGATATGCACATCTTTGACAGCGGCACCTATCTGGCCCCGGTGGTCACCTGGGGAAAGTATGCGCGGGAGGGCGAGCGGACGGTCCTGCCCGTCTCCCTGAACATCCACCACGCTGTGGCGGACGGGTTCCACCTGTCCCGGTTTTTCCTGGAGCTCCAGGAACTGCTGGACGCTCCGGCGGCGCATCTATAATATATAAAGGTAGCGGGAGGCTGTATGCCTCCCGCTACTTGCTGCTCAGTGATCGAACTTGTCGATGTGGACGCTGTCACAGAACTGCGCCTTCAGCTCCTGGAGACGGCCGAAGACCTCCGTCTGGCAGTGGGCCTGCTGGAGGGCCGGGGTAGTCCAGCTCTCCACCAGCAGAAGGTCGTCCGGGGCCTCCGCGGCGAAGAAGTAGTCGTACTTCAGGTTGCCCTCCTCCTGCTGGGAGTTGGCCCGGATGCCCAGGTCACAGAGGGCCTGGTAAAAGGCCTCCCGCTGGCCGGGCTTGCAGTGATAGGTGACGTTCCAAGTTAACATAAAGATTCTCCTTCCGCTTTATGGTCAAGTCTCTTCGTTTGCGCACGCTGTTTCCGCCAAAAGCCCCGGCACCAGCCGGGCCATATCCGGCGGGATCGGCGCTGTCAAGGACAGATGCTTTCCAGTTACCGGATGGTCCAGCTCCAGGGCGTAGGCGTGAAGAGCGGGCCGGGGGATCAGGTCCGGGTCCTCCCTTCCGTACAGCCAGTCCCCGGCCAGAGAGCAGCCGATAGATGCCATGTGGACCCGGAGCTGGTGGGTCCGCCCCGTCTCCGGCCGCAGCCGCAGGAGGGACAGGCCGTTCTCTGTCCCCAGTACCTCATAGTGGGTGACAGCCCGGGCGCCGTCGGGCCGGACGCACCGGCCCACCACGGAATTGGGGTCCCGGCCGATGGGGGCGTCGATGGTGCCGGACTTCGGCTCCGGGCAGCCCACGCACACCGCCCGGTACTCCCGGTAGAACCTCTCCGTGTGGAGGGCGTACCGGAGCCGGTCATGGATGTAGCCGCTCTTGGCGATCACCATGAGGCCGGTGGTGCCCTTGTCCAGCCGGTTCACCGGGTGGAACACAAAGTCCGCCCCCCGCTGCCAGGCCAGGGCCCCCGCCACGGTGGGGGTGTCCGGCAGGAAGTTGGAGGCGTGGGCCGTCATGCCGGCGGGCTTGTTCACTACCAGCAGATGGCCGTCCTCCCAGACGATGGGCAGGGGCCAGTCGCCCGGCGTGGGCCGCACCCGGGGCGGCCGGTGGTCGCCGGTCTCCACCTCCAGCACGTCTCCGGTGTGAAGGAGATCTACTGTACGGGCATGTTTTCCGTTGACCCGGATGCCGTTCTCCGTCCGGGTCAGCCGGGAGATGGCGTGGGAGGAGACGTGGAGGACGGCTTTTAAGATGTGGCGGACGGTGGCGCCGTCCTGCTCCGGCGTGACGGTGGCGCGGATCGTAGGCAAGCGGAATACACCCCCCTGCGGGCAATTAGGAGTTAGGAGTTAGGAATTAGGAATTTCTGCGGAATGCGGCGTAGGGGCCGGCCTGTGTGCCGGCCCGTTTTTCGATGACGGAACGGCCCCTTCCAACGCCGTAGGGGCGGCAATCTGCCGCCCGAGGGAAGCGGTGCGGGGATGGGGGACGGGCGGACACAGAGGTCCGCCCCTACAGGGTCATGCTTCCCATTCAGATTTGTGCTGTTCCCACCAGGCCGGGAATGCCGGATCCTTCGGGGAGAGGGTGGGGTTCATTTTGATAGTCGAGGCTTTCTGTCCATCTGCGATAAAAGGCCCCATAATGTGAGCGCCTGCGGCAAGATGAAGAAACATCATCAAGAATCCGTTGTTCGCTGTCCATTTTGTGCCGTCATAGCGAGTAGCGGCTTTTTCTTCCGTAACAGAAAACTCGCCGCGGTGAACGATCTGCACCTGTCCGAACAGATATTTAATCGTCTGTTTATTGGCTTTTATCGTCTCTTGGTCGAAGTGAACAGGTGCCTCGGTTTTCTCGTAGCCAAACTCTTTCCGAAACAGCGTTGCATACTCGATTTCTTTCGTTTCAGCGGTTTTCAAACACCGGTTGAAGATGGCCTGGACATTGGCCTCGTTAAGGTCTAAGGCGTAAGATATTGTATCTGTATCTTTCAACTTTGATCTGCCCACAACAAAATCCCCCCGTCGCGCCTTCAGCGGCGCTGATTTTTCCCTTTCATCCTACCATATCTCCCCACCCGTTGCAAGGCCGGGGCGGGGCGGGTTGAAAAAAGCGGCGGGAGGCGGTATAATCTGACTCAGACTTTTACCATCCAGGAGGAACCTCCATGCTCTTATCCGCGGAACATCTCTCCATCAACTTCGGCAGCCGCCAGCTGCTGGACGATGTGAACTTCTACCTCAATGAGGGGGACAAGGTGGGCGTCATCGGCATCAACGGCACCGGCAAGTCCACCTTTCTCAAAGTGCTCTCCGGCGTCACGGAGCCGGACGGCGGCACCATCTCCCGAAACCCCAATGTCCAGATCAGCCTCCTCTCCCAGAACCCGGTGATGGACGAGAACGCCACCGTCCTGGAGCAGGTGTTCCTCCACTTCCCCGCTGAATTCCGGGCGCTGAACGAGTACGAGGCCAAGGCCATGCTGAACCGGCTGGGCATCACGGACTTCACCCAAAAGGTGGGCACCCTCTCCGGCGGCCAGCGGAAGCGGGTGGCCCTGGCGGCGGCCCTCATCCACCCGGCGGACGTGCTGATTTTGGACGAGCCCACCAACCACCTGGACAGCGAGATGGTGGCCTGGCTGGAGGACTGGCTCCGCCGGTTCAAGGGGGGCCTCGTGATGGTGACCCATGACCGCTACTTCCTGGAGCGGGTGGTGAACCACATCACGGAGCTCTCCCGGGGGAAGCTGTACCACTATGAGGCCAACTATTCCAAGTACCTGGAGCTGCGGGAGCAGCGGCAGGAGATGGCGGAGGCCAGCGAGCGCAAGCGCCAGTCCATCCTCCGGGTGGAGCGGGAGTGGATCATGCGGGGCTGCAAGGCCCGCACCACCAAGTCCAAGGAGCGCATCCAGCGGTACGAGGCCCTGCTGGACCAGGACGCGCCGGAGACGGACGAGGCCGTCCAGATGGCGGCGGCCTCCTCCCGTCTGGGGAAGAAGATCATCGAGCTCCACGATGTGTCCAAGGCCTTTGACGGGCGGCCCATCGTCAGCCACTTCTCCTACAACCTGCTGCGGAATGACCGCATCGGCATCGTGGGCCGTAACGGCGCCGGCAAGTCCACCCTGCTCCACCTGATCGCAGGCGAACTGGTGCCGGACAGCGGCACGGTGGAGGTGGGCGCCACGGTGAAGATCGGCCACTTCTCCCAGGAGGGCCGGGAGCTGGATCTGAACCAGCGGGTCTACGACTTCATCCACGACATCGCCGACGAGGTAAGGACCGACGAGGGTACCTTCTCCGCCAACCAGATGATGGAGCGGTTCCTCTTCCCCGGGGATCTCCAGTCCGTGCCCATCGGGCGGCTCTCCGGCGGGGAGCGGCGGCGGCTGTACCTGCTGTCCGTGCTGATGGAGGCCCCCAATGTCCTGCTGCTGGACGAGCCCACCAACGACCTGGACGTGACCACCCTCTCCATTCTGGAGGACTATCTGCAGGGCTTCCCCGGCCCCATCCTGGCGGTGTCCCACGACCGCTTCTTCCTGGACAAGCTGGCCGAGTCCATCTTCGAGGTCCGGGGAGACGGGGAGATCCACCGGTTCACCGGCAACTGGACCGACTGGCAGGCCAAGCGCCGGGAGGCGGAGGCCCCCGCCCCCAAGGCGGAAAAGCCCAAGCCGGCGCAGGAGCGGCCCCGGGAGCGGAAGCTGAAATTCTCCTTCAAGGAGCAGCGGGAGTTCGAGACCATCGACGACGAACTGGCCCGGCTGGAGGCGGACCTGGCCGCCTGCCAGGCGGAGCAGGCGGCCTGCGGCAGCGACTATGTGAAGCTCCAGGAGCTCCAGGCCCGGCAGGCGGAGCTGGAGGCCGCCCTGGAGGAAAAGACGGAGCGGTGGGTCTATCTCACCGAACTGAAGGAGCAGATCGACGCCCAGAACGGATAAGCTGATGGCGCATCGCCAAGCGATGCGCCATCAGCTTTTGTCTCCCGGCTATCGGGGATCGGCTGTTTCAGACGATGGACTTTCCAAGCTGGTAGGCATCATCCAATTCCTTGCGGCCCCGGATGTCCCCCACGTTCATGACGCCGCCCGCCAGCACGTGGCCCAGGCTTTTCCACCGCAGATGCTCCATCAGATGATCATAATAGGTGCGCACGTCTTCAAAGCCATTTCCCTCCGCCGCCATCAGCAGGGCGGAGGCCCGGCCGTGCCCCCGGAGCAGGTTCTCGTCTCCCTCTTCCAGGGCGAACAGGCGGTCCATGGCGGTGCGCAGCTGTCCGCTGAGATTCCAGTAGTACAGCGGGCTGGCCAGCACCAGGATCTCACTGGCCTTCACCGCCGGATAGATGGTTTCCATGCCGTCCCGCTGGACACAGGGGCAGTCCCGGCCGCTGCTGCCGCCGAAGCAGCCCCGGCATCCGTGGATGTCCAGCTCCCCCAGGAAGAACTCGGTGACTGTGTGGCCGGCCTCCTCCGCGCCCTTGGTGAAGGCCGCCGTCAGGGCCGCGGTGTTTCCCGCTCTCCGGGGGCTGCCGTTGAGAATGACGATCTTCTTGCCCATCGTATCCGCCCTCTCAAATGGCATCCGCCAGGGCGGCGGCCCGCTTGCAGCCATCGGTCTTGTCGACGGCGCCCGCCTCCAGCACGCCGGGCACCAGGACCTCGCCCACCATGTTCCACTTCAGCAGGGCGGCAGTGCGCTCGATGGGGACGCGGACGCCGTCCAGAACGGTCATGTCCTCTTCCTCGCAGCAGGCGATCAGGGCGCACGCCTTGCCCGCCACGTCCTTGCCGGCCACGCAGAAGGCATACATCCGATCGATGACTGCCTTGATCTGGGAGGGAATGGAGTACCAGTACACCGGCATGGTGAATACCACTGCATCGGCCTCCAAAATGGCCGGGGCGATGGTGTTGAAATCGTCGTCAAACGAACAGGCCCTGCCGGTTTTGAAGCAGGTCTCACAGGCGTGGCAGCCGGTCAGCTTCTTATCCGCCGCATCGAACCGGATAACGGTGTGGCCCTTGGCCTCCGCAGCCTGGATAAAGGCCTCGGTCATGGCGATGCTGTTTCCGTTTTTCCGGGGACTCCCGGTGATCACAACAATGTTTTTGTTCATATCCGTACCTCCTGCATGACATGGATCGTTGACTTCCCCTGGAAGCCGTACTACAATCATACCGTGCGGCTTTCATTTGACAAGTACGCACCTAAAAGTGCGATACTGATATCAACAATAGATACTTACCGAAAGGAGAGCGTAATATGAGCATTGCCTGCATTCAGGACGCCAATCTGGAGGACACCGGCTTCCATTACACCATGTCCCTGATCCAGGGGAAGTATAAAATGGTCATTCTCTATACCCTGATGGAATTTGAAGTGGTCCGATTCAACGAGCTGAAAAAATACATCCGGAGCATCTCTTACAAGACCCTCAGCTCCACCCTGAAAGAGCTGGAGGCGGACGGTCTGGTCCACCGGGAGGAATACCCCCAGATCCCTCCCAAGGTGGAGTACAGCCTGACGGAGCGGGGCAAGTCCCTGATCCCCATTCTGGACCAGATGTGCGCCTGGGGAGACGCGCACCGCCGGCTCTGAACGCCAGGCTCCCCACAGGCTGCCCTTCTGCCTGTGCGCGGCAAAAGAAGGAGCCCCCTGACGGGGGCTCCTTCTTTTGTTTGCATGGATGGATGAGGCTGCGCGCTGCCGCCTTATCCCTTCGGCTCGTGAGAGCCCTCTTCGTTGGCCAGCTCCTCCACCTCGCTCAGCTTGGGCGCCGCATTGCCCGCCGCACCGGCCGGCACGGGGTCCTTCCGGCGGAAGTGCTTGTTGACATAGGAGGTGAAGAAGGGGCAGAGGATGGCGGTGATGATCATGGCCGCTGCCACCTGGGGCGTGGCGATCACGGCCGCATCATAGATGCTGGGGTCCGCCGCGGCGACCGCCAGAGGTGTGGCGACTGCATTGCCGGCCACGGTGGAGATGGCCGCGCCAGCGATGCCGGTACCGCCAGTGATCCGGTCGAAGAACACGGTGACGATGCCGCCGATGATCAGCGTCATCAGGCCCAGGATGATGCCGCCGAAGCCGCCCTCAATGATCTGGGAGAAGCTCATGCTGGAACCGATGGCAACTGCCAGGAACATCAGGATGATGGGCTCTGCGTCATTCAGCAGCTTCTTCATCTTGGGATCCAGGTTGCCCAGAATGATGCCCAGCACCAGGGGGACCAGTGCGGCCACCAGGGACATCAGGGGGATGTCAGCCATGCCGGCAGTGCCCAGGGCGATCATGGTGAAGAACGGACCGTCGTTCAGGGACACCACCGCGATGGCGCCCTGGTCGGCCTCATCGCCGTACATCTTGGTCAGCACTGTGAACATACCGCCGTTGGAGTTGGACATACCGGAAATGATAGCCACGGCGGACAGTCCCAGCAGATTGTCATTGAAGAAGTGGCTGGCGATCAGGCCAATGGCGATACTGGCCAGCAGCTTGGTCAGGGTGACCACCGCGCCCACCTTCAGCGCCTTGCCGGCGCCGCTGATGGACAGGTTGGCACCCACGCAGACGAAGAACGCGCCCAGGAAGGCATTGGTACTGGTCAGCACACCGGTGGTAGCGCCGCCGATCTGCAAGAAGTCCGGAAAGAAGCTGTTGAGCGCACAGCCCACCAGCAGCGGGATCAGCATGATGCCGCCGGGGATCTTGTTCATGAAGTTGACCATCGGGACGAGTGCCTTTTTCTCAGGTTGCATTGAAACATAACCTCCTGTGGGCAAGAGCCCTTAGTTTTGGGAAAGCGCGGGGCCCAGAATCTCTGAAATCTTTGCAGAAACTCTGTCAGCCGTTCATCAGCATTCCGCCATCGCAGTTCAGGTTCTCGCCCTGAACGAAGCTGGCGGCGTCAGAGGCCAGGAACAGCACGCCGTTTGCCACTTCCTCCGGTGCTGCCGCCCGGTGGAGGGACATGGCCTCCAGTACCTTCTTCTCTTTCTCGCCGGTCAGGATCGAGACCAGCGGCGTCTTGGTGTAGGCGGGACACAGGCTGTTGCAGTAGATGTTCTTAGCCGAGCCCGCCTTGGCGATGCTCTTGGTCAGGGAGATCACGCCGGCCTTCGCCGCCGCGTAAGCGGTCGTGCCCAGATAGCCGCCGCCCACCTTGCCGGCGATGGAGGCCACGTTCACGATGCGCCCGCCGCCGATCTGCTCCATATGGCGGAACAGCACCTGGCTGGTGAGAAACACCGCTGTCAGGTCCACCGCGATGACGCGGTTCCACTCCGCCAGCGTCAGCTTGTCAAAGTCCGAGGTGTTCACGATCCCCGCGTTGTTGACGAGGACCTCCACCCGGCCCTGCTCTTCCACGATCTGCTGGAACATGCGGACCACCTCGTCCGGGTCTCCCAGGTCCACCGTGTAATACACGGCGTTGCCCAGCTCCTCACAGGTCTTAGCCGCCGTCTCCGGGTTGATGTCCACGATCACGGCCTTGCCGCCCATCTGCACGAATCCTTTGGCAATGGCCTTGCCAATGCCCTGGGCGCCTCCTGTGATGATGCCGGTCTTTCCAGCAAAGGATATACCGCTAAGCTCCATGCGATTCCCCCTCTTCCATGCGATTTAATGGTTTTACCATTCAACACAAATATGTTAGCTCATAAACCTTCCTCTGTCAATTCTCCAAAATCACGTTTTTCCTTTCGGCATTCTGTACATAACTTCCAAAGTGGAAACGGATCATCCGGCCATCTCCCGGCCGCGTCTTGACGGTACTGGAAAGATATGCTAGATTACAAGCAAACCCGTGAGGAGGAACTGGAGGCTGTTATGAAATTTCGCAGATCCGCGTGTATCGAGCCCCTGTATGCCGAGCTCCCCTTCCTGGACCGCTTCCAGGCCGCCAGGAACGACGGCTTTGACTTTGTGGAGTTCTGGAACTGGACGGACAAGGACCTGGACGCCGTACGGGATGCCGCGGAGCGGGCCGGCATCGGCATCGCCGGCTTCAACGGCGACGCGGAGCTGTCTCTCATCGACCCTGTCCAGCGGGCGGACTACCTGGCGTTCCTGCGGCGGTCCATCGCGGCGGCCAAGCGGGTGGGCGCCCGGAGCCTGACCATCCACTCCAACGGCCTGGGGGAGGGCGGCCGGGTCCTCAATGCCTATGCGGACCTCTCCGACACGGTGAAGCTCTGCGCCATGTACGAAACGCTGCGGGCGTGCGCCGCTCTGGCGGAGGAGAACGGCATCCTGTTAAATTTAGAACCCCTGAACGTCACCACGGACCACCCGGGCAACTTTCTGCGCACCACACGGATGGCGGCGGAGATGACCCGCCTCATCGGCTCCCCCCTGCTGAAGGTCCTCTACGACGTCTACCATATGCAGCTCAACGAGGGCAGTCTCTGCGACAACATCCGGGCCTACGGCGACCAGTTCGGCCACATCCATATCGCCGACGCCCCCGGCCGCCACGAGCCCGGCACCGGCGAGGTCCACTACCCCCGGGTCCTGGACTGCCTGGAGGAGATCGGCTACACCGGCCTGGTGGGCTTTGAGCTGATCCCGCAAACCACCACCGCAGAGGCGGTGAAGGCCATCCAGCGGCTCTGAGGACGCGGGCGGCCGCGCATCGCGCCAAGCAGGATTCTCCGACGAAACGGCGCCGCGCACCGGAAACGGGTGCGCGGCGCCGTTCCGTTTGATTTTGCGCCGCCTCTTGCCCAGGGAGCGGCGGTATGCTATACTCAAACCACGATCCAGAATCCAAATGAGGTGAGCGCGTATGAGAGATCTGCGGGAGTCCTGCCGGGTGGCCGTCATCCAGGCTGCCCCCGTGATGTTCGACAAGGCGGCCTGCACCGTGAAGGCGGTGGAGCTGATCCGGGCCGCGGCGGCGGAGGGAGCGGAGCTGATCGTCTTTCCGGAGCTGTTCATCCCCGGCTATCCCTACGGCATGACCTTCGGCTTTACCGTGGGCAGCCGGACCGCCGCCGGCCGGAAGGACTGGGGGCTGTACTACGACAACTCCATCCTGGTGCCGGGGCCGGAGACGGAGGTGCTGGGCCAGGCGGCCCGGGAGGCCCGGGCCTATGTGAGCATCGGCGTGTCCGAACGGGATGCCGTCAGTGCCACCTTATATAATACCAATCTGATCTTCTCCCCCACCGGCGCGCTGCTCACGGTCCACCGGAAGCTGAAGCCCACCGGCGCGGAGCGGGTGGTGTGGGGCGACGCGGACCGCCATTACTTCCCCATCGCCCAAACGCCCTGGGGGCCCATGGCCAGCCTCATCTGCTGGGAGAGCTATATGCCCCTGGCCCGGGTGGCCCTGTACGAGAAGGGGGTGACCCTGTACCTCTCCCCCAACACCAACGACAACGAGGAGTGGCAGTCCACCATCCGCCACATCGCCATCGAGGGGCACTGCTTCTTCATCAACTGCGACATGGTGTTCACCCGGGCCATGTACCCCGCCGGGCTCCACTGCCCGGAGGAGATCCGCCGCCTGCCGGACATGGTCTGCCGGGGCGGCAGCTGCGTGGTGGACCCCTACGGCCACTATGTGACCCAGCCGGTGTGGGACCGGGAGGCCGTCATTCTGGCCGATCTGGACCTGACCCAGGTGCCCCGGAGCCGGATGGAGTTCGACGGCTGCGGCCACTATTCCCGGCCGGACGTGCTGAAGCTGACGGTGGACGACCGGTGAGCGGACAGATATAAGGAGGTATTCCGCTGTGAAACACGTCAAGCCGGGCCGGGGGCCCTCGGCCATGGGAGGCGTCGCCTCCCTCATCGCCGTGGTCTTCGGCATCTTCTGGACGGTATCGACCGCCTCCATGGGAGCGCCCGCCTTCTTCCCCATCTTCGGGGTGCTGTTCATCGTCATGGGGATCGTCCAGGCCGTCTACAACTTCAAAAACGCCACGGGGAAAAACCGCTATTCCTCCTTCGACATCGTGGACAGCGCGGAGGAGCCGGATCCCTGGGACCAGCGGTTCGGCGGTGAGCCGCCTGCACCGGAGAGGGGCGATGCGGCCACGCCCGGAGACGGCCTCCGCTACTGCCCCTATTGCGGGGCGGAGGCGGGAGAGGGCTTTGCCTTCTGCGCCAAATGCGGCCGGAAACTGCCGGACATCTAATCAGGAGGACTTCTATGAAAATCGCCCTGCAATTCGCCATGCCGTCGGAGCTCCACGCCCTGCCGGAGGCCCGGGACCTGGCGCCGCTGGAGACCGTCTCCGGCGTGCCGGTCTTTGAAGCCGTCCCCGGCATCCTGGCCTGCGCCGGCGGCGTCAGCAAGGTCAACGCCGCCATGGCCGCGGAACTGCTGTGCCTGCGGTACGGCGTGGACCTGATCCTCAACGCCGGCGTGGCCGGCTGTCTCACGGACCTGCCCACCGGCTCCCTGGTGGTAGCGTCGGAATTCATCCAGCACGACGTGGACACCACCGCCGTGGGAGACCCCATCGGCCTGGTGTCCACGGTGAACCAGGTGACCTTCCCCACCTGGCAGCCGGAGCGGTGCGCGGAGCTCCTGGCCTCCCTGGGCCATCCCGCCGTCACCGGCCGGGTGGCCACCGGGGACTGGTTCGCCGTCAAGGGAGCGCGGGCGGCGTGGATCCGGGACACCTTCTCCCCCCTGCTGGCGGAGATGGAGGGCGGCGCCATCGCCCAGGTGTGCCTGCGGAACAACGTCCGGTTCGTGTCGGTGAAGTCCGTCTCGGACCATCTGTTCTCCGACAACCAGGCGGAGGAATACTTTGATTTCGGCCAGGCCCTGGAGGCTCTGGGGCGGGTGGTGCTGCCCCTGGCCCAGGCATTACAGAAGGAGGAACTTTGACCATGGAACGCATTGCCAGCTTTACGGTGGATCACACGACGCTGCTGCCGGGGCTCTACCTCTCCCGCCGGGACGGGGACATCATCACCTTTGACCTGCGGTTCAAAAAGCCCAACACCGGAGATCTGCTGTCCAACAGCGAGATGCACTCCGCGGAGCACCTGATCGCCACCCTGCTGCGGAACTCCGCCGAGAAGGACGCGGTCATCTACTTCGGGCCCATGGGCTGCCAGACGGGGTTCTACTTCCTCTTCGACAACCGGCTCCTCTCCTGCGAGGGGGCCATCGACCTGCTGAAAGAGGTCTTTGCCGCCGCCGCGGACTTCGAGGGGGAGATGCCCGGCAAGAGCCCGGCGGAGTGCGGGAACTACATCAACCTGGATGTGGAGGCCGGCCGGCGGGTCTGCCGGTTCTACGCCGACCTGATCCGGGACTGGACGGTGGAAAAGCTCGCCTATCGATAAGATCTGACAAGGAAAACCGCCTGACAGAGTTCAGCTCCGTCAGGCGGTCTTTCTTGGGGCGTTTTATTCGTGTCAGGAGGGCGTCTCCGGGGAGCCGTCCTCCGGCAGGACGGTGAACACCTCCTCGATGGGCACGCCGAATACCTTGGCGATGTTCCAGGCCAGCACCAGGGAGGGATTGTAGCGCCCCTTCTCCAGGTTGCCGATGGTCTCCCGCCGGACGCCCACCAGTCTCGCCAGGTCCTCCTGCTTCAGGCCCAGCCGGGCCCGGTGCTCCTTCATCCGGTTGCGGATCACGGCTCCAGCCCCCAGTTCTCCCGGAAGCCGTACCAGGCGCTCGTCAGGGCGTAGACCGCCACGGAGGCCGCCCACCCCGCCGCGCATCCGGTGAGGAGCGCCCGGCTGGGATCAAAGCCCCCCAGCATCAATGTCCCCAGCACGGCGGCCGCCATCACCAGCATCCCGGCCACGAACGCCCGGGAGGCAGCGCGGGCCAGCTGCTCCTCCAGCATCTCGTCAGATTTCAGGAAGAAATACTGGAAGTCCACCGCGAAGGCAAAAAAGCCGAGAAAGCCCCGGGCCTCTGTGAACACCCCCACGAAGCCCAGCAGGGACAGAAACCCCAGCATGCCGTACAGCGTCTGCTTTTTCATAAGCGACCTCCCAAGTCAAGCGTTTTAATTTGTGGTAAATTTCGCTCTTTATGTGATGAATATACCATATATTGCAATTGCTGTCAAGATGCTACTGTTATGGCGTGTCCGTTCCGCGATCTCGCAGCGGCACACAAAACTCGCATCGGTGTGCCGAGACCTTCTGGGCCGCGTACCGTTCCAGGACCGGCCTTGTGGGATCCAGCGGCAAACCCGCCGTCAGCTCCTGGATATTTCTCCAGAAGTGCAAGATGCCCTCCTCCGTGTGCGAGACCTCAAAGACGGCATAGCGGCCGTCATCGATGGCGCGGACCGGCAGTCCATGGGGCTCCGCTGGGCCGGTGAGGACCACGCCCACGTCGTATCTCTGCAGGTCCGCCGGCGTCCGCGCCGGGTCGTCCAGCGCGATGCCGAGGATCGCCGTGTCCGCATCGAACAGCTCCATTGCCCGCAGGCGGCTTTTGAGCGCCTCCATCAGCTGCCGGTTGCCCGCCCCATACCTGCCGGTCCTGCGCAAATAGGCGATCCGGACGCCCTCAAAGGTTTCGATCGTCATGTGCCTGCCTCCTGTCGTTCGAGTCCTATCGGGTCCGTTGTGGAAATGGTACGTTCTATTAAAATATTTTGCAAGATATTTCTTAAAATCATTGACTTTTCAATTTGACGCTGATATACTAATTGAGCCGCTTTGAATGGGTATCCAAGTGTCCATCCGGACCGCCCCCGACAGCGAGCCCGTAGTGAAGGAGTTGAAACAACGTAATGAACGCAATCATCGTGACTGGCGGCAAGCAGTACAAGGTGGCCGAGGGCGACGTGGTCTACATCGAGAAGCTGGACCAGGAAGCCGGCGACACCGTGAAGTTCGACCAGGTCCTGGCTGTCATCGACGGCGAAAAGGCCACCTTCGGCACTCCCGTGGTGGAGGGCGCCTCCGTGGAGGGCAAGATCGTCAAGAACGGCAAGGGCAAGAAGATCCGCATCTTCAAGTACAACGCCAAGAAGGGTTACCGCAAGCGTCAGGGCCATCGTCAGCCTTACACCAAGGTCGAGATCGGCAAGATCTCTGTCT
>DWZJ01000026.1 GCA_019118245.1 Candidatus Oscillibacter excrementigallinarum
AACTACGCCGCCAGCAAGGCCGGCGTGGTGGGCATGACCAAGTCCCTGGCCAAGGAGCTGGCCTCCCGGGGCGTGACGGTCAACGCCGTGGCCCCCGGCTTCATCGAGACGGATATGACCGCCGCCATGCCGGAGGCCGCCAAGGACGCCATGATGCCCACCATCCCCATGCAGCGGCTGGGCAAGCCGGAGGACGTGGCAAGGGCCGTGGCCTTCCTGGCCAGCGATGAGGCCGCCTATGTGACCGGGCAGGTCCTCTGCGTCGACGGGGGCATGGCGATGTAATGCGAAGGGGAGCAGGCTCCCCCTCGCCCTCCCCCACCCCCAGTGACGTCGGTCACTGGGGACGCCGCCCAAGGCGGCTGGGTCACGGAATTTTCGGCAGGTACACGCCCTGCCGAAAATGATTAAATTTTCTTCTTCCGCCTTTGGCGGAAGAACCGGGGGCTGTGCCCCCTGGCCCCCCGCTTTGGGATTCGGGGGGCTTTGGGAACACCTTCTCTGGATGTTCTCAACACTATCTATAGGAGGTACACTATGGAACGACGGCGAGTCGTCATTACCGGCCTGGGGGCCGTGACCCCCATTGGCCTTACCGCGAAGGAGAGCTGGCAGGCCGTGAAGGACGGCGTCTGCGGGATCGCTCCCATCACCCAGTTCGACCCCACCGGCATGAAGGTCCATCTGGCCGCGGAGGTCAAGGGCTTTGAGCCGGAGAACTATATGAGCAAGCCGGAGACCAAGCGGATGGCCCGCTTCACCCAGCTGGCTGTGGTCTCCGCCCAGGAGGCCATGGCGGACGCCGCCTTCACGCTGGACGAGGTGGAGGCGGACCGCTGCGGCGTCATCGTCTCCAGCGGCATTGGCGGCCTGTTTCTCACTGAGGCGGAGCATGACAAGGGCAAGGAAAAGGGCTGGGACCGGGTCTCTCCCTTCTATATCCCCATGGGGATCTGCAACATGGCCGCAGGCCAGATCGCCATTCACACCGGCTTCCGGGGGATGTGCACCTGCCCGGTGACCGCCTGCACCGGCGGCACCAACGCCGTGGGCGATGCCTTCCACTATATCCGGGACGGCTATGCCGACGTGATGCTCTGCGGCGGCGCGGAGTCCGCCGTGACTCCCCTGGCCATCGGTGCCTTTACTTCCATGCGGGCGCTGACCCAGAATCCCGATCCCAACCGGGCCTCCATCCCCTTTGACGCGGAACGCAGCGGCTTCGTGCTGGGCGAGGGCGCGGCCATCCTCCTGCTGGAGGAGCTGGAGCACGCCAAGGCCCGGGGCGCCAGCATCTATGCGGAGATCGTGGGCTATGGCGCCACCTGCGACGCCTACCACATGACCGCTCCCCGGCCCGACGGCAGCGGCGGCGCCAAGGCCATGGAGATGGCCCTGGCTGACGGCGGCGTGAAGGCCGACGAGGTGGACTATATCAATGCCCACGGTACTTCCACCCCCCTGAACGACGCCGGCGAGACCACCGCCGTCAAGACCGTGTTCGGCGATCACGCCTATCAGCTGGCCATCAGCTCCACCAAGTCCATGACCGGCCATATGCTGGGCGCCGCCGGCGCGGTGGAGGCCCTGTTCTGCGCCAAGGCGCTGCAGGAGGGCTATCTCCCCGCCACCATCAACTACCAGGTACCGGACCCCGCCTGCGATTTGGACGTGGTGCCCAACCAGGGCCGCAGCGCCGACGTGCGGTACGCCCTGTCGAATTCCCTGGGCTTCGGCGGCCACAACGGCAGCCTGCTGTTCAAGAAGTGGGAGGCTTAAAACATGGCAAATGAGTTGAATTCCAACCAGATCGCCCAGATCCTGCCTCACCGGTTCCCCTTTGCCCTGGTGGACCGGATCACGGACTATGAGCCAGGCCAGTGGGCCAAGGGCATCAAGTGCGTCAGCGTCAATGAGCAGTTCTTCTGCGGCCACTTCCCCCAGGAGCATGTCATGCCCGGCGTACTGATCCTGGAGGCCATGGCTCAGGTGGGCGCTGTGGCCATCCTGTCCCTGCCGGAGAACCAGGGCAAGATCGCCCTGTTCGGCGGCGTGAAGAATGCCCGTTTCCGCCGGAAGGTGATCCCCGGCGACGTGCTGGAGATGGAGTGCACCCTCACCAAGCGCCGGGGCCCGGTGGGCATCGGCGAGTGCAAGGCCACCGTCAACGGCGAGCTGGCCTGCACGGCGGAGCTGACCTTTGCCATTGGTGCGGAGTGACCGCCCCTCCCGCCAGTGCGGAACCTCTGTGAATAAGAGGGCTTGAGACGATGCTGAAAGATGCTTTTTTTGCTGTGTATACCAAGTTCAAGCTGCATTTTTACCAGGAGATCTTCAGCCGCTTCCAGGACCGGGAGGCCAGCCTGACCACGGTGGAGACCTTTTGCATGGAGGCCATTCAGGCCCTGGGCAGTCCCACGGTCAATGAGTTCGCCACCTTCATGCGGATCTCGCCCCCCAATGCGGCCTACAAGGTCAACAGCCTCATCAAAAAGGGCTATATCCGCAAGGTCCAGTCTCCGGACGACCGGCGGGAGTATCACCTGGAGATCACCCAGAAGTATATCGACTACTACAACATCAGCACCGCCTATATGTCGGCGGTGATGGACCGGATCGCTCAGCGGTTCACACCTGCGGAGTGCGCCCAGCTGGAAGAGATGCTCATCATCGTCAGCCGGGAGCTGATGCCGGAGGTGGAGATCCCGGAGTCCCTCTCCGGGCTGGAGTCCTGAAACAGGGCACAGGCCAATGGCCTGTGCCCTGTTTTGCTAAAACAATCCCTCCGGGATCCGAATATCTTCCTTGGGGACTTTGTCCCATTCGAAGTCCGCCAGCAGGCGTTCCCCGGTCCGGGGCTCCGCAGAGGGGTTGAAGCCGGCCAGATAGGCCAGCTTGCCCAAGATCTCCGGCGCGGTGTACCGCTGTCCCAAGGTGTCCAGCCCAGCATCCGCGTTCCGCTTGCTGAGCCGCTGCCCGTCGCTGCCCAGCAGCAGGGGGAAGTGGTAGAAGGCCGGCGCCCGCAGCCCCAGCAGGCGGTACAGCAGCAGCTGCCTGGGGGTGGAGGCCAGCAGATCCGCGCCCCGCACCACCTCGGTGACGCCCATGGCGGCGTCGTCCACCACCACAGCCAGCTGATAGGCGAACATCCCGTCGGAGCGACGCAGGAGGAAGTCTCCGCAGTCCCGGGGCAGGAACTCCCGATACGCCCCCATGTGGCCGTCCTGAAAGGCGATCTCCTCCTCTGGCACCCGCAGCCGCAGGGCAGGCGGACGCCCCGTGCGGCGGGCCTTTTCGGCGGCCTCCTCTGGGGACAGCCGGCGGCAGGTGCCGGGATAGATGACCTGCCCGTCCTCCCGGTGGGGCGCGCTGGCGGCGTGGAGCTCCGCCCGGGTGCAGAAGCAGGGATAGACCAGCCCCTGGGCCTCCAGGCGCTCCAGGGCCGCTTGATACAGCCCGGTCCGGCGGCTCTGCTCATAGGGGCCGCTGGGGCCGCCCACGCCCGGTCCCTCGTCCCAGTCCAGGCCCAGCCAGTGGATGTCCCGGCACATCTGCTCCCCGTAGCGGGCGGGACAGCGGGCTGTGTCCAGGTCCTCGATCCGCAGGATCACCCGGCCGCCCTTCTGCCGGGCGCTGAGCCAGGCCAGCAGGCAGCACAAGATATTTCCCAGATGGATGCGGCCGCTGGGCGAGGGCGCGAATCTGCCCACGGTCTCCATACGCGGTGCCTCCTCTCTTCTCATCTCCTCTATTATACCGGGAACCTCTGGTCTGCGCAAGGCGTCCCCGCCGCCGGAGGGCGAAAAAAGGCCGCTGCGAGAGCAGCGGCCTTTTTCAGGCTGTTTCTCAGTTCTTGATGTGGATGGCGCGCTTCTGAACGTTCAGGGCGCACTCCCGCACAGACTCGGAAACCGTGGGATGAGAGTGGATGGTGCTGATCAGCTCGTCCACCGTGGCCTCCAGCCGCAGGGCCAGAGCGCCCTCGGCGATCAGGTCCGTGGCACGGGGCCCGATGATGTGCATACCCAGCACTTCCTCGTACTTTGCGTCGGCGATGATCTTCACCAAGCCCTCGCCGCCGTTGATGATCAGGGACTTGCCGTTGGCCACCAGCGGGAACTTGCCCACCTTGTAGTCGATGCCCTTGGCCTTGCACTGCTCCTCGGTCAGGCCGACGGAAGCAGCCTCCGGCTCCATGTAGACGCAGGTGGGGTTGGTCTTTTCGTCGTAGTGGGCCTCCATGCCGCAGATGTTCTCCGCAGCCACCTCGCCCATGGCGGAGGCGGTGTGGGCCAGCTGGGCGTAACCCATGACGCAGTCGCCGATGGCGTACACGCCGGGCACGCTGGTTTCCATCTTGTCGTTGACGATGATGCGGCCGCGGTCGTTGTTCAGGCCGGCAGCCTCCAGGTTCAGGCTGGCGGTGTTGGCGCGGCGGCCGATGGCCACCAGGACCTTCTCCGCCTCAAAGCTGACGGTCTCGCCGGCCTTGTTCTTGCAGACCACCTTGGCGCCCACGGGAGAGGCCTCCACGGCCTGCACCGGGCACTCCAGGTTGAACTCCATGCCCATCTTCTTCATGTGGGCCACGCCGATCTTGGTCAGGTCGCCGTCCAGCATGGGCAGCATATGGTCCAGGGCCTCCACCACGGTGATCTTGGTGCCGAAGGCCGCGTAGGCGCAGGCCA
>DWZJ01000027.1 GCA_019118245.1 Candidatus Oscillibacter excrementigallinarum
ATTATTTTGAAGATTTCTTAAAATTACAAATAAAATTGTTAAAACTGTATATTTTTATAAAAAAGCAATTTTAAGGAAAGAAAAAAGTTGATTTATTTTTGAAAGAGTGCTATGCTGTGGACTAGAGAAAATCGGAAGCTCATTTGGAGGTCACTTCAAATAATCGATTATTTATGATAGGTTCATTTTAATCAGAACTCCCAAAAAAGTCAAGACCAACCCGTTTATTTCTTGTCAAAATACTAAACAAAAAGGGGCGTTCAATTTTATGCAATTAAGAGAAATGATCCCGGAAGTGGATACGCACACCCACACGATCCTGTCCGGCCACGCCTGGTCTACCCTGCGGGAAAACTGCTGCGCCGCAAGGGATCGGGGCATGAAGGGGCTGTGCCTGACCGAGCACGCGCCGGGCATGGAGGGCGGCGCGCCCTCCTTCATTCCCCACAGCCAGCGGATGCTGCCCAGGGAGGTGGAGGGTATCCGGGTCTACCGGGGGATCGAGGCGAACATCCTCGATCATCAGAACCACCTGGACATCCCGCGGGAGTACCTGAAGCTGTGCGAATTCGTCATCGCCAGCATCCACTCCCACATGTTCCCGGAGAAGGCGGACGGGGCGGCCAACACCGCCACCTATGTGGCGATGCTGCGAGATCCCTATGTGGACATCCTCGGTCACGCGGACGATCCCAGTGTCCCCTGTGACTTTGACACCATCGTGCAGGAGGCCGGGCGCCAGGGGAAGCTGCTGGAGCTGAACAACAACTCCACCACCGCCCACCGGCCCGGAAGCCTGCCGTCTTTGAAGCGCTACATCCTGTGCTGCAAGGCTTACGGCCAGCGGGTCTGCGTGGCCAGCGACGCCCATTTTGACACCATGGTGGGCAATGTGACGCCCCTCATGACGCTGCTGGACGAGCTGGAATTCCCGCCCCAGCTCATTGTGAACCTGCGGCAGGAGACCTTCGAGGCGTACCTGCGGGAACGGGAGCTCCGGGTCGCCTCCGCGGGATGAGCCGCCCCGGAGCCCCCTTGGAAAAATAAGGTCCAACAGATGGATTGACAAATGGGGAAAAGCAGGATACAATCAACATATGAAATAATCGATTATAAAAAATCGCACAATCGATTTTGAATCCGCCGGACCTGTGGAGGAGGTGTGCGGCCATGCCGACGGACCGGAAAAAGAGCACCATGCGGCGGGAGATCCGGACGTACATCCAAAGACAGATCGCCGAGGGGGCATACCGCCCCGGGGAGCGGATCGTGGAGACCCAGCTGGCCCGGACCATGAACGTGTCCCAGGCGCCGGTGCGGGAGGCACTTCTGGAGCTGTCCGCCATGGGCCTGCTGGAGGAGCGGCCCTATTCCGGCACCTATGTCCGCCGCCTGACAGCGGGCGATATCGAGGACATCTACAACACCCGGGCTTTTTTGGACGAGTACGCCGCCCGCCAGGCGGCCCGCCGGATCACTCCGGAGCAGCTGGACGCCATGAAGACCCTGCTGAGACGGATGGACCAGGCGGAGGACGACGCGTCCTTTGCCGAGATGGACATCGCCTTCCACGCCATGGTGGTGGACGCGGCGGGCAGCCCCTCCCTCAAGCGGGCGTGGGAGAACCTGCGCCTGGTGGAGTGGACCAGTCTGTCGGTGGCCGTGACCCAGGAGTCCCTGCCGGAGCTGGCCAGCCAGCACTGGCAGATCTTCCGCACCCTGCGCAGCCGCGCGGAGCGGGAGGCGGGAGCCTATATGTTTTTGCACATCAAACACTTTGGAGAGGAACTGAAACGCTACCTGACCCGACAGGAGCAGGCGGAGACAGTTCCGGAGCATGAGAGGAGAGAAGACACCCATGATGCAGGAAGGCCGTGACTGGGACCGTCTGGTGGTCCGCCGGAAGGATACCACGGGAAATGAGCGGGTCATCGGCCACACGCAGATCCGCAAGGGCGGCATTGCCAAGGTCACCGGCGCCGCCCAGTATGGCGCGGATATGGACCTGCCTGGCCAGCTGTATGCCGCCGTGGCCCGCAGCCCCTATCCCCACGCCCGCATTCTGAACATCGACACGCGGGAGGCCGCCGCGCTACCCGGCGTCCGGGCGGTGATCACGGGGGAGGACTGCCCCACGCTGTTCGGCTCCTTCATCGCGGACCAGCCCATCGTGGCCCGGGGGAAGGTCCGCTACCAGGGGGAGCCGGTGGCCGCCGTGGCGGCTGACACCCAGGAGATCGCCCGGGAGGCCGCAGAGCTGATCCGGGTGGAGTATGAGCAGCTGCCGGTGGTCAACGACCTGGAGACCTCTATGAAAAACGAGGTGCTGGTCCACGAGGACTGGAGCCAGTACGACTGCTCCAGCGCCTGCTTCCCGGTGCAGGGCACCAACATCGGGGACCAGTACCACCTGAAAAAGGGAGATGTGGAGGCTGGCTTTGCCCAGGCGGATGAGATCGTGGAGAGCGACTTCACCTGCGGGATGCTTCAGCACACCACCATCGAGACCCACACCGCCACTGCCCAGGCGGACCCCATCTCCGGGGAGATCCACGTCTGGGTGCCGGCCCAGTCGCCCTTCAGCAACCGGGGGCTGATCGCCAAGACCTTCCATGTGCCCCTGGAGAAGGTGCGCCTCACCGTCACGGAGATCGGCGGCGGCTTCGGCGGCAAGTACGAGGCCAAGTGCGAGCCCATCGCCGTGGCCCTCTCCCTGAAGGCCAAGGGCCGCCCGGTGAAGCTGACCTACGGCCGGCATGAGGAGTTCGCCGCCACCGTGTGCCGCTCCCCGGTCCACATCCATATGAAGACCGGCGTCAAGCGGGACGGCACCCTCACCGCCCAGAAGGTGGACATCCAGTGGGACGCCGGGGCCTATGTCACCACCAACCCCCGGGTGGACTACAACGCGGGCTTTGCCGCCAACGGGCCCTATAAGATCCCCAACGCCCAGGTGGATGCCTACGTGTACATGACCAACAAGACCCTGGGCACCGCCTACCGGGGCTTCGGCGTCACGGAGGTGGCCACCGCCCACGAGCGGCAGATGGACCTGATCGCAGAGCGGCTGGGGATGGACCCCCTGGAATTGCGGCTGAAAAACGTGCTGCAAAACGGAGACGTGGGCATCACCGGCGAGATCATGCAGACCATGGCGGTGAAGGAGTGCCTGGAGGCCGCAGCGGCCAACATCGGCTGGAAGGACCTGCCGGACCGCTGGGTAGACGAGGCGGGCAATCTCTGCGGCAAGGGCATCGCCTGCTTCAACAAGCTCACCGGCACGCCCTCCACCACCTCGGTCCTGGTGAAGATGAACGAGAACGGCTCGCTGTACATCATGTCCGCCAGCACGGAGATGGGCCAGGGCGTCACCACCACGCTGCCCCAGATCGCGGCGGAGACCCTGGGCATGGACCTGGAGAAGATCTCCGTGGCGCCGGTGGACACCGCCATCACCCCCTACGACAAGACCACGACTTCCTCCCGGTCCACCTTCCACTCCGGCAATGCGGTGCTGGAGGCCTGCAAGGACATCAAGGGGCAGCTGTGCCGCCTGGCGGCCATCAAGTTCGGCGTGGCGCCGGAGGATGTGATCTATACCGCCGACGGCTATCTCCAGAGCCGGTCCCAGCCGGAACAGCGCATCCACATCAACGACGTGGGGGCCTCCGGCATCCTCCATGAGCAGCCGCCGGTGGTGGCGGTGGGCCGGTACGGCACCTCCGACATCTTTGATCCCCCGCCGGTGGAGGGCCGCCAGTCCAAGCGGCCCACAGTCATGTGGATGCACGGCGCCCAGGCCGCCATCGTGGCGGTGGATCCCAAGACGGGCCGGGTCCACGTGAAGAAGGTGGGCGCCGCCCACGACGTGGGCAAGGCCATCAACCCCACCGGCTGTCTCCAGCAGATCGAGGGCTCCATCATCATGGGCCTGGGCCATGCGCTGATGGAGGAGATGATCTACGAGGACGGCAAGCTCCGTAACGGCAACATGGTGGACTACAAGGTCCCCACCTTCATGGACTCCGACGTGGAGATGAAGATCACCCTGGTGGAGCAGGCCCATCCGGAGGGGCCCTACGGCGTCAAGGGTATCGGCGAGCCTGGTCTGGCCCCCACAGCGGCGGCCATCGTGAACGCGGTGTGCCACGCCTGCGACGCGGACTTCACCTCCATCCCCATCAAGCCGGAACACATTCTGTTCAGAAAGGAGCGCGGCCATGCTTCCGAAATTTGAGCTCTATATGCCGGATACCCTGGAGGAGGCCTGCCGCCTGAAGGCGGCGGGCGCCGAGGTGATGGCCGGCGGCACGGATGTGTTCGTCAATATGCACGGGGGAAAGGACCGCTCCGGCCAGGTGGTGGACATCAAGAACATCCCCGCCCTGCAGGGCCACACCTTTGACGAGGCGCAGGGCCTGGACCTGGGGGCCCTGACTACCCACCGGGAGATCGAGCTGTGGGATGTGATCAAGCAACGCTATCGGGCCATGTTCGAGGGCTGCTCCCGGGTGGGCTCTGTCCAGATCCGCACCCGGGGGACCCTGGGGGGCAACATCTGCAACGGCGCGCCCTCGGCGGACAGCATCGGCCCCATGCTGGTCCACGACGCCCGGGTGGTGGCGGCCGGTCCCGCCGGGGAGCGGGAGATCCCCCTCCACGCCTTCTACCTGGGACTGAAGAAGCTGGACCTGGGGCCGGACGAGCTGCTGACCCGCATCCGCATTCCGGCGCCGCCCGCCCATGCCGGCAGCTTTTACATCAAGTACACCCGCCGGGACGCCATGGACCTGGCGCTGCTGGGCGTCTCCGCCTATGTGGAGCTGGCGGGCGGCACCCTGAAAACCGTGCGGATCGCCCTGACCACCGCCGCGCCCATCCCCATCCGGGCCTTTGAGACGGAGAGGGCCCTGACGGGCAGACCCGCTACGGAGGAGACCTTCCTGGCGGCGGGCAAGGCCGTCCTGCAGGAGAGCCATCCCCGGTCCAGCTGGCGGTCCAGCGCGGAATTCCGCCTGGCGCTGCTGGAGGAACTGACGGCCCAGGCCCTGCGGCAGGCCGTGGCTGTGGCAAAGGAGGCGTGAGAGATGCAGCAGATCACCATTCATGTGACGGTCAATGATGAGGCTTACACCCGCACGGTGCCGGTGAACATGACGCTGCTCCAGTTCCTGCGGGAGGAGCTGCACCTGACCGGCACCAAAGAGGGGTGCGACGAAGGGGAGTGCGGCGCCTGCACCGTGCTGGTGGACGGCCATCCCATGAACTCCTGCCTGGTGCTGGCGGCGGAGCTGGATGGTCGGCGCGTTCTGACCGTGGAGGGCCTGGCCCAGGACGGCCGCCTGCATCCCCTGCAGGAGGCGTTCCTGGAGGTGGGGGCCGTCCAGTGCGGCTACTGCACGCCGGGGATGCTCCTCTCCGGCATCGCCCTGCTGGACCTGTACCCCCATCCCACCCGGGAGCAGATCCGCAAGGAGATGGAGGGCAACATCTGCCGGTGCACCGGCTACGCCCGCATCGCGGACGCCATCCAGCTGGCGGCGGAGCGCATCAACGGAAAGGCGTGAGCATCATGGAGACCGATGTGACGCGGTACTTCTACAAGGGCGGCCTCAACTGTGCGGAGTCCACCCTGCGGTGCCTCATCGAGGAGGGCGTCATCGACCCGCCGCCGGAGACCGTGCGGATGATGACCGGCTTTGGCGGCGGGATGCAGCGGGGGACCACCTGCGGCACCGTGATAGCCGCCGTGGCGGCCATCGGCTGGGCCACCGGCCGGACGGAGCCGGGGCAGTCCCGGGAGCCGTCCGCCGCCGCAGTCCGGGAGTTCCTCCGGCGGTTTGAGGAGACCTTCGGCACCCTGACCTGCCGGGAGCTCCAGGCGGTCTATGTGAAGGAGCACGCTCTGCGATCCGAGGGGATGTACCGCAGCTGCACGGTGTTTGTGGAGAAAGCGGTGGAGCTGGTGCGGGACATCCTGAGCCGTCTGCCGCCGGCATAAAGCTTCCTGGGCAGCATGGTGCTTTCCCGTGTTTTATGATGCCTTGCATAGCAAAAAAGCCGCGGCAGCTACGCTGCCGCGGCTTTTTTACCGGACCATTCTTGACAAATTTATCCAGAATCGTTATGCTGAGATAAAGATAATACTGACAATATACGGTTCAGTGGAACAGAAGGGGCACCCATGAAAGAGAGAGTCGTCAGGCGAAAGCCCGCAAAGGAGACCCTGCGGGCCAATATCAAGGACTACATTCAAAAGCAGATCGCCGCGGGCGTGTACCGCCCGGGCGACCGGATCGTGGAGACTCAGCTGGCAAAGGAACTGAACGTCTCCCAGGCGCCGGTGCGGGAGGCCATTTTGGAGATGGTCGCCCTGGGCCTGCTGGAGGAGCGGCCGTATTCCGGCCACTTTGTGCGGGCGCTGGGGCCGGAGGAGATCGAGGACATCTATCAGATCCGGGCCGTGGTGGAGGAGTACGCCGCCCGACGGGCGGCAGACAGGGCCACGGCGGAGCAGCTGGCGGAGATGAAGCGGCTGCTTCAGGAGATGGATGCCAACCGGGATCTGGACCGCTTCGTGCACCAGGACATGGAGTTTCACGCCCTGGTGATGGACGCGGCAGGGAGCGCGGCCCTCAAGCGGGCGTGGACCACACTGCGGATGGCAGAGTGGACCTATATCGCCGCAGCCATCACCAAAACGTCGCTGGCGGAGATGATCCAGCAGCACTGGACCATCTTTCACTACCTGGAGTCCCGGCAGGCCCACAGCGCCGGGGCCTACATGTTCCTGCACATCAAGGGCTTTGGGGAAGAGGTCAGCCAGCATTTTGCCAGACAGAAGAAAAAAGAGCCATAAGTAAGCGGGGCCGTTCCTCTGGAACGGCCCCGCTGTTTTTCAAATGGCTCAATAGCACTTGCGATAGATGGCCTCTTCGCTCTCCAGGTCGAAGGGATAGTAAGCGTTGGTCATCAGACGCTGCTGGTTGGCCTCGACGCTAAGGGGGAAGGCCTT
>DWZJ01000028.1 GCA_019118245.1 Candidatus Oscillibacter excrementigallinarum
ATGGTGTGCTGTAATTCAAGGGACTTGGCAGGCATCTGAGAGCCAATAGAGTTTTTGGCGGCATTTCGTATTTCAAGAGCCATATCCCGTTTGTAGTGGCCTTTGGAGGCGGTTTCGAGCAGTGCTTTCAGCCTTGTCAAATGGGCGCTGGCGACCTGTTTGGCGCCTGGAAATGCCTCCAGCAAAGCGTAGACCGAGGCAATGTGCAGGGACGGCACCAGCTTTTCCAGTTCAGGAAACAGGATACAGACAAGCCGGGCGATGGAACTTTTCAGTTTGGCACGCTCTTTTACTTTGTCAAAACGGTATCTGGTCAGTGACTTTAATTCCTCGTTGTGGTATGCTGTATTTGTGTAGGGCTTGAGGCCCGCATCGGATAACAGCATAGAAGCGATCGTTCGTGCATCCACCCGGTCGGTTTTTGTCTTTCTAAGGCTAAGGCTCTTCCGGTAAAGGTTTGTGCGTAAGGGGTTCAAGACATAGGTGGCCAGACCGTTGTCAAGAAGAAACCCGAGAAGGTTGTAACTGTAATGCCCAGTCGCCTCAAGCCCTACTTTTATTTTGTCTTGTGGTGCGGTGCAGCCCTGGATTCTCTTCAACAGGCAGTTGAACCCATCCATTGTATTGGGGATAGTGAACACATCCACCAGGACTTCACCCTCCGAACTGAGAATGAAGCAATCATGCTTATCTTTTGAGACATCAATACCAACAGAAACTACCATAGAAAACCCTCCAGCGGTTAGATTTGTGATGCTGCATCCACAGTGCGCCTTACTTTTGTAGCCTTGTTCCACATAAACCGTCTGGCGGTATTTAACTGATCAACAAAAGGGTAAGGGGCTGTGGTTGGAACCTTTCGTGAACCATCTTGTGGTAGGAGTGTTGCACCAATCCACAGCATCCCTTACAGTGTAGCACAGCCCTTGGAGAGGGGCTCTAAAAACTACTACTCTATAATACAAGGAAGGGTTCTCATGAATAAGATCATCACCATTGGACGAGAATTTGGAAGCGGCGGCCGTGAATTTGGCCGGCGGCTGTCGGAACAGCTGGGGTTTGCCTATTACGACCAGGAAATCATCAGCGAGATTTCCAAGAGGACTTCCCTGTCCGAACAGTATATCCAGGCGGTTGTGGAGCACCGCCCCTCGTTTTCCTTCCCCATCCATATCGGCCGGAGCTTTTACCCCTCCGTCAGCCCGGCTTTTGAACAGACCATGTCGGTTTATCAGGAGCAGGCCCGGATCATCGCGGAAATGGCCGCCAAATCCAACTGCGTCATCGTGGGCCGCTGCGCGGACTATATTTTAAGGGACTACCGGCCCTTCCGCATTTTTGTCTATGCGGATATGGACAGCAAGATCAAACGCTGCCGGGAAAAAGGTCCGGAGGAGGAAAAGCTCTCGGAAAAAGAGCTGAAGCAGAAAATTTCCGACATCGACAAAAAACGCGCCAAATACTACGAGTTCTACACCGGACATCCGTGGGGCGACAAACTGAACTTCGACCTTTGCATCAACACGACCCAGACGGTCATCAAGGAATTGGTTCCCGCCATTGCCAAATTGTTTTAACCTGATTAGCAGGAGAATACCCCGGCAGCTTGGTTCTGCCGGGGCATTTTCTTTTTCGGGGGATCATTTTATTTTTCCAAATTTTCTTCAATCGTATCAGCAACATATGCAAGCCCGTGTTTCCGCAGAGCGTTAAGGTATTCGCCAGTGTTTTTATTCTCCAGCTCCGCAAAGCATCTGATAACTCTTTTCATGTCATCAAATCCAATATCCTTATAGATCTGATAAAAAAGTACGGTCCCCTTGTCATGAACTCCATCAGGCCGGGTCCCATCAGGGGTCTTAATTGGCGGCAGTGCGGGATAACGTTCAATTTTAGGCTGTAAGATATAATGAAAAAGACGGGTATCCTTGTTTTTCAGAGCAAACAATAAAGAAGCCCACTCCGCAGTCGTTTCGTTCAGCCAATCCTCCCAACTGCCAGTATCAGCACCGGTACACCAGATATGTGCCGTTTCATGTGCAAACAACCCGCTGATCTCAGCTTCATCATTTCCTAATGAGGTGCACCACATAAAATCCTTCCGTCTATAAGCGCCGCCTGACGTGATATATGGAGAAGCACAGGCAATGTCTAATGTGGGAATATTAACTTTTTGAAACAAATCGCCGTTATAACGGGTAATATGCATATATTCTTTTAGTGGATCAAAGTGGTCAAGATTTTGCACCGCTTCGGCTGAAAGTTTGCTAAGTCTTCTCAATTCAGAGATAAATTCACAACTCATATTTGCCCCCTGCCTCCCCAAAGAAACAGTTTTTTCAATTAGATACCGCAGCCTGCATCATCTAAAGAGATGCATATATTACAGATCTACGACTTCCATAATATCGCCAGTATCACAGTGTAATGCCGAACAGATTTTCACCAAAGCATCTGTTGATAAATTTTGGTCGTCCGAATAGACAATCTCAATGATGTTTAGAGCATATATGTACTTTCTACTGACTATCCAACTTGATTCATCATCAACATTCTAAATATATCCATTTTATCTTTTCGTCTTAGTTCTCGCTCCTGAAGATACTGCCCAACTATTACAGCAATTACAGGAATAGGTAATGCCGCAATCAGATTGAGAACTGCCATTATGATTTCAAAAGTAGTTATTGCTTTTCTTGCTCCTTTTTCTCTTAATGCCAGGGAAAATATCCAAAATATCTCCAATATTGACTTTTAATACACCGCAAATTTTCTCCAGTATTTCCAGAGTGACTTTCTCACCGCGGTTCAGTCATGATATTAGAAGCGATTTCCGCCGTATAGTGTAGATTCACCTTTCTCATTCTACAGTCAATGATCAATTTCCAGAGTATTATTAGAAGGCTATATGGATACCTCCCGATCAGGAAATTCGACTAATTTTATTATATCAGACACAGAAGTTTAGTACAATAGTTTTTTATATTCAGAAAAAGTATGAGACAAGTGGCTTTTATAGGCTTTATCTAAAATTTTGGATTTACCTTTCTGTTTCAAATATCCGTAAAGAAGGACAAAACTAGGAAAAAACATAGAATTACCTAGATGAGTGCGAGATAAAAACCGGCATTTGTCCAGAAGATACTAGTTATCAGCTCTATTTGTCATCAATCTTCCGCACTGTTCGGCCAGCAGATCTTCCACTCAAAATACTGCTCCCGGGAAATCATCCCATCCCGAAGCAACGTCTGCACTTTCGCCCAGTCACGCAAAAAATCATCCAGTATCGTAAAGTCGAACCACATCGCGATAGGGGGACGTACAGGCCACAGATCGTTGTCATCATAACGCAAAGAGAAACCAGGATTTGCGTTATACATCATTCCGCTGCGTTCCGTCTCCGCCAGCTTGATAATGCCCGGGACTTCTTCGTCCAGCCAGAACAGCTGCTCCAGCACCGACACCGCCATTCCGTTGTTTTCCAGCAGGGATTCCCGCGCCACCTTCATCGCTTCCGCCATCTTTTCCAGCAGCGTCGCTTTGGGCACCCGATACCCCATCTCATACTGGGCAATGCGATTCGCCGTCAGGCCGACCGCATCGCCCAGTTCTTTTTGCGTCATTTTGCGGTGCAGCCGTATCCGTTTGATTTTTTCTCCCGTAGTCATGGCAGCGCCCCCCTTCATACTACCTCTATTTTACCCTGATTCCGACGATTTGTAAAGAGAAAATTAACTTTTTTGCGAAATCTATTGACATTTCATTTGGAGGGGTTTAGAATGTAATTAACAAATATGCGAATATATAAAGAGGGATGCCCCGCCTGGTCTGACTGGCGGCCAGAAAATCAAAATCAAAAAAGAAGGTGATCGATGAAACAGAACGACTTTCAGGCGCTGTATACCCTGATGTTTGCCGAGTATCCGGACATCGTGACGGTTCGGGACCTGCAAACCATGCTGGGGATCAGCCGCCATGCGGCCTATGACCTACTCAACGACCATTCCATTCGCGGAATCAAGCTGGGCAACGCCTACAAAATCCCGAAAATCAACGTGATCCGCTATGTGCTGGAAAACGGCGTATTGGAGACAGCCCATGCCTGATAGACTCCGCGCCTGTCCCCGTTTTTCCGCCCCGTGTGGGCGGAGAAACGGGGGAAGGATGTGTTTTCCCATTCCAACCGACAAAACCGCTGTCCGCCCCGCCCAGCGGCCTGTGCGGGCAGCCAATCCGCCGAAAGGATGATGCCATGAATAAAACCGAACCTATTGACGCCGAAACTCTCCTTGCAACCCCCTTGCCGCCGGTGCGGTGGCTGATTCCGAAACTGCTTCCCGCCGGACTTTCCCTGCTGGCGGGGGCCAGCAAAGCCGGGAAAAGCTGGCTGTGCCTCTGGCTTTGTTTACAGCTTGCCCAGGGCAGCGAAATCTGGAACCGTCCCACCCGGCCCCAAACGGTTCTTTATCTCTGCCTGGAAGATACCCTGGCCCGCATCCAGACCCGGCTGTTCCGGCTGGCAGGCGATGTGGTTCCCAGCCGGTTATACTGCCAGACCCAATGCGGCTGTATCGGGGAAGGTCTGGAACTGCAAATCGAAAAATTTCTGTTCCGACATCCGGAAACCGGCCTGGTGGTCATCGACACCTTGCAAAAGATTCGCCCCGCCGAAACAAATACCAGCGCCTACGCCGGGGATTATCAGGACATGAGCACACTGAAAGCCCTGGCCGATTCCCACAATATCGGCATTTTGCTGGTACATCATCTGCGGAAACAGGGCGCAGCCGATCCCTTCCAGCAGATTTCCGGCTCCAACGGCCTGATGGGAGCCGCCGACACCATTCTGCTGCTTCAGCGCCAGCGGATGAGCAATACCGCAAAACTTCTGGTGACCAGCCGGGACATGGACAGCCGCACTTTGCATCTGCAATCCGAAGGCTGCATCTGGCAGCTTCTGGAAGAAGAAACCCAGGAGGAACAGACGGAGAAAACGGTTCCGCCGTACCTTCGGCAGATCGCGGATTTTTTGAAGAAACAGCATTCCTGGCAGGGCACTGCCACTGAACTGCTCACTGCCGCCGGAATACAAGGCGTACAGCCCAACCAGTTTACCCGCAAGCTGGTGGAACATTACTACGCCGTCTTCGCCCCGCGAGGCATCCGATATGAAAGCCGCCGCACGGCCAATATGCGGCAGATGATATTCGTTTGTGACGATTGTGACGGCTATGACGATGATCCCGCCACACCCTTCGCCGACGCCGGTATCCCGGAAACATCGTCATCCTTGTCATCACCGTCATAAGAACAAGGCTATCCAAGCGGACTGCCAAACCGGAACAGACCGCCGCAGCAGGCTATCCGCATGGATAGCCTGGGCGTCGTCTGATGAATGATGCATTATTTTACACAAGCAGCGCCGAATCAGCGGATTTTTGCCGGTAACGGTTTTGCAAGCATAGCGCGATGATATCCATCGCGTCCAAGCTGGGGGAACCCCAGACCCCCGGCGCAGGCTGCATGGCACAGATTGTGCCGCGCAAGCTGCGCCAGGTCAATTCGTACCCAATTCCGGAGGAAATCCTTGTACAGAATGGTGATAGCTTTCGGACGGGTTTTCCGGTATGCTTGTGTGGAACCCGGAGAAACCAACATGACCAAAAAGGAGAGATGCCAATGGTAGCAGGACGGCTACAAGAGAAAAACGGATATTCTTACATGGTGCTCAGTTACACCGCGCCGGACGGAAAACGCAAACAGCCCTGGGTGGCAACCGGATTGCCGGTCAAGGGCAACAAGAAAAAAGCGGAACAAATGCTGCGGGAACTGCGCAAAAGCTATGTCCCGCCCAAAGCGGAAACGAAAGACGAGCTGCACTCCGATATGCTGTTCAGCGACTATATGCTCTACTGGCTCAAAATCATCCGATCGGCGGTGCAGGAAACCACCTGGTCCTCCTACTGCTTCAACGTCAAAGACCACATCGTCCCTTATTTTGAGCAGACCGGCGTGACCCTGGCGGGATTGAAGCCCCGGCAGATTCAGAGCTTTTACCTGCACGAGCTGGAAACCCTGAAAGCCACCAGCGTCCTGCGGATGCACGCCAATCTGCACAAGGCGCTGAAATACGCAGTGCGGCTGGACCTGATTCCCGGAAACCCGGTGGACAAGGTGGAACGCCCCAAGCCGGAAAAATACATAGCCGGTTACTACACCGCCGAGGAAATGGAGGAATTATTTGAAGCCGCCAAAGGGCACAAGCTGGAGCTGATTATCCAGTTTGCCGCCTTCTATGGGCTGCGCCGGAGCGAGGTGCTGGGACTCAAATGGGACGCTGTCGACCTGGAGGCCAAAACCCTGACCATTCGGCACATTGTCACCAGCACCAACATCGACGGCAAACAGATTCTGGTGCAGGCGGACCGAGCCAAAACCAAATCCAGCCTGCGCACCCTGCCGCTGGTGGAAACCTTCGCCCAGCGATTGCAAGCGCTGAAAGAACAGCAGGAATACAACGAAAAGGTCTGCGGCAACTGCTACAACCAGCAGTACAAGGGCTATATCTTCGTGAACGAAATGGGGAATCTGATCCTGCCCAACAGCGTCACCGAGAGCTTTGCCAAGCTGCTGGCGGACAACGGCCTGCGGAAGATACGTTTCCATGATTTGCGGCATTCCTGCGCAAGCCTTCTGCTCAAGCACGGCGTTCCCATGAAACAGATTCAGGAATGGCTGGGGCACAGCGACATTTCCACCACCGCCAACATCTACGCCCACCTGGATGCCCAGTCCAAACAGCTCAGCGCCGAAACCATGGCGCAGGCTCTGCCCCTGCCGGAAGAACTCCCGCAGCAGCGGTGGTAAGGCTCGCCGCAGTCGCGCAATGTGACGCCTGGGGCAGGGCTGCGAAAGGACAAAAAGAAACGCACACCCACGAATGTGAGTGCGCGTTTATCTGCGGCGATTCGCCGCTGGCGGAGATGAAGGGATTTGAACCCTTGCACCGGCAAAACCGGCCTACCGGATTTCGAATCATTACACCAACTTGGATGATGACGGTAAATCAGGGACGATAGCGGTAACTACGGAACCCCAAAACACACCTCTCAAAGTGGCCGTCAGATGGCTGCTCTCATTATAGCCATTTTCCCGCAAAATTCAAGCCGTGGAAATTGGGAAGAACAACAGGATAGAACAGACCCCAATTCACGATTTGAACTTGCCCGCAAACCCGCATGGTTACTGGCTTTTCGGCAGTTTGGACTTCCAAAGTGGAAACATGATTTCGAGTGCGGACCCTTCAACCACTTGGGTACATCTCCAGATGCTGTTTTGCGGGGACCCGGCCGCCGGGCCAGGGGCGCCGGGACGGGTATCCCCTATTATGGCACATTTTTTCTCCCGATGCAAGAGCCAGCTCCCCTTTGGCTGGAAAATTTCCCCGGAAAACCGCACCGGGCCCGCCGGCGGCGCATAGACTGCCCCAGAACCATTCGAGAGGAGGGGGCCCCCTTGCGGAAAACCGTGTTTCTCTATGGCCGCCCCGGCCAGTATCCCAACTACCAGCGGGCGCTGGAGGCGGCGGGGGCCGCCGTCCGGGCGTCCCTGGACCCGCGGGACGCATCGCCCTGCGCCGCCCTGCTGCTGCCCGGCGGTGGGGACGTGGAGCCCTGGCGCTACGGCCGCCCCAACACCGCCAGCCGGGGCCTGGAGCCGGACCGGGACCGGGCGGAGCTCCTTCTGCTGGCGCGGTTCACGGCGGCGGGGCGGCCCGTGCTGGGCATCTGCCGGGGGATGCAGGTGATCAACGTGTTCTTCGGCGGCACGCTGGTCCAGGACCAGCCGGGCCACGGCCAGGCGGCGGGCCGGGACCGGCTCCACCGGGTGCGGACGGCCCCCTCCCCCCTAAAGGACCTGTACGGGCGGGACGTCATCGTCAACAGCGCCCACCACCAGGCGGCGGACCGGCTGGGCGGCGGGCTGCGGGCGGTGCAGTGGACGGCGGACGGCACCGTGGAGGCGGTGGTCCACCGGGCCCTGCCGGTGTGGGGCGTCCAGTGGCACCCGGAGAGGCTGTCCGGCCCCCTGGCTCTGGCGGGGGCGGCGGACGGGGCCCGGCTGTTCGCCGCCTGGCTGGCCCTGGCAGACGGCGGGGCATTTTGAAAAAAATGCAAAAAGATCCGCATTTCCCGCTTGACAGGCGGCGGTGTTCATGGTAATATAACAAAGCTGACGATTTCCACGGAGGGCAAATGCAGGTGTAGCACAATGGTCAGGGCACCAGCCTTCCAAGCTGGGGATGCGAGTTCGATTCTCGTCACCTGCTCCAATCAAATTCGCGCCAGTAGCTCAGCTGGATAGAGCAACTGCCTTCTAAGCAGTAGGCCAGGGGTTCGAGTCCCTTCTGGCGTACCAACTCCTTCCCGCGGCGGTCGTCGGTGCGCATCCTGTTAGGATCTCAAATATGTGGTGGGTGTAGCTCAGTTGGTTAGAGCACCGGATTGTGGTTCCGGGTGTCGTGGGTTCGAGTCCCATCTCCCACCCCAGACAAGAGGGGATCGGGGTCACCCCGGTCCCCTGTTTTCCTTTCCATTGGGGCGTCGCCAAGTGGTAAGGCAAGGGACTTTGACTCCCTCATCCGCTGGTTCGAGTCCAGCCGTCCCAGCCAGGCCATTCCGCCGCCCCGGAGGCGGCTGCAATAGAATACCATGTGATCCGTTAGCTCAGCAGGCAGAGCAACTGCCTTTTAAGCAGTGGGTCCGGGGTTCGAATCCCCGACGGGTCACCAGCTCAGAAAAAGCCCTAAGGCGATGAAAATGCCTTAGGGCCTTTTCATACGCCGGACGTGCTTTTTCTTCGCTTCCAGCCGCGATCCGCTTCGCTGGGTTCGCGGCTGGTTTTGGGAACGGGGGACATCCTCTGGATGTCCTTTTTTGTGGACTCCGCGGGCCGCCGGCCCGCTCCGTCCTCCGGTGATCAAAATGCTCGGCGGAAATACCCGCAAGGGGTACGCCACATCCGTAAGGCGGCAAAGCCGCCAACGGCTGTGCAGTGAATTCCGCCATCTTCGCGCCAAGTGCCGCCGCAAGCGGCGGTTGCGCTCCGAAACGCGCCTGCGGACGCAGTCCGCCAAGATTTTTGCCTGCGGCAAAAATGCTTGCACGGCGCACACACGCCGCCCCGCCGTGCGGGGCCCCAGACGGTGTCCACAGCTTTTTTATCAGCGCAGGAATGCGGAAAGCCCCGGAGCAAGCTCGCTCCAGGGCTTTTTTATTTCCGATGTTGCAGAGTAGTCGTGACGCGGCGGCCATCGATCCCCGCCCGCCGCCCGGAGGGCGGCTCCTCTTCACTCTCCACTCTCCACTCTTCACTCTTCCCTCACAGCGTCAAGCTCTCCCCCGGCCGGAGGACCCTCGCCTCATACCCCTCCGCCCGGCAGGACGCGGCGAAGGCCGCCGGGTCCTGGGCGATGGCCGGGAAGGTGTCGTAGTGCATGGGGATGGTCAGCTTGGGCTTGATGAGCTTCACCGCCCGCAGGGCGTCCGCCGGGCCCATGGTGTAGAAGTCCCCGATGGGCAGCAGGGCCGCGTCCACGTGGGCGTCCTCCAGCAGGGCCATGTCCATAGTCAGGGCCGTGTCCCCGGCGTGGTAGATGGTCCGGCCCCCCATCTCAAAGAGGAAGCCGCAGGCCGGGCACCCGGCCGCCCCGCCGCCGTGGAGGGCCTGGATGAATTTGGCGGAGCCGAAGGGCAGGCGGACCGTGCCCCCCAGGTTGCCGGCGATGCATGTCACCCCGGCGGGGCCGAACACCGCGTCCGCCAGGTCCGCCGTGCAGCACACCTGGGCGCCGGTGCGCCTGGCGATGGCCGCCGCGTCCCCCACATGGTCCCCGTGGCCGTGGGTGACAAAGATGTAGTCCGGCCGGACCTGCTCCGCCCAGTCCGGGTGTCCGGCGCCGGAGAGGAAGGGGTCCGTCAGCACCTTGCAGGTGCCGTCGTCCAGCAGAAAGCAGGCGTGTCCCAGAAATCGCAGTTCCATATTCGCAGCACTCCTTTTCCATCAGGCGGGACGGGCGGTCCCCGCCCGGCCGATCCCGTTGGGGACAGGATACCACATTTCAGCGGGAATGTAAATTCCCCGCTGCCGGGAACGATCCGGGCGCAGATAAGAGATAAGAGTTAGGAGTTAGGAATTAGGAGTTAGGAATTGCGGAGTCCGGCGAAGCCGGACGAATTGAAATCGTTCCGCCTGCGGCGGAACACCAAAATTCCTAATTCCTCATTCCTAATTCCTAATTGAACTCCTATCTCCACTCTCCACTCTTCACTCTCAGTTCACAGCCTGTCCAGGATGGCGTCTCCCATGGCGGCGCAGCCCACCTTCTCGCAGCCGGGGCGCCAGATGTCGGCGGTGCGGATGCCGTCGTCCAGGACCTGGTTCACCGCGGCCTCGATGCAGTCCGCCTCCGCCGCCATGTCGAAGCTGTACCGCAGCATCATGGCCGCGGACAGGATGCAGGCGATGGGGTTGATGATGTCCTGGCCGGCGATGTCCGGGGCGGAGCCGTGGATGGGCTCGTAGAGGCCCCGGGTGCCGTCCCCCAGGCTGGAGGAGGGCACCATGCCGATGCTGCCGGTGATCTCGCTGGCCTCGTCGGACAGGATGTCACCGAACATGTTCTCCGTGACGATCACGTCGAACTGGGCGGGGTCCTTGCAGATCTGCATGGCGCAGTTGTCCACGAACATCTCCCGGTACTCCACGTCCGGGTACTCCGCCGCCAGCCGGTGCATCACCTCCCGCCACAGGCGGCTGGTGTCCAGCACATTGGCCTTGTCCACGCAGGTCAGGCGCTTCCGGCGCTTGCGGGCGGTCTCAAAGCCGATGCGGCCGATGCGCTCGATCTCGTGCTCGGCATAGGGCATGGTGTCCACGGCGATCTTCTCGCCGTTTTCCTCGTAGGTCCTGTGCTCCCCGAAGTAGACGCCGCCGATCAGCTCCCGCACCACGATGAAGTCGATGCCCTTCTCCACGATGGAGGGCTTCAGGGGGGAGGCGTCGGAGAGCTGGGGCCAGATCCTGGCGGGGCGGTTGTTGGCGTACAGGCCCATGCCGGAGCGGAGCCGCAGGAGGCCCTTCTCCGCCCGCTTCTCGCCGGGCAGGCCCTCCCACTTGGGTCCGCCGATGGCCCCCAGCAGCACGCTGTCGCTGGCCAGGCACTTGTCCAGCTCCGGCTGGGGCAGGGGGTCGCCATAGGCGTCGATGGCCTCGCCGCCCATCAGGACTTTCGTATAGGTAAAGGTGTGGCCGAATTTGGCGGCCACCGCGTCCAGCACCCGCAGGGCCTGGGTGACGATCTCCGGGCTGGCGCAGTCGCCGTAGATCACCGCGATGTTCTTCTCCATGGTGCCGCCCCCCTTACTGCGCCTGGATGCTGGCCATCAGGCCGCCGGAGCGGATGATTTTCTGGATAAAGGGCGGGAAGGGCTCCGCCTGGAAGGTCTCGCCGGTGGTCTCGTCGGTGATGACGCCGGTGTCAAAGTTCACGGACACCGTGTCCCCCTCCCGGATGGCCCGGCTTGCCGCCGGGCACTCCAGGATGGGCAGGCCGATGTTGATGGCGTTGCGGTAGAAGATGCGGGCAAAGCTGGCGGCGATGACGCAGGCGATGCCCGCGGTCTTGATGGCCAGGGGCGCGTGCTCCCGGCTGGAGCCGCAGCCGAAGTTCTCGCCCCCCACCATGATGTCGCCGTTTTGCACCCGGGTGATGAAGGTCTTGTCGATGTCCTCCATGCAGTGGTCCGCCAGCTCCCGGGCGTTCTGGGTGTTTAAGTAGCGGGCGGGGATGATGACGTCGGTGTCGATGTTGTCACCGTATTTGAATACAGAACCTCTTGCTTCCATGGTATCAGACCTCCCTGGGATCGGTGATGTGGCCCGTCAGGGCGCTGGCCGCCGCCGTGGCGGGGCTGGCCAGATAGACCTCGCTGTTCACGTGGCCCATGCGGCCCACAAAGTTGCGGTTGGTGGTGGAGACGCACCGCTCCCCCTCCGCCAGGATGCCCATGTAGCCGCCGAGACACGGCCCGCAGGTGGGGGTGGAGACGATGCACCCGGCGTCGATGAAGGCGGTGGTGTAGCCCCGCTCGATGCAGGTCCTGTACACCTCCATGGTGGCGGGGATGATGATGCCCCGGACGCCGTCGGCGATGTGGCGGCCCTTCAAAATCTCATAGGCGGCCTCCATGTCCTCGATCCGGCCGTTGGTGCAGGAGCCGATGACCACCTGGTCGATCTTGATATCCTTGCCGTCAGAGGCCGGGTGGGTGTTCTCCGGCAGGTGGGGCCAGCTGACGGTGGGCGCCAGGGTGTCCAGGTCGATGGTGATGGTCCGCTCATACACCGCGTCCGCATCCGCCTCGTACTTCTTCCATGCCCGCTGGCTGCGGCCCGTGAGGTACGCCTCGCAGGTCTCGTCCACCGGGAAGATGCCGTTCTTGGCGCCGGCCTCGATGGCCATGTTGCAGATGCACAGGCGGTCCTCCATGGTCAGGCTCCGCACGCCGGGGCCGGTGAACTCCAGGCTCTTATAGAGGGCGCCGGAGACGCCGATGAGGCCGATCAGGTGCAAAATCACGTCCTTGCCGGACACGGGCCGCTGCAGGGCCCCCGTCAGCTCCACCCGGATGGCGGCGGGCACCTTGAACCAGGCCTTGCCGGTGGCCATGCCGGCGGCCATGTCCGTGGAGCCCACGCCGGTGGAGAAGGCCCCCACCGCGCCGTAGGTGCAGGTGTGGCTGTCCGCGCCGATGATGCAGTCCCCGGCGGTGACGATGCCCTGCTCCGGCAGCAGGGCGTGTTCCACGCCCATTTTGCCCACGTCGAAGAAGTTGACGATGCCGTGCCTGCAGGCGAACTCCCGGCACTGCTTGGACTGCTGGGCGCTCTTGATGTCCTTGTTGGGGACGAAGTGGTCCAGGACGATGTTGACCCGGGTCTTGTCGTAGACGGAGCAGAAGCCCGCCTTCTCAAACTCATTGATGGCCACCGGGGTGGTGATGTCGTTGCCCAGCACGATGTCGAGATCCGCCTCGATCAGCTGCCCGGCCTTGACGGTCTCCTGCCCGCAGTGGGCCGCCAGGATCTTTTGTGTCATGGTCATTCCCATGGGTGTTTTGCCTCCGTTTGCTTGTAAAGTTTCTCGGGGTCTCCCCCGCCGCTCAATGGTTGTTGATGGCGCTGACCAGCGCCCGGACGCCCGCCACGATGATGTCCGTGTGGGTGCCGCAGCCCCAGGTCTCGTTGCCGTCGGGCCACTTGAGGCCCACGTAGCTGCACGCCCGGCTGTCGGTGTCCGGGTCCAGGGCGTGTTCGCTGTAGTGGATCAGGGTGAAGTCCATGCCCGCCGCCTGCTCGATGGCGTTGGCCACCGCGTCCAGGCGGCCGTTGCCGGTGGCGCCGCACTGGATCATCCGGCTGCCGTCCCGCAGCGTCAGGTTGGCGGAGATGGTGCCGTCGTTGTTCTGGGTGTAGTGGGCGGCGGTGACGCTGAGGGGGTTGACGTTGTTGACGTAGTTGTCCTCGAACACCTCCAGGACCTCCTGGACGGAGAGCTCCCTGTGGCCGTGGTCGCTGACCTCCTTGACCCGGTAGCCCAGCTGCTCCCGCATGTGGGGCGGCGGGTTGTAGCCGTAGTTCTGCTGCAGCAGGAAGCCGATGCCGCCCTTGCCGCTCTGGCTGTTGATGCGGATGACGTCCGCGTCGTAGGTGCGGCTGATGTCGTGGGGGTCGATGGGGATGTAGGGGCAGTCCCACCGGTGCTGGTGCTGCTCCTTCCGGTAGGTCATACCCTTGGCGATGGCGTCCTGATGGCTGCCGGAGAAGGCGGCGAACACCAGGCTGCCGGCGTAGGGGCTGCGCTCATAGACGTGCATCCGGGTGACCCGCTCGTACACCTCGCAGATGCGGGGCATGTCGGAGAAGTCCAGCTTGGGGTCCACGCCGTGGCTGTACAGGTTCATGGCCAGGGTGATGGCGTCCACGTTGCCGGTGCGCTCGCCGTTGCCGAAGAGGCAGCACTCCACCCGCTGGGCGCCGGCCAGCACCGCCAGCTCCGCGTCCGCCACGCCGCAGCCCCGGTCGTTGTGGGGGTGGGTGGAGAGGATGACGGAATCCCGGTACTTCAGATGCTTGGAGCACCACTCGATCTGGTTGGCGTAGATGTGGGGCATGCTCATCTCCACCGTCACCGGCAGGTTGATGATCATGGGCCGGTCCGGGGTGGGCCGGATCTCGTCCAGCACCGCGTTGCAGACCTCCACGGCGTACTCCGGCTCCGTGCCGGTGAAGCTCTCCGGGCTGTACTCGAAGAGGAAGTTGCCCTCGTACTCCTGGCTCAGCTTTTTGATGAGCCGGGCGCCGTCCACGGCGATTCTCTTGATCTCCTCCCTGGACTTGTGGAACACCTCCCGCCGCTGGGCCTCGCTGGTGGAGTTGTAGAAGTGGATGATGGCCCGGGGGGCGCCCTTCACCGCCTCAAAGGTCCGGCGGATGATGTGGTCCCGGCACTGGGTCAGCACCTGGATGGTCACGTCCTCCGGGATGCGCTCCTCGTCGATGAGCTTGCGGAGGAATTCGTACTCCGTCTCCGACGCCGCCGGGAAGCCCACCTCGATCTCCTTGAAGCCGATCTTCACCAGCATGTCGTAGAACTCCAGCTTCTCCTCCAGGCTCATGGGCACCACCAAACTCTGGTTGCCGTCCCGCAGGTCCACGCTGCACCAGGCGGGGGCGGTCTCGATGTGGTCCTTCCGCGTCCACTCGTACACGTGCCCCGGCTCCACCGGCGGGGGATAGTAGCCGATCTGATATTTCGTCGCGTCCATCATGTCAAAGTCCTCCTTCTTGGGCTTCGTCTCTGGAAAGAGGGCAACAAAAAATCCCATCTCTCCAAAGACCATCAGTCTTTGAGAGACGGGAGCAAAAATGCCGTACCCGCGGTACCACTCTCATTGCCGGCAGAGCCGGCCACTCAGTACGATCGGCCCCTTTGAAACGGGCGAATCGCGTCTGCATGATAACGGACAGCGGCCGTCCGCGCCTAAAGGCCAAGGGAAAAAGCCTCTCAGCACGGCTGCTCAGGGGCCAGTGACGCAGTTCCCGCCGCACCGCCTCGCACCACCCGGCGGCTCTCTGAAGCAGGCCATGGAATTGCCTTCTCCCCTTCATCGCATTTGAGGAATATGGACGCAGTATAACAGATTTTCCGGGGGCCGTCAAGCGGAAATTTTTCTGTCCGCCGGCAGCTGCCCGTCCCAGCGTGGCCGCAGGCCCCCGCCGGCGGCAGGGAAAGGCCCCCGGCCGCGTTGGCGGACGGGGGCCCCACGCGCAGGAGATGCGCGCTCAGCAGAAGCCCATGGTCAGGGGGTTCACGTCCCCCTCCGGGGGCACGATGCACAGCAGCGACAGCTTGCCGCTGTCGGCGTTGGCGCCGAAGTTGTGGGGCACATTGGCGGGCACGTGGACCCAGGCGCCGGGATGGAGCTCATAGGTCTCGTCCCCCACGTTGAAGAAGCCGTCGCCCTCGATGCACACGGTCCAGTGGCACCAGGGGTGGGCGTGGGAGTCAGAGGCGGCGCCGGGGGCCAGGGTGAAGCACCGCATCACAAAGTCGTCCCAGAACCGGCCGTCGGGGCCGTAGACGATGCGCTTTTCCGAGTTCTCGATAAAGTGGCCGCCGGTGACCACCGGCAGGTCGGCGATCATGCCGCCGTACTGCATTTTCTTTTCCATGGTACAGATCTCCTTTACTGATTTTTTGATCCTGAAATGGCTGGAGCGGTCGTCTTGCTCAATACTCCAGAATGATCTTGGGCTTATCAAAGGGCACGCCGTTTTTCAGGGAGTCCCCCACCGGGCACCGCTGCTCCACCAGGTCGATCAGGGCCTGGACCTTCTCCGGGGGCGCGTCGGTGGTGACATGGAACACGAAGCGGATCCGCTCGTAGCCGGGGCGGAAGCCCGTGTAGCCCATCATGCCGGCGGAGTCCATGTCGCCCTCCACCTCCACCCAGATGTCCTCCAGGTCCACCCGCATCTGCCTGGCAAAGACGGTGGCCGCCACCACCTGGCAGGCACCCAGGGAGCACAGCAGCGCCTCCACCGGGCTCATGCCCGTGTCCTCGCCGCCGCTGGTCTTGGGCTCGTCGATGCGGATGGTGAAGTTCCGGGACTGGGCCTCCACGGCCACCTTCCCCACCCGCCGGGCCACGGCCTTGTTGGTCTTTTCAAACATCCTCGATGCCTCCGTTCTAATTCATTAAGTATCTTAACTATCCGCATTATAGGACCTCCCCCGCACTCTGTCAATGGGTTTTGGCGGGTATCGCCGCAAATTTGGTGATTTCGATAAGCTGCTAACCTTTTTTTGTGCAGCCTTCCCATTTCCTTTTTCCCCCGGCTCTGGTACTATGGAGAAAAGAGCCAATCTCACAGATCCGGGAGGGTCCTGCCTTGGAAAAGACGGAAGCGTTCCAGACCCTGATGAAGAACCTGAACTACTTCGACCGCATCCTGAACCGGTACCAGAGCCTGCCCCGCTGGTACGGGAAAGACCTGCTGCTCTACTCCTCCGAGGCGGACCTGATCGCGGCCATCGGGGACGGGGAGCCCATCACCGCCACGGAGCTGGCCCGGATGAAGGTCTCCACCCCCAGCGCCATCTCCCAGACGGTGAAGAAGCTGGACGCCAAGGGCCTTCTGATCCGGGACGCCCAGGACGGCGACCGGCGGACCGTCAGCCTCCGCCTGTCGGAGGCGGGGCGGCAGGTGTACCAGCTCCACCGCCAGCGGGAGGCCGCCCGGTACGAGGCCTATATGCAGGAACTGGCGGACTACGGGCCGGAGGACATCGCCCGGGCCGCGGCCCTGGTGGACTTCGTGACGGAGAAGTACCTGGACGAGTTCCACGCCCTGGATATGTAAGGCCGGGCGGACAGAACGGAGCCCCAGGAGGATCGGTCCCGCGGAACAGGGAGGTAACCGAAGCCGCGGGTACAGGATGATGAAACAGAAAGTCCCAGATACCATCAGGTATCTGGGACTCAGCTTGTCGAAAAAGCCTTTTCGACAAGCTGCTCACGTTTTCATGCCGTCCCCTCCGCCAGCGCCCGCAGCCGGTCTTTCGCCAGCAGGGCCACCCGGCCCCGGGAGAGCTCCACCATGCCCTCGCTCTGGAAATAGCGCAGCATCCGGGTGATGACCTCCCGCTGGGAGCCCAGATGGTTGGCGATGGCCTCGTGGGTGGTCCGCAGCGTGTCCGTCCCCTCGATGGCGGCCTCCTCCAGCAGAAAGGCCGCCAGCCGCCGGTCCAGGCTCTTCCACATGACCTGCTCCATCAGCCACATGACCTCGGAGAACCGGCTGGCCATCAGCTCGTTGGTGTAGTTGGCCAGCGGCGCGGACGCCTCCATCACGCCCTGGTAGACCTCCGCGGGGATGACCCAGAGGTCCGTGTCCTTCTCCGCCTGGATGGTGACCTCGAACTGGATGGAGCGGAGGATGCAGGAGGCGGAGAACAGGCACAGGTCCCGTTCGAACAGGCGGTAGATGGTGATCTCCCGCCCCTGGTCGGAGAGGATATAGGCCCGCAGCTGCCCGGCGCGCACCAGCAGGAGCCCGGCGCAGTCCGCGTCCCCGCTGTGCAGGACCGCGCCCCGCCGGACGGTCCTGGGGACCGCGCTGGCGCGGAGCCGGGTCTGCTGGTCCGGCGTCAGCCGGTCCCAGATGGGAAAAAAGTCCTGAACGGTCATGCCCTGTCTCCCCTCCTCATGCCTTCAGTATAGTGGACCGGACGGGCGCTGTCAACCGGGCGGGCCCAGGCGCCCTCACCGGACCGCCGAGAAGGGGCAGCGCCTGCCGATGCACTGGCCGTTCCGGGCGCTGCAGGTGCAGACGGGCACGCTCCGCGCCGTGCATATGGCAGAAGGGCAGGTCCATCATCTTATGGGGGATGGCCGCCGGGTCCGCCGGAGGTCTCCTCCGGGGCGGCGCGTTTTTGTCCGCCGCGCCGGCGGCCGCTCACTCCGGACACTGATAGCGGACCTTGCCCCGGCTGATCCGGCCATACTCGATGGCCTCCGCCGGGCATCCGCAGATGCAGGCCATGCAGTGGGTGCAGCGGTCCCCCCACACCGGTCTGCCGCTCTCCAGCCGGATGTTGCCCAGGGGACAGCTCCGCTCACACCTGCCGCAGGACACGCAGGCGTCCGACACCGCGAAGGGCTTTGTCCGCACATAAAAGCGGTAGAACAGGCTGTTGACCGGGCCGGATCTCAGCCGGTCCAGCATGCCGGTCCGGCCGGGCGCGAACGCCTCGCCCCGCCGGATCCTGGCGGCGGCCTCTTCCAGGACCGGACGGGCCCCGGCCACGATCTCCCGGGCCTCTGTCTCCTCCGGGGCACGGAACAGGGCGATATAGTTCTCCGGCATGACCACCGGACAGGTGCCCCTGTCCCGAAGGCCCGCCTCCCCGCAGAGCCGCCGGTTCCATTGGGCGGCGGCTCCCACGTCCTCCCCGCAGGTCATGACGAAATAGGCGTCCCGGCTGCCGGAAAAGCTGCTGCGCCGGATCAGGTCCCGCATCACCCGGGGCAGCTGCCAGGAATAGGTCGGGGACACAAATACCCAGGGCGTCTCGGAGCGCAGCTCCCCTCCGGTCCCCGCCCGGATCATGGAAAAGACGTCCAGGCATTCATCGTGCAGCAGCTCCCCCAGCAGCCTGGCACAGCAGCGGCTGTTGCCGGTGCCGGAAAAATACAGGATCATGGCTTCCTCCCCCTGTTCAAATGCGGCGCGGCTGTCCGCGCGCGTCCGCTCTCAGCCTGCCCAGCCGCGGGGCCCGCTATGCGCGTCCCGCCGGACCCCATCATACCACGGACGGCGGAAAAAATCCACAGCCGCCTCCGCGCCTCTCTACGGCAGCGGCGCGCTCAGCGCCGCGCAGAGCAGCAGCCCGGCGGCGCTCAGGAGCATGGACAGCGTCATCATCCCGAAAAACAGCAGGGGGAGGAGCGCCAGGGGCACCGCCGCGATCTCCCGCCCGGTGGGAGGCCGCAGCAGGCGGCCCGTCCGGCCGTCCCGGTACAGCCGGTAGGTCGTCCCCGCCCGGTAGCGCCGCCGGCCCATGGCGTCCGGGGCGCACCAGCGGACCTCCCCCGCCGGGCCCTTCCAGGCGAAATAGGGGAAATAGCTGGGCGCGCCGTCGCTGTCCCGCTGGCAGACCACGCCCAGGCAGCGGGCCTCCACCGGCTCCCCCCGCCCCAGGGCCCGGGCCAGGCCCCAGGCCAGGGGATAGACCACCGGCCGCAGCCCCATGGGCATCAGGAAGCGCACGCAGACCCAGGCCCCCAGGCCGCAGAGGGCCCCCATCGCCGCCAGGAACACGCAGGCCGTCAGGCTGGGCGCGCCCACCCGGAAGGCGGTCAGCTCCGCCGCGGCCCGGTCCCCGCCCAGGGTGAACACCAGGGCCGTGGCCAGACACACCGCCGCCAGGGCCCCCATCAGCAGCCAGTGGTGCCGGACCTCCGTCCTGGGGGCCCACGCGCCGGTCTCCGGGTCCAGCAGGATGGGCAGGACGTCCCCCACCGCCGGGGCCTCCCGGATGCCCTGGTAGGTCCGCTCCTCCAGGTACTCCCGGCCCTCCCAGGTGAAGGCTGCCGTGACGCGGGCGGTGGACCGGGCGTCGTCCACCGTGGTCCCGTCCTCCCAGACCTCTCCATACCGCACCGCCGTCACCCGGGCCCGCAGCAGGCGGGCCCCGGCCCACGCCCCGGCGTCCCGCCGCCACCGGACCGCCAGGTAGAGGAACAGTCCCCCCAGCAGTCCGAATAGGAGCCGCACCGGATACATCCCATCGCCCCTTTCTCCCGTCGTTCTGTGGGCTCCAGTATAGCAGATTTGTGTAAAATGTATGGGCGGGCCTTTGTGAAGTCCAGGCAAAATCTTCTCCCCATCCGGCGTCAGGTGTGGTATAATCGTTCCATCCCATGAAAAAGGCGGCTGAACTGCGATGGAGCCCAATGCGCGCAAAACGGAATACCTGACCTGCGAGCGGAACTGGGTGTACTTCACCCTGACGGCGGTGGCGGGCTTCTGGGGGGCGTACACCTACCTGCTGCGGGGCAGCGTGTTCTGCAACGCCCAGACCGGCAACGTGGTGCTGATGGCCATGGCCCTGGGCTCCGCCCAGTGGGGGGAGGCCCTGTACTACCTGATCCCCCTCTCCGCCTACATCCTGGGGGCCTTTGTGTCGGAGCTGGCGCCCAACCCGGTCAAGCACCATCTCCCGGTCCGGTGGGACACCCTGCTGATCGGCATCGAGATCCTGGCGGTCCTTCTCCTGGGCCTGCTGCCGGAGTCCGCCCCGGTGCAGCTCGCCCAGGTGGGCATCAACTTCATCGCCTCCATGCAGTACAACACCTTCCGCCAGGCGGAGGGCATCCCGGTGGCCACCACCTTCGCCACCAACCACATCCGGCAGATCGGCGTGGGCCTGGCCAAGGAGGTCCGCCACCATCGCACCGGGGACCGGAGCCACCGGCCCAGGCTGGCCCGCCACGCGGAGATGCTGTTCTTCTTCGCCGCCGGGGCCGTGGTGGGCACGGTGTTCTGCCACCTGCTGGTGGGCCGGGCCATCTGGGTCACCGCCCTGCCCATGGCCGTGATCCTCGCCACCCTGCTCCACGCGGACCTGACCACGGAACGGGCCCTGGTGGAGCGGAAGCCCTCCGGCCACTGACGAAAATCCCGGGCGGCCCGGTTGTGTCCCGGGCCAAAGCGTGGTATACTGTTGCCCATCACGGAAAAAGGAGACGGAAACGTGGAACTCTATCAGGACATCGACCTGCAGGACTGCCCCCTGTGCCACGGCCCGGGGATGATCGAGGAGGAGAACGGCTGGTGCCTGTACGTCACCTGCCTGGACTGCGGCTGCCGCACGGCGGAGCTGTCCTTCTCCACCCCGGAGGAGCGCCTGGCGGCCGCCAGGCAGGCCGCCCGCTTCTGGAACGTGGGCAAGGTCATCCACACCGGCGCCGGCGACTGAGCCGGGCCCGCGAAAACGCGCCTCCGCTTCGGCGGGGGCGCTTCTTCTGTGTCCGGCGGGCAGGGGAAACGACCGCTTGACATTCCGCGCCTCCGTGCTATAATAATCCGCAGAGTGCAAGGCAAAGGCCGCACGAAGGGGTACACCACCACGGGTGTATCACTTTCGTGCGGCCTTTTTTGCTGCGAAAGGAGGAGATGGATTGGTCAAGATCAACGGAGAGGCGCTGGACCTGGCGGGCCGCGTCCTGGCGGACTATCTGGCCGGCGCGGGCTACAGCCTGAGCCGGGTGGCGGTGGAGCGCAACGGGGAGATCATTCCCAAGCGGCTCTATGGCGAGACGGTGCTGGCGGACGGGGACGCCCTGGAGATCGTGGGCTTCGTGGGGGGCGGCTGAGATGACGCCCACACGGGAAGAGATGCGCCGGGCTCTGGAGGCGCGCCACGGGGCGGAGCTCCAGGCGAGATTCGACGCCGGACGGGTGGCGGTCTGCGGCCTGGGGGGGCTGGGGTCCAACGCGGCCATCGCCCTGGCCCGGGCGGGGGTGGGCCATCTTCACCTGATCGACTTCGACCGGGTGGACCTGAGCAACCTGAACCGCCAGCAGTACACGGCGGGCCAGCTGGGACAGTACAAGACCGACGCCCTGCGGGACACCCTGGGACAGATCGCCCCCTATTGCGCCGTCCGGACCGACACCCTCCGGGTGACGGAGGAAAACCTGGCGGACCTGCTGGCGGAGGACGAGATCATCTGCGAGTGCTTCGACCGGGCGGAGGCCAAGGCCATGCTGGTCTCCGGCGTGCTGGAGCGGTTTCCGGAAAAGCCCCTGGTGGCCGCCTCCGGCATGGCGGGGCTGGGCAGCGCCAACACCATCCGCACCCGCCGGGCCTTCGGGCGGCTGTATTTGTGCGGGGACGAGACCTCCGACTCCGCCGGGGGGCTGGGCCTGGTGTCCGCCCGGGTGCTGGTGTGCGCCGCCCACCAGGCCCACATGGTCCTCCGGCTGCTGGCCGGGGAGACAGATCCATGACGCAGCGGCAGCTGACGGCAGAATTCAGAAAGAAATGAGGAGATCACCATGCAGACAACACAGCAGACAAACGACCAGCTGGTCATCGGCGGGCACGCCTTCACGTCCCGCTTTATCCTGGGCTCCGGGAAATACTCCCTGAAGCTCATCGAGTCCGCCGTCCGGGACGCGGGGGCGGAGATCATCACCCTGGCGGTCCGCCGGGCCAACACCAAGGACCACGAGAACATCCTGGACTACATCCCCAAGGGCGTCACCCTGCTGCCCAACACCTCCGGGGCCCGGAACGCCGACGAGGCGGTGCGCATCGCCCGCCTGGCCCGGGAGCTGGGCTGCGGCGACTTCGTGAAGATCGAGATCATGCACGACTCCAAATACCTGCTGCCGGACAACTACGAGACCGTCAGGGCCACGGAGACCCTGGCCAAGGAGGGCTTCATCGTCCTGCCCTACATGTACCCGGATCTGAACGCGGCCCGGGACCTGGTGAACGCCGGCGCCGCGGCGGTGATGCCCCTGGCGTCCCCCATCGGCTCCAACAAGGGCCTGGCCACCCGGGACTTCATCCAGATCCTCATCGACGAGATCGACCTGCCCATCATCGTGGACGCGGGCATCGGCCGGCCCTCCCAGGCCTGCGAGGCCATGGAGATGGGCGCGGCGGCCATTATGGCCAACACCGCCCTGGCCACCGCCGGGGACCTGCCCATGATGGCCTCCGCCTTCCGCAAGGCCATCGAGGCCGGCCGGCAGGCGTACCTCTCCGGCCTGGGCCGGGTGCTGGTCCGGGGCGCGGCGGCCTCCGATCCCCTCACCGGCTTCCTGCGGGACTAAGGGGGCGGACATCATGGAAAATCAGGAAAACCAGTTTTTTGTGGACTCCGAGTTCCTCAGCCCCAAAGCATTGGAGATCAAGCACCGGCTGGAGACGGACCCCTCCAGCCGCACGGACCACATGGCCTATCTCCCCGGCATGGAGCGCATCCAGTCGGACGTGATGGACAAGGTGATCTCCCAGATGAACGCCTACGACCCGGAGCGGTACACCGCCCGGGACGTGGAGGCGGCCCTGCACCACGAGACCTGCTCCATCGAGGACTTCAAGGCCCTGCTCTCCCCGGCGGCGGAGCCGTTTCTGGAGCGGATGGCCCAGCGGGCCCGGCTGGAGACCCGGAAGCACTTCGGCAACACGGTCTACCTCTTCACGCCCCTGTACATCGCCAACTACTGTGAGAACTACTGCATCTACTGCGGCTTCAACTGCTACAACCACATCAAGCGCATGAAGCTGAACCGGGAGCAGATCGAGCACGAGATGCGGGTCATCGCCGACTCCGGCATGGAGGAGATCCTGATCCTCACCGGCGAGAGCCGCTCCATGAGCGGCGTGGAGTACATCGGCGAGGCCTGCGCCCTGGCCCGGAAGTACTTCCGCATGGTGGGGCTGGAGATCTACCCCGTCAACAGCGACGAGTACCGCTACCTCCGGGCGTGCGGCGCCGACTATGTGACCGTGTTCCAGGAGACGTATGACGCCGCCAAGTACGAGACGCTGCACCTGATGGGCCACAAGCGGGTCTGGCCCTACCGGTTCGAGTCCCAGGAACGGGCCCTGATGGGCGGGATGCGGGGCGTTGGCTTCTCCGCCCTGCTGGGGCTGGCGGACTTCCGCAAGGACGCCCTGGCCACCGGCCTCCATGTCTATTACCTCCAGCGCAAGTACCCCCACGCGGAGATGAGTCTGTCCTGCCCCCGGCTGCGGCCCATCATCAACAACGACAAGATCAACCCCCGGGACGTCCACGAGCGGCAGCTGTGCCAGGTGCTGTGCGCCTACCGCATCTTCCTGCCCTTCGCCGGGATCACCGTCTCCTCCCGGGAGAGCGCCCAGTTCCGCAACGGCATCGTGAAGATCGCCGCCACCAAGGTGTCCGCCGGCGTCTCCACCGGCATCGGCGACCACGAGAGCAAGTACACCGGCAGGGACACCGGCGGCGCCGAGGGGGACGAGCAGTTCGAGATCAACGACAGCCGCAGCTTCGCCAGGATGTACGACGACATCTCCGCCGAGGGCCTGCAGCCGGTGCTCAACGACTACCTCTATGTCTGACATCCTCTGTGTCACCAGCCGGCAGCTGTGCCGTGAGGACTTTCTCGTCCGGCTGGAGCGGATCGCGGCGGCAAGGCCCGCCGGCATCGTCCTGCGGGAGAAGGACCTGTCCCCGGCGGCCTACCGCGCCCTGGCGGGGCAGGTCCTGGAGATCTGCCGCCGCCGCGGCGTGCCCTGCATCCTCCACGCCTTCCCGGACATCGCGGAGGAGCTGGGGGCGGACGGGCTCCACCTGCCCCTGCCGGCCCTCCGGCTGCTGTCCCCGGAGAGCCGAAAGCGGTTCCGCCGCCTGGGCGCCTCCTGCCACAGCGCGGCGGACGCCCGGGAGGCGGCGGCCCTGGGCTGCACGTATATCACCGCCGGCCACGTGTTCGACACCGCCTGCAAGGCCGGAACGCCCGGGCGTGGCCTGGCGTTTCTCCGGGAGGTCTGCCGGGCCGCGGACATCCCCGTGTGGGCCATCGGCGGCATCGCGCCGGGGAACTTTCCCGCCGTGCTGGCGGCGGGAGCCCGGGGCGGCTGCGTCATGAGCGGCCTGATGACCTGCGGCGACCCGGCGGCGCTGCTGGCGGACTTCTCCCGCCGCAGCGCCTGAGTCCCGGGCTCTCCCGGCAAAAACGCGCCCCCGGAGCATTTTGCTCCGGGGGCGCCTCTTTCGTGTCCGGGGTCACAGGCCCAGGGCCCCGCACAGGCCCGCCGCGAAGGCCCGGTGGCCCTGGGGCGCGAAGTGGACGCCGTCATAGGCCAGGGCCACGCCCCACGCCCCGGCGTCGGCGAACCGGACCCCAAGCTCCGCCGCCAGGCGGCGGTACCGGGGCGCCAGGTCCCGGGATGCCTCCACCAGCGCCGGGTCCGGCACCCAGGCCCCCAGGGCCATGGGCGGCGGCGCGATCAGCAGGAGCCTCCCCCGCTCCAGGTCCAGGGCGGAGAGGAACCGCTCCATCCGCTCCGCCGCCGTCTCCGGGCCGCGGCCCTGGAGCAGGTCGTTGGTGCCCAGCATGACGGTCAGCAGGTCCGTGTCCGCCGGGAAGGGCACCGGCCCGCCGGGGATGGTCCGGCCGTTCTGCCCCTGGTTGCGGACGTCCCAGCCGGTCCGCGCCGCCAGGAGGTCCACCCAGCGGCTGTCCGGGCCGTAGCGTCCCCCCAGATAGGACCGGGGGTCATAGCCATAGGTGTTGGAGTCGCCGAAGCAGATGACCGTTTTCATGCCGTTCCCTCCTCAAGTTGCTCCGCAGCACTTCCGCGCCGTCCACCCGGATGGCAGCCCGGCCCTCATGGTCGGCGCTTTTGCTGTAACTGGCGGCAAAATACTGGATGTGGCCCCGGAGCGCCGGGCACAGGTACTCATGCTCCATGCACCAGCGCAGGTAGATGGCCATGTGGTTGTAGGCGTTGATCTCATCCACCGGCAGACTCTTTTCCTGAATGGTCTCCAGATGGAAGGCTCCGTCATCCATTTCAACCACATCATCCTCACCGTCATCCGGGTCATCGCCGCCCTCGTCCGGACCATCCCCGTCGGATCTCCAGGAGATCTTCAGGGTCATCTGCTCCTCCGGCAGGCCGACGCCGGGGCTGCGGGTGATGGCGTGCTTGTCGTCCGCCGTGAAGCCGATGGTCTCCCCGTCGCGGAGCCCCACATCGTTCTCCAGCACATAGGACACAAGACTGGCCAGGAAGTCCCGCAGGTCGTTGGGGTCGGCGTCGGTGCCCAGCACCGCCACCAGAAGATGGGCGCGGTGCTCCCTGGCTGCTTTGACCGCATCCTCCCACATATAGTTGTTTTCCGCGTTGGCCTCGCCGCCGGGGATAGGACAGTCGGCCAGGCTGACAGCGGCCAGCATATCGCCCACCTCAAACCCCAGCGCGTCATCGTCCTTCTCCCCGCCGGCGTCGTATTCCTCCACGGGGATGTCCCACTTTTCCTGCATGTCCCGGATGAACTGCTCCTTGTCCCACCCCCCTGGACAGCAGCACAAAGCCGGTGGCCCCGCCGGTGAGGGTGAGGATCTCCGGGCCGTCCCCGGCGGCGAGGGCCTCCTCCAGCCAGATCTGCACATCCTTCCCGGAGATGTCCCAGCCGTCCTCGGTGCGCAGGCCGGTGTTCGGAGAGGGCTGACGGCCCACCAGGATGTTCCAGTGCTCCAGCACCTCCCTGGGTGCGTGCTTCTGGAAGTAGACCAGCTCAAACAGCTTGACCGGGTCGTTCCCCGGAAAGAGCTCCGCCGCGATGTCAGGAGCACCTCATCCCGGCGGAACTGCATGAAGTAAGTCACGATGCCGTGATAGGGGTTCCCCTCATCCGCCAGAGCCCCTTGGATGGCGGCCTTGGCCTTTTCCGCCAGTTCCTCCGCCTCGTCCAGCATGTTCCCCACCGTGTCCATGGCGGCAGGATCAGCAGTCAGTTCCTCCGCTGCATCGAAGAGAAAGGGCAGTCCCGATTCCTCGGAAAGGTGAAGATCTCCTCGCCGGGCGTGTATGCAAAATCAATGCGTTTACAATTCAGCTTCATCCCTGCGCCTTCTTATCCCTCAATGTTGGCAGCTTTGAGGCCTTTTTTCAGGGAGCCGCGGACCTTGATCCGGTAAATCTGACCCTTGGTAAACCGCTTGGAATAGTCGCCGGCTTCCCGTTCCTTGTCCGTCAGCGGCCAGCTCAGGCAGCACCGGCCGGAGCTCACCTGTCCCGTCTGGACATCCGCCATGGCGAGGGCATAGGTATGCGCCGCCCAGAAGGTATCCAGGAAGGTCTTGTCCGCGCTGATACCGGTCTGGATCAGCACCTGCTTTTCCTCATCTTCTGATGCGTAAAGAGCAGCAAAGTCTTTGATTTTTCTCATGGTGTCCTCCCGTAAGCACAGTTCAGACGATTTTCAGGTCTGCTGGTGCTGCATGGATACGATCTGGCAGTCCGGGCAGAACTCGATGTAGAGCGTGCCCTCCGCGCAGTCAAACACCGTATCCCACTGGATCTGAGCCAGGTATTTCATGGGCTTTCCGCAGTGGGGGCAGGCGGTGTATTCCGCGTCCTGCACCCAGTTGCCAAAGCCTCCGATGGTGTTCACATCCTCGCTGGCGCACCCGTAAAACAGGGGCACAGGCGCCCTGCCCAGCACAAAGGGGTCCCACAGCCGGGGCAGGTGTATTTCAGACTCATATTCGTTGACTCCTCTCCAAAGATAGAAAAACGCCCCGCGCCACCCTGTCACTTGGACAGGCTGACGCAGGGCGTGAAAAGGCCGCGAGAAAGAAGCCGCATCTCCCCCCCAGATGTGGTCTCCTCCACAGGCAAAATCCATTTTTTATATAGGATCCAAGTGATCTCTAACTGATCCGTGTACATCTCCCAAAAACTTCCGCCTACACCACGCACGATTCCATGCGTACAGTGTAAGTTGCTTGTGATCCTTTTATATGGTTGGCTGCTTCTTTTCAAACCATAAGGTCTGATGATCCTCTTCCATCATACCGAATCACATGGAAATTATCAACTAAAACTTCCATCAATAAAATCCCAGAAGCCGCTCTCTGTCAGGGAAATACATAGACGATGGCTGACAACGGTCGCACCAATTGGGGGCACGCAATCAACAAAAACAG